>NZ_CAJHOE010000001.1:600000-921931 GCF_905120475.1 Campylobacter suis | reverse complement strand
AGGAAAAGGCTAAAGATCTAAAGGATAAGACGGTTAAGAAAACAAAGGAAGTTAAAGAGTCAGCGGTAAAGAAGACAAAAGAGGTTAAAGAGAAAATTTCTGAGTGAGGGGGTCTCCCCCCTCAGCTAAGTAGAGGTTTGTTTTATGCTCCAGCAAAAAGGTCGTTTAGTGCCTCGCTTGTGCTTGGGTGAGTAAAAATTTGATTCTTAAACACATCGGCTTTTGCTTTAAGTTGCATAACAATAGCCATCTCGTTAATTAGCTCGTGAGCATTTTCGCAGTGAAATGCCGCACCTAAAATTTCTCTACTCTCTTGATCTATAATAGCCTTTAAAAAGCCAGTTTCTTTGCCTAAAATTTTAGCATTTGGTACTGATGATAGTGGTATTTTTAGTACTTTAGCGTTTTTGGTCATCTTTTCACTGACGCCAACTTTTGCTAGCGGAGTATCGGTAAAAAGTACATTTGCGTGTATGGTTCGGTTTTTTGTCGAACGAGACTTATTGCCAAAAAGATGAGAAAAGACTATCCTAAAATCATCAAGCGATATATAGGTAAAAAGTTCGCCACCCTTGGCGTCCCCAACAGCGTAAATATCGGCATTTGTTGTTTGTAAAAACTCATTTACGACTATCTCTTCGCGCTCATTTGTGCTAACGCTAGCAGCTTTTAAATTTAGCTCCTTAGTATTTGGCACTCTTCCAGTAGCAAACAAAAAGGCATCGGCTTTTATTGTTATCTCTTCATTTTTGCAAGAGCATATCATGGTATCATCTTGCACACTTTTTGGGATGGTTGATAGTAAAATTTCTATCCCTTGTGCATTTAAAGCTTGTTTTATGCTATCCCTTATATCGTCGTCTTCATCTGGTAAAAACTCATCTTTTCGAACCAAAATGCTAACCTTAGAGCCAAAATTTGCATACATAGAGGCAAATTCCAAGCCTATAAAGCCACTTCCTACTACCACTAAATGTTTTGGTAGCTCAGACAGCGACAAAAGCTCTTTGCTTGTATAAATTTTGTCTGAGTTTGCTAAAATTTCAGGCTTTTTATCTATTGAGCCAGTGTTTATTATGATTTTATCAGCAGTTAAAGTTAGGGTTTCTTTGTTGCTTTTAACAACTTTTATCGTTTTGCTATCTAAAAAACTCGCCTCTCCATCAATGATATCTATGTTTTCTTTATCATTTAACATCGCATAATTTTTGGCTCTTAGGGTTGCTATAAGCGTATCTTTTTTGCTCATTGCCTCTTTAAAATATGCTTTTTTGTCTGTATGAAATTTTGCCTCTTTTGAAAGCATTATCAGCTTTTTGCTAGGTATGCAGCCTATATTTATGCAAGTTCCGCCATACATTTGTGGATTTTTCTCGATTAACGCGACTTTTTTGCCAAGCTCTACTGCTTTTGCTGCCAGAGTTTTTCCAGCCTTGCCAAATCCAATAATAATCAGGTCATATTTCATTTTAAGCCTTTGTAGATAAAAATATTGCTAAATTATAATGATAAAAATCAAATGTGAGATAAATTTGGATAAAATTTTTAAAAGAGACTCCGAGCATTTACGCTCGGAGATTTAGAATTATTTTTGTGATTGGATAAAGTCAGCTACAGCTTCGATATCTGCGTCGCTAAGTGGTGTAGCGATAGGCTTCATCATAGCACCCATACCGTATTTGTTTGCGCCAGTTTTGTAGCTTTTTATGCCAGCTACGATGTCATCTTTTGAAAGTGAAGTAAGAGCTGGAACTTTGTTGTTAAAAACTTTCTCAGCTTTTGCACCATGACAGGCAACGCATTTTTTATAAATAGTCGCACCATCAGCAGCAAAAACACCAGTTGCAAGCATAGCTGCAACACCAGAAACGATAAATAACTTTTTCATTTTACATCCTTTGTGAAAAATTCAAGGACTATTATATTATAAAAAAGGTAAATGAAAGTTTTTCTTTTATTGGTAAATAAATTTTTTTATGTATAATATCATCATGAAACAAAACAAAGCACTTTTTTTAGATAGAGATGGCGTTATAAATGAAGATCATGGCTATGTTTATAAAGTTGAAGACTTTAAATTTATAGACGGAGTTTTTGAAGTTTTGCGTGAATTTAGCGCGCTTGGCTATATGTTGGTGGTCGTGACAAATCAGTCTGGTATCGGGCGTGGATACTATACTCTTGAAGACTTTTATAATCTTACAAAACACATGCTAAAAGCCTTTGAAAAAGAGGGGATAGAAATTTCAAAAGTCTACTTTTGTCCGCATGCTCCAGAAGAGGAGTGCGAGTGTCGCAAACCAAAACCAAAGATGATAACTGACGCGGCTGCTGAGCTAAATATTAATCTAAAAGATAGTATAATGATAGGCGACAAACAAAGTGACATCAAGGCTGCACAAAACGCTTGCGTGGGGCAAAGCTACTTGCTTGATGGCATAAATTTCACAAGCGTGAAAGATGTTTATGAAAAGATAAAAAGTAAAGGTTTGATATGAATTTTAATAAAAAACGCATAGTGATAACTGGTGGTGCTGGCTTTATAGGTTCGGCACTGGCTCACCATTTTGATGAGCATTACCCAGAAGCAAGCGTGCTTGTGGTTGATAAATTTAGGAATGATGATGTTTTTAGTAATGGAAATTTAAAATCATTTGGTCATTTTAAAAATTTGCTTGGCTTTAAAGGTGAGGTTTTTGCTGGAGATATAAATAGCAAAAAAACGCTTGAAAAGATAGAATGCTTTAAGCCAGAGATAATTTTTCATGAAGCAGCGATCTCAGATACAACGGTAAAAGAGCAAGACGAGCTTATAAAAACAAATGTAAATGCCTTTGTGGATCTGCTTGAAATTTGCCAAAAGTATGATATAAAGATGGTTTATGCTAGCTCTGGTGCGACTTACGGAAATGCAAAAAGTCCGCAAAAAGTCGGCGAATGCGAAGCCCCAAACAATGCTTATGGATTTTCAAAGCTTGCTATGGATAATATCGGTCGCAAGTATGCACAGCAGGGTGTTCATGTGGTTGGACTAAGGTATTTTAATGTTTATGGAAAGGGTGAGTTTTTTAAAAACAAAACGGCTTCGATGGTGCTTCAGTTTGGTTTGCAAATTTTAGCTGGTAAAACACCACGCCTTTTTGAGGGTAGCGACAATATAAAACGAGATTTTGTTTACATCAAAGACATAATAGACGCAAATCTAAAAGCCGTTAGTGCTAAAAGTGGTGTTTACAACGCAGCTACAGGAACGGCAAGAAGCTTTCAGGATATAGCTGATATATTACAAAAAGAACTCGGCACAAATTTAGGCAACGAATACATTCCAAACCCATTTGTTGGGTCATATCAGTTTCACACAGAGGCTGACATGTCGGTGACAAAGGCGGGGCTTGGCTTTGAGAGTAAATGGAGTCTTGAGGATGGTGTGGCTGATTATATAGGCGAGATAAAGCGTATATTTAAGGAAGAGCTAAATGGCTAGCGATGTTAAAATTTTAGTTGTTGGTGATCTTATGCTAGATCACTACATTTGGGGAAGTTGTGATAGAATTTCACCCGAAGCACCAGTTCAAGTCGTAAAGATAAATAGCGAAACTTATAGGCTTGGCGGGGCTGGAAATGTCGTGGCAAATTTGCTCTCGCTTGGTGCAAAAGTAAGTGTGGCAAGTGTTGTCGGAGATGATAGCGTAGGTAATAATATAAAAAATATGCTAAATGACATCGGTGCAAAAACTAACTTACTAAAATTTGAAGATAGCCGCAAAAGCTCGATAAAAAGCCGAGTGATAGCGACCCATCAACAAGTTGTGCGCATAGATAGCGAAAGTGCCGAGCCTATAAAAGATAGTAAAAATTTTATAAAAGATATATGTGAGAATTTAGATCGTTTTAACGCTGTTTTGCTAAGTGATTATGGTAAGGGCGTGCTTATTAGCGATGTTTGTCAAGAGATAATCAAAAAATGCAAACAGATGCAAATCCCAGTTTTAGTTGATCCAAAGGGTAGTGATTATAAAAAATACAAAGGCGCAACGCTTCTTACGCCAAATAAAAAAGAGGCAAGCGAGGCTACTGGATTAAAAATAGATAGCGACGAAAAGCTTCTTATTGCCATAAAAAATCTAAAAGAAACGGCTGAGCTAAAGTACTCTATCATCACGATCTCAGAAGCTGGTATAGCGCTTTTTGATGATGAGTTAGAAATTTTTCCAGCTGAAGCCAAGGAAGTTTTTGATGTTACGGGCGCTGGAGATACGGTGCTAGCCACGCTTGGATATATGCTTGCAAGTGGTGCAAACATTAAAGAGGCGATAAAAATGGCAAATCTTGCAGCCGCGGTTGTTGTCGGTAAGATAGGCAGTGCTACGGCAAATTTTGCCGAGATAAATGAGCTTTTGCAAGATCGCGAAAGTATTCATTATGAAAAAAAGATAAAAAGCGCAGATGAGTTGGTTGAAATTTTTGCCCACAAGGAGAACAAAAAGATAGTCTTTACAAATGGCTGTTTTGATGTACTTCATGCAGGGCATACCAAGTACCTAGCAAAAGCTCGCAGTTTTGGGGATATACTGGTAGTTGGTCTAAATTCTGACACTTCGGTAAAAAGACTAAAAGGAGAAAGTCGTCCCGTAAATTCGCAAGATGACAGAGCTAGCGTGCTTGGTTCGCTTGGTTTTGTTGATTATGTTGTGATATTTGATGAGGATACTCCACTAAATTTAATAACAAAATTAAAGCCAGATGTGCTTGTAAAGGGTGCTGACTATGCTGGTAAAGAGGTGGTTGGTAGCCAAATAGTAAAAGATGTGCGTCTTGTAGAGTTTGTAGATGGCAAGAGTACGACTAGCATTATAAAAAGGATAATAGATGCAAATAAATGAGATGATAAAAGCAGAAATTTTAGCCCATATAAATACCGCAAATAAAATGTCTTTGCTTGAAAATGATATAAAAAAAGCTTGTGAAATTGTGGTAGATACGCTAAAAAATGGCGGTAAAATTTTAATATGTGGTAATGGTGGTAGTGCGGCTGATGCGCAGCATTTTGCAGCAGAGCTTACTGGGCGATATAAAACCGAACGCCTAGCACTTCCTGCGATAGCACTTACGACCGATACTTCAGCACTTACGGCGATTGGAAATGACTATGGCTATGATATGGTTTTTGAGCGTCAGTTTCGTGCACTTGCAAAAAAAGGCGACCTGCTGATAGGAATTTCAACTAGCGGAAATAGTAAAAATGTTATAAACTCACTAAATGTCGCAAAAGAATTTGGTGTAAGAACTTTGGGGCTTTCAGGAAGAGATGGTGGCAATATGAATGAAATTTGCGAGCTAAATTTAGTGATGCCAAGCTCTGATACCCCACGCATTCAAGAGATGCATATCTTAGTTATCCACACTCTTTGTCAAGCAGTAGATAACGCATTCTAGGCTTATGAGCGCCACTTGGGCGCTCTTTTATCCTTTAAATTCAAATTCATCAGGGTGATCAAGCGCATATCTAAATTGTGTTAGATCGACCTTTTTATCCCAGATAGAAATTATCATACAACCAACAGCATTTCCGCATAGATTGCCTACGGCACGCATCTCTGACATAAATTTATCTACACCAAGAAGCACAGCTACTGTAACAACTGGAATGCCTGTTGAAGGTAGCGCGGCAAGTGTACCAGCAAGAACTATAAAGCCAGAGCCTGTAACTCCAACAGCGCCCTTGCTTGTTATCATTAGTACTATTAGTATACTAATAAGATGCTCAAAGCTTAGCGGTATATCAAATGCTTGCGCAAGAAATATTACACTAAGGCTTAGATAGATATTTGTGCAGTCAAGGTTAAATGAGTAGCCAGTTGGTATTATAAGTCCTACGGCACCGCGGTTTATGCCAGCTCTTTCAAGTTTTTGCATAAGTGGAGCGAGTGCAGTTTCTGAGGAACTTGTCGCAAAAACTACAAGTACCTCTTTTGATATAAAGCGCATAAATTTAAAGACATTGACCTTTGCAAAGTAGCATATAGCACCAAGCACACCAAATATAAAAAATAAGCTAGCCGCAGCCATGACAGCCAAAAGCTCTAGCATGCCAAGTAGCGAGCTAATGCCAAATTTTCCTATCAGATAAGCCATCGCAGAAAAGGCAGCTACTGGGCTAAAAAGCATCAATATGCTAAGTAGTTTTAATACATAGTGCTGGATAAACTCAAGTGGTTTTAAGAAAGCTTTTTTATGCTCGTGCTTCAAAAACGACAAGACTATCGCCACACAAAGAGCCATAAAAAGAACTTGCAAGGTATTTGAGTTTATAAAAGGTGTGATGGGGTCGCTAGGCACCGCACTTTTTAAGATAGACCACATAGAACCCACATCACGGTCAACATGTGTGTATTTATCAACGCTACTTGGGTCTAGTTTGGTGTAGTCTAAGTGCATTCCGTGACCTGGTCGCAAAATTTCACCAAATAAAATTCCCACTGCAAGCGCTATCGTACTTACTATCTCAAAATATATAAAAGCCTTAAGCCCGATAGAGCCTAGATCTTTTAGGCTCTCAAGCCCAACTATACCAGAGACTATGGTTAAAAAGATAATAGGGCCTATAAGAACTTTCAGTGCCTTGATAAAGTAGTCGATACCTGGCTTACTTGCTATGCCAAGCTCTGGCGCAACGATACCAACGATAATCCCAGCAATAATCGCAAAAACAACCCAAAACGCAAGGCTTGTTGCCAGTTTTAACCAGAAATTTTTCTGGGCTTGTGTCTGTTGCATGTTAGACCTTTATAAATTTTCTTTAACTTCCGCCGAAGTGATCTCATCGCCTGCACGGATAGCATCAAGAACTTTTAAGCTCTCTTCATCCACGCACTTTCCAAAAACTGTATGCACACCATCAAGATGTGGCTGTGCGCTATGACAGACGAAAAACTGCGATCCGCCAGTGTCTCTACCAGCGTGTGCCATACTCAGGCTTCCGCGTTCATGGCGGACATTTTGTTCGTCACACTCGCATAAAATTCTCCATCCTGGACCTCCGGTACCAGTACCGTGTGGGCAGCCGCCTTGTATAACAAAATTTGGGATAACTCTATGAAAATTTAGACCATTATAAAAGCCATTTTTTATAAGCTCAACAAAATTTGCCACCGTTTGTGGCGCCTCATCTGCAAAAAGCTCTAGATTTAAATCGCCCTTACTTGTGTGAAATACAGCAAATTTTGCCTTTTTTAGCTCATCTATATTTGGTTCATAAATTTTTAACTCATCAAATCTCATACACTTTCCTTTAAATTTATTCTATATTTGTATAAACAGCCTGCACATCGTCATCATCTTCTAGTTTGTCTAGTAAGCGTTCAATGTCTTGCATCTGCTCTTCACTTAAGCTTATGGTAGTTGTTGGGACATATTCTAGCGTGCCTTTTTTTAGCTCAAGACCCAACTTATCTATGCCTTCACTTAGGGTTCCAAAACTTGTATAATCCCCATAAAGTGTTACGCCTTCATCACCCTCATCAAGCTCTTCAAGACCAAAATCTATAAGTTCTAGCTCTAGCTCTTCAAGTTCCTGCGATGGCTTTGAAATTTCAAATACACTTTTTCTGCTAAACATAAAGCTTAGTGCGCCGCTTGGCAACACTTCGCCACCATTTTTGTTAAAGATAGCCTTTACATTTGCGACCGTTCTAGTTGGGTTGTCAGTAGCCGTTTCTACGATGATTTGCACGCCATGAGCTGCCTTACCATCGTAAAATATAGTCTTGATGTCTGCACTATCTTTGCCATTTGCTCGTTTAATTGCCGAGTCGATGTTGTCTTTTGGCATATTTTGCGCCTTTGCAGCAGCGATCGCGGCGCGAAGTTTTGGGTTCATATCAGGATCAGTGCCACCCTCTTTGGCTGCTACTGTGATGGCTTTTGCAAGCTTTGGAAAGACCTTGCTCATCTTGTCCCAGCGCGCTTCTTTAGCCGCTCTGCGATACTCAAATGCTCGTCCCATTTATATCCTTGTCGTGAAAAATTTTCTTGCTATTATACAAAAGGCTTACTTAAATTCTTCAGTTTTTTGGGCGTTTGTAAAAAATTTATGTTTTGGTTCTATAATTGCCAGATGATTTTACAAGCTCAAAAAACTGATGCAAAAACTTGCATTAAACTACTCAGACTTGCTATGGAGGATGCGGCTTTTTATCTTGCTGGCACCAGTGATGACGGACTTTGTAATGAAATTTTGTCTAAATTTTTTACAAGTGAAGTAAATCGCATAAGTTATAAAAATGTCTATGTATACAAAGAAAATGGCTCTGTAGTGGGTGCTATGTGTGTATATTTTGGTGGGGAGTTAGATATACTTGATACTGAAATTTTAGCAAATGCAAAAGCTTTAAATAGCAATCTTGTTCTTGCAAATGAGTGCGAATCAGATGAGTTTTACATCGATAGTATCGCTGTAGATGAGAAATTTAGAGGCAAGGGTATCGCTAGTAAACTTATATCACATGCATTTGTAATTGCAAAAGAGAAAAATCATAAAAAAGTCTCGCTCATTGTAGATGAGACAAAGCCCAAAACTTTAGCGTTTTATGAGAGTTTAGGTTTTAAAAATATTAGTAAAAAAGAAATTTACAAACACAGATACCATCATCTGATAAAGGAGATAATATGAAAAAATTTGAAGTTGCAAATGTACATTGTCAAAATTGTGCAAACACCATAAAAAACGCACTTGAAGATGATTTTGGAACTATTTTAGTTGATCTAAGTTGTGAGCCAAGAGTTGTGAGTGTGGAAATTTCAGATGATCGGGTTGAAAATTTTAAGAGCGAGCTTGATGATCTTGGATTTAGCGTTATAAAAGAGCTTTGATGAGCGAGCGAGTTAAGCTAAATATCGCTGGCATGAGCTGTGTAAACTGCTCAAATTCTATACAAAAGGCAGCTTTAAAAATACCAGGTGTTAGCGAGGCAAATGTCAGCTTTGCAAATGCCAGTGGAGAGTTTGTGATAGAGCGAACAGAGATCTTGCAAGAGCTTGAAGCAAAGATAAAAAAGCTTGGTTTTGAGATCGCAAAAGATATAGATGAGCTTGAGAGAAAACGAAGCGAGCATATAAAATCTTTGCGTGATAAATTTGCTTTTGGTGCAGTTTTAAGCGTTGCTATCATGGGCTTTGAGATGTTTGGCGAAAAAAATTTCATAAACTCTTTTATGATGATTATCTTGGCAGCTCTCGTAATGTTTTATAGCGGTAAGAGCTTTTTTACCCACGCTTTAGCTGCCTTAAAGAGCCGTAACTACGATATGAATGTACTTGTTGCGCTTGGAACAGGCAGTGCATTTTTATACTCGCTTTTTGTGTTTTTGTTTCCAAATGCTCTTGATAGTGAGCTAAATAATATGTATGTTTCAAGCTCAGCTATGATAATTACCTTTGTATTACTTGGTAAATTTTTAGAGGAGCGCTCAAAAGCAAAGGCTGGAGACTACATTAAAAATTTACTTAAATTTTCGCCAAAAACAGCACTTGTCATAAAGCCAGATGGGCAAAATGTTGAAGTTAGTGTAAGCGAGTTAAATGTAGGCGATATAGTTGTTGTTAAAAATGGATTTAATGTCCCAGTAGATGGGACTATCGTGCAAGGTGGCGCAGAGATAGACGCCTCTATGCTTACTGGCGAGAGTTTACCCGTTTATAAAGAGGTGGGGGATGTTGTTTTTGCTGGGACGCTAAACACAAATGGCTATATAAGCGTAAAAGTAGAGAAAAAAGCAGCACAAACCCTGCTTTCTCAAATCGTCATACTTTTAAATGACGCAAGTGCAAAAAAGATGCCTATCTCGCGTCTTGCTGATAGGGTCGCAAATATCTTTGTCCCAAGTGTAGTTGCTATAGCTGTGCTTACTTTTTTAGTTTGGTTTTTTATGGGCGCACATTTATCATATGCTATATCAAGTGCGATTTGCGTGCTGATAATCTCTTGCCCATGCGCACTTGGACTTGCGACTCCAATAGGCATAATCTCTGCGCTTGCATGCGGGGCTAAAAGCGGAATTTTGATTAAAAATCCCGAGGTCTTAGAGCTTATAAAAGATGTTAAATTCGCAGTTTTTGATAAGACTGGTACACTTAGTAAGGCTCAAATAAGCGTAGCAAGTCACACTTTAAGCGTCCCTGAATTTATGCAAATAGCAAGTATTGAGGCACTTAGCGAGCATCCTATATCAAAAGCTGTTGTGAAATTTGCCGAGCAAAACTACCAAAGAGTAAGAGCTGCTAGTGGTGAGTTTAGCAACATCGTAGGTCAGGGTATTAGCTATAAAGATGAAAGCGGGCTTATATTAGTTGGCAACGAAAAACTTTTAACACAAAATAATATTGCTTTAAGCGATGAGCAAAGGGCACAAATTTTAGCTGCTACAAGTGGCGGAAGTGGTGTTGTACTTTGCGCTATAAATGATAAATTTGTTGGTTTTATAAGCATAAGTGATGAGATTAGAGATGAGAGCAAGAGTGTTATATCACAACTTAAAGCATATGGCGTAACTACTGTCATGCTCTCTGGGGATAATGAAAATGTAGTGAGCTCTGTTGGCTTGAAGCTTGGTGTTGATAAAACCTACGCAAACGCTATGCCGCATGAAAAACACGAAGTTATCAGTAAATTTAGCAAAGAGGGTAGGGTTCTTTTTGTTGGAGACGGCATAAATGACTCGCCATCTTTAAAGTCTGCTGATGTTGGCATAGCGATGAACTCGGGCTCAGACATAGCAAAGGCTGCTGGAGATATCGTTCTTATTAAAAACGACCTACAAGGCGTTTTAAGCTCTTTAAAGCTTGGAAAAAGCACCATAAGAACGATAAAAGAGAATCTTTTTTGGGCATTTATCTATAATATCATCTGTATCCCAGTCGCTGCAGGGGTTCTTTATCCAATGTTTGGCGTGCTTTTAAATCCAGTTTATGGAGCTTTGGCTATGTGTTTTAGCTCTGTGACGGTTGTGCTAAATTCGCTGAGGCTTCGCTTTTTAAAACTTTAAAACGGCAAAAATTCAGCAAAAATAGCTATAATTTTGCAAAAATTTAAAGGAATACGATGAGAGTTGGAGAGCTTTACGGCGTAATTTCACTCGTTCTTGCAAAAAATTTTAACTCAGCACCAGACATAACCGATGCTATGAAATTTAGAAAAAGTAATAGCTGGCTGATTCAAAGAGATAGTGAAGCAAATGTTCTTGGAAGTAGGCATTTTTCTAAATTTTTAGCTGGCGAGAGTGTTGCTATAATTAGCGATGACTTTATACATTTAGGTAAATTTCTAAGAGTAAGTCACTATATAAATGGTGCAAATGAGGATCTGACTAAGTTTTACGAAGCGTGTAAATTTGAGCCAAAATTTGGTGAGATAGACTCATTATCAAACCAACTTTTACTCATAGCAAGCGTCTTAAAAAAAGAGCTTGACGAGCAAAATGGTAAATTTTTGATACGCTTTTTAACGGCATATTTTTTGCCCTACGCAACAATAGCGGCAAAAGATATTAGTCAAAATGCTCAAAGTGAGTTTTATAAGGCTCTTGGGTATTTTTTGGACGATTTTTGCGTTGCGCTTTGCGAGATGTTTGGCATAAAGCAAAAATAGTTTATATTTTTTCGTAGCCAAATTGCATTATGGCTAATTTTATGCCCAATACTCCAAAATTTAAAAATTTTAGCTATAATATTTAAAACCTAAAAAGGGCATAAAAAAATGAGTGAAGTTAAAAAGCTTAAAGAGCAGGTTAAGGAATTTTTGCTAACAAGATACAGATTAGGCGGGCTTATAAACTCAGATATAAAAAATCTTAACTTTTATATAAGCGACAAAACCCATAGCATGATAAGCACGATTCACGAGCCTTCTATTTGCATAATCTTACAAGGTGCAAAGTCCGTTAGCTTTGATGATCGGATGTTTGAGTATAACGAAAACACCTATCTTTTAACTCCTACTCACATTCCGCTTAATGTTAGCCTTACAAGAGCGTCAAGTGCCGTTCCTTATGTCTCTTTATCACTTAAATTTAGCCTAGAAGAGGTCTATGAGGTTTTAAAAAATATAGACTTAGATTATAAAATTTTGCAAAAAAACCAAAAAGGTCTGTTTTTATCTGAGCTAAACGATGAGCTTTTAGAGCCAGTTTTAAGACTTGTATTGTTGCTAAAAAAGCCACAAAAAAGCGTAAAATTTCTTGCAGAGTTGGTTAAAAAAGAGATACTTTATTTGCTGGTTACTTGTGAGAAAAGTGGGGCATTTTTGAGGGATTTTGCCTATAAAGGAAGTAGTGCAAATAAAATAAGTCAAGCTGTAAGCTTGATAAAACAAAACTTTAGTGATAAACTTAGTGTCAAAGAGCTTGCAAAGGATTGCGACATGAGCGAAAGCTCATTTTATCAGCATTTTAAGATGATAACATCACTATCTCCGCTTGCATTTCAGAAAAAAATACGCCTTGAAGAGGCTAGAAATTTACTTTGCATGCAAAAGGGCAGTGTATCGCAAGTTGCCTATGATGTGGGATATGAGAGTGCGTCGCAGTTTAGCCGTGAGTATTCACGTATGTTTGGTGTTTCGCCAAAGCAAGATTGCAAAATTTTAAGCTCTAGCCTTGCTTAAATTTAAGCTAGATTTTATAAAATTAATGAAAATAAAAAACAAAAAGGAAATATTATGAAAAAGATGTGGGAAGGTAGATTTAGCGAGGTGAGTGCGAAGCTTTTGGAGGAATTTAACGCGTCAATCGGCTTTGATAAAAATTTATTTGAGCAAGATATAAAAGGTAGCAAAGCACACGCTAAAATGCTAGGAGCACAGGGCATTATAGGTAAAGATGAGAGTGAGAAGATCATAGACGGGCTTGATAGAGTGCTAGATGAGATAAGGCGCGGTGAGTTTGAGTTTAAGATAGAGGATGAAGACATTCATATGAGTGTGGAAAAGCGCCTGAGCGAAATCATCGGCAAGGAGCTTGGAGGCAGGCTTCATACCGCACGAAGCCGAAATGATCAGGTTGCACTTGATTTTCGCCTTTATGTTTTAGAGAAAAACCAAGAAATTTTAAAAAAAGTTAAAGAGCTTGTCGCCACTCTGACTAGCCTATCTAGCAAGCACCTAGATACTCTAATGCCAGGCTTTACGCACCTTCAGCACGCTCAGCCTGTAAGTCTTGCTTATCATTTGATGGCTTATGCGTTTATGTTTAAGCGCGATTTTGAAAGATTTGCTAGCTCTTATGAGCGAAACAACCTTAGCCCGCTTGGCTCAGCCGCCCTTGCTGGCACGCCTCACAAGATAGACCGCGAGATGGTGGCACGCGAGCTTGGTTTTGCTGGTGTTACGCAAAATGCGATGGATAGCGTGTCTGACCGTGATTTTGCGCTGGAGATTTTATTTAACATTAGTGTTTTGATGATGCACGCTTCAAGGCTTTGCGAGGAGCTGATTATTTGGAGTAGTAGTGAGTTTGGCTTTGTAAGCATTAGCGATGCCTACTCGACAGGAAGCTCTATAATGCCACAGAAGAAAAATCCCGATGTAGCCGAGCTTATTCGCGGTAAAACGGGACGCGTAAATGGTAATCTAATCGCGCTTTTAACCACGATGAAGGGCTTGCCACTTGCGTATAATAAAGATATGCAAGAGGATAAGGAAGGTGTTTTTGATAGCGTGGCGACGGCGCTTGCTTCGGTTGAAATTTTAAATGAGATGATAAAAACGGCTAAATTTAATAAAGAAAATATGCTAAGTGCGACAAAAAGAGGGCATTTGAGTGCGACTGATCTTGCTGATTATTTAGTGCGCGAGAAAAATGTTGCGTTTCGTGAGGCGCACTTTATAACGGGTAAGGCGGTCGCAAAGGCTGAGAGCTTGGGCGTGGATCTTAGCGAGCTAGACGGCGAGCAGTTAAGAAGTGTGGATGAAAATCTTGATGAAAATGCTGTGAAATTCCTTGATCTAAACGCATCAAAAGAGGCTAGAACCTCTAAAGGCGGCACCGCAAATGTAAGTGTAAAAGCGCAGATAGATGATATAAAAGCGTGGCTGGAAGTGCTTAAGTAGTAGCTTTTGCAATATTTGCTTTTGCGTGGTGTTAGCCTAGCTATCAACGCCACAAAATTTTATAACCTAAGCGAGCAAAATCACTCGCTTAGATTTTTATGCCTATGCTAGCTTTTTAGCCCAAGCACTTATGCGTTTTGCATACTCTTCATCGCCCTTTATATCTAGCACAAGACCGATAAACTCGCCGTTTGCTTCGCGTGCTAAAGAGGCGTTAAAGCCTGTGTAGTCGCTTCTGTCTTTGCCAACTAGCGTTGCGTTTTTGATCTTTGGTAGAAAATGCACTATACTTTCGGCAAAATGATCACCATGGCGCTCGCGGTTACCAACGCCAAGAAGCGCTACTTTTTTACCTGTAAAATCAAGCTCATCAAGCTCATCAAGCTCATCAAGCTTGTCTTTCCAAGCGGGCGCAAGTTCACCATCGCCGTATGTAGAGCTAGCTAAGATGATAAGCTCAAACCTAGAAATTTTTGCCACATCAGTGTTTTCTATATCAAAAATTTCTGCCCCACCAAGCTCGCTTGCTAAAATTTCGCATGCAGTTTTTGTAAAACCCTTGCCAGTTGCATAAAATATGCCAGTTTTTGCCATTTTGTTCCTTTTGATTTAGTTTTTTGATATGAAATTTTACTTATAATAGCTGAAAATGTAATAAAATTATAACTTATTAAAGGTTTTGTGACTAAACAAAATTTATGCAAAAAAGATATTTGAAGAGTAAAAAGGGCATATTAGCCCTTTAAATTTGTGTTATTAAAATGTGCTCTGTGGGTTTGGTGCAGCATCTGTCCAGCCAAGTTTTGCCCCGCCTAACATATGAAAATGCAAGTGCATAACCTCCTGACCGCCGTTTTCGCCACAGTTTGTCACAAGTCTATAACCACTCTTATCAACACCCATAAGCCTTGCTACACTTTGTATAAAGCTTAACATCTCGCCCATAAGAGCTGGATCCATCTCTTGGATATTTTCAAAGTGTTTTTTTGGGATTATGAGTATATGTATCGGTGCCTTGGGATTTATGTCATGAAAGGCTAGAAATTTGTCATTTTCTAAAACCTTATTGCAAGGTATCTCGCCAGCTACTATCTTTTCAAAAATTGTCATTTTTGCTCCTTTGTTTTTGGTAATTATATCAAAGCGTGCTTAATTTTATGTGCTTTTTAATAAAATTTTACTAAAATCTAACAAAAATTACAAAGGTGGGAAATTGCAAGAGTATGTAGATAAAATCCAAGCTTGTAAAGAGCTTGCGGAGCTTGAAAAACTCAGGGTTGAAATTTTTGGCAAAAAGGGCGTTTTGACTTCACAGTTTGCACTTTTAAAAGATATGGGCGAGGATGAAAAAAAGAGCTTCGCAGCTAAGTTAAATGCTAGCAGAGATGAGCTTAGTGAACTTTTAGAGAGCAGAAAGTCTGGGCTTTTAAAGGGCGAACAAGAGTTGAAAATGAAAAAAGATGCGATTGACATAACGCTATTTAATGAGCCTGTTGCAACTGGTGCTTTACACCCTGTTATGGATGTTATGGATGGGATAATTGAGTATTTTGTATCTCAAAATTTCTCCTTAGAAACTGGTCCGCTTATTGAAGATGACTTTCATAATTTTGAGGCTCTCAATTTGCCAAAATACCATCCAGCCCGTGCCATGCAAGATACTTTTTATCTAAATGACAACAGACTTTTAAGGACACATACAAGCCCGGTTCAAATTCGCAAAATGCTAAACTCAAAGCCACCTATTCGTATGATAGCGCCTGGAACAGTTTTTCGTCGTGATATGGATCTAACGCATACACCGATGTTTCATCAAGTTGAGGGTCTTGTTGTGGAGCAAGGCGATGGTGTAAGTTTTGCAAATTTAAAAAGCATGCTAGAGGGTTTTTTAAAACATATGTTTGGCGATGTAAAAGTGCGATTTCGCCCTAGTTTTTTCCCATTTACAGAGCCTAGTGCTGAGGTTGATATAAGCTGTATTTTCTGCCATGGCGAGGGATGTAGAGTGTGCAAACATACAACATGGCTTGAAGTTTTGGGATGTGGCGTAGTTGATCCAAATGTATTTAAAGCGGTTGGCTATAAGGATGTAAGTGGTTATGCTTTTGGGCTTGGAGTGGAGCGGTTTGCTATGTTGCTTCATAGGGTACCAGACTTGCGTTCGCTTTTTGAGGGAGATTTAAGATTATTGGAGCAATTTAAATGATAATATCAAAACATTGGTTAAACGAATACATCGACTTAAGTGCGATTAGTGGTGAGGAAATTTCAAAGACTTTAAATTCTATCGGGCTTGAGGTTGATAGCTACAAAGAGATAAAAATCCCAAAAACCATAGTTATTGGTTATGTAAAAAGCAAGCAAAAACACCCAGATGCGGATAAGTTAAATGTTTGTGATGTTGATGTTGGTAGCGAGACTTTACAGATAGTTTGTGGAGCAAAAAATGTTGAGTCGGGGCAGTTTGTTGCAGTTGCACTTGTTGGAACGACTATGCCAAATGGGCTTGAGATAAAAAAGGCAAAGCTTCGCGGAGTTGAGAGCTGTGGCATGATATGCAGCTCAACAGAGCTTGGATTAGTAAAGATAAATGACGGAATTATGGTTCTTGATGATAGTATCGGAGAGCTTAAGCTTGGCAAGAGTTTGAGTGAATTTGAGGCTTTTAATGATGTGATTATCGAAGTAGATGTGACTGCTAACAGGGGGGACTGCCAGAGCATAAACGGCATAGCGCGCGATCTTTGCGTGGCTTTTGATCTAAATTTAAAAGAAAATTCCAGATACGATGAGCCTGAAAATTTGCCTGGCATAGGTCGTATAGTTGCCTTAAAGACAGATGAGGGGCTAAAAAGCTCATTTTTATACAAGGCTGTCGAACTAAAGGGACAAATGAGTGAAAATTTACTAACAAAACTTCGCCTTGCGCTAATAGAATGTGAAAAAACAAGCCCTCTTGAAAGAGTGTTAGAATACGCTACCTACAGCACTGGAGTGCTATTTAGAGCGTATGACTTTGCAAAACTTCAAAGTGATGAGCGAGTTAGTTTTGAAATAAAAAAGGGAGAGTTTTCGCAAAGCATAGTAAGCTCAAATGGTAAAATTTTAAGCGTTGCTGGCATTTATCAAGATGATGTTGCAAAGATTGACGATAGCTCAAAGCTTGTTATCATCGAGGCTAATTACAGCGAGCCTGATGTGGTTGCTGAAAGTGTTGCGTTGGATAAAAATATGCCACGAGATGAACATCTTTACCGTGCTAGCCGAGCTAGCCGAGGTAGCGAGCCTACGCTTAGCTATGGTATGGACTATCTTTTTAAGCGGCTTTGCACATTTAAAGAGCTTAGGCTTTATGCTGGAGCTTCTGGCACTGCTATCAAAAAAGAGCAGACTATGCTTAGCTTTTCTACCGCAGATATCAGCCGTATGGTTGGTCAAGAGATAACTAGGGCTGAAATTTTACGCATACTTAAAAAGCTTGGTTTTGAGATAAATTTTAACCAAGAGTCTGAAACATTTAATGTCAAAGTGCCATTTTTCCGCCACGACATACTAAATACCCACGATGTTTGTGAAGAGATTGTGCGTATAGTTGGCATTGATAACATAGCATCAAAACCTTTAAAATTTAGCGAAGAAAATCGCATAAACGATACCTATAAGTCATATAAATTTGCCCTAAATCTGCGTCGCCGTGCAGCTGGAGCGGGCTTTTTTGAAAGCGTGCATTATGTGTTTGACAACTCACAAGAGCTTTTAGATCTTGGCTTTGTACCGTGCAAAACTCAAATTTTAAACCCAATAAACGCAGAGCTAAATATGCTAAGACCGACGCTTGCAAACCATCTTTTAAGCTCGTGCGAGAAAAATATAAAAAATTCTAAAAAATCAGTCAAACTCTTTGAGTATGGTGAAGTTTTCAGTGAAAACGGCAAACAAAGCCATAGGATAGGCTTTGTGATGAGTGGACTAAAGTCAGAGCCAACCCTTTTAAGCGGAGCAAAGCCTGAGGATGTTGATTTCATAAGTTTTGTAAGTGCTGTGCAAAATGCCATAGGTGAGTTTAGCCTAAAGCCAAGCGATGAAATTTCATATCTTAGTCCGTTTGAGCAAGCTAGGATTATTAAAGATGGCATTGATGTGGGATATGTTGGTAGGGTGCATATTAGCTTTGAGAATGCAAGAGATTTGCCTAAAACTTATCTGTGTGAGATAAATTTTGATAGTCTTAAAGATGAGTGCATTAAGGCAAAGCCTTACTCGAAATTTCCTAGTATTTTGCGAGATCTTAGCTTGATAGTGCCTGATGGACTTTGCTTTGCTAAAATTTCAGAGTGTATAAAGTCGTTAAACATCACTCAGCTTAAGGAATTTGCTCCAGTTGATATCTATCGCTCAGCCGACCTTGGCTCAAATGCAAGCGTGGGTGTAAAATTTGTGTTTCAAGATATTGAAAAAACACTAGAAGATAGCGAAGTAGCAGCATTTATGGATAAAATCTTAGATGCTTTAAAGCGTGATTTAAATATAGGATTAAGATGAAAGTTTTTGCATTAAAACAACCGATAAATGCTTCACTAGAGCAAATTTCTACTGATAAATCCATATCACATAGATGTGCTATATTTTCGCTTTTAAGCGATAAACCCAGCATAGTGCGAAACTATTTAAGGGCAGAAGATACGCTAAATAGCCTCGAGATTATTAAAAGCCTTGGCGCAATAGTTAAAGATAATAATTATGAGATAGAGATAACTCCACCTGCTAGTTTGACTGAGCCAAGTGCGGTTTTAGACTGCGGCAACTCAGGAACTGCGATGCGGCTATTTATGGGATTTTTAGCGGCAAGTGATGGCTTTTTTGTCCTAAGCGGTGATAAATATTTAAATCAGCGTCCAATGGCTCGCGTAGGCAAGCCTCTTTCCGCAGTTGGAGCCAAGATAGATGGCGCTAAAAACGGCGATCTTGCACCACTTTGCATAAGGGGCAAAAAACTTGATTATTTTGAGTATCAAAGCCCAGTAGCCTCTGCTCAGATAAAATCAGCCCTTATTTTGGCGGCACTTAAGTCAAATGGATGTAAATTTAGTGAACCAGAGTTAAGTCGTGACCACACAGAGCGAATGCTAAAAGGCATGGGAGCTGAGCTTATCACTGATGGACTAAATTTGGAAGTTAAACCACTTAAAGAGCCTTTAAAACCACTTGAAATAGATGTGCCAAACGACCCAAGCTCGGCATTTTTCTTTGCGGTTGCAGCGACAATTATCCCAAATTCTCACATTGTACTAAAAAATATGCTTTTAAATAAAACTCGCATAGAAGCTTATGAAATTTTACGCAAGATGGGAGCTGATATAAGCTATAAAGTTACTAGTGAAAAGTACGAAAGTATCGGTGAAATCGAGATAAAATACGCTCCGCTTAAAGCTGTTGAGATAAGCGAAAATATCGCTTGGATGATCGATGAGGCGCCAGCCCTTGCCATAGCTTTTGCGTGCGCAAGTGGAACAAGCCGTTTAAAAAATGCAAAAGAGCTTCGCGTTAAGGAGTGTGACCGTATCGCAGTTACGGTAACCGCGCTTAAGGCTTGTGGCATAGAGGCAAATGAACTTGATGATGGATTTGAGATAACTGGTGGTGTGGCAAATTCGGCTATCATTGATAGTCATGGTGATCATCGTATAGCTATGAGTTTTGCGATACTTGGACTAAAATGCGGTATGGTCATTGAAAAAAGCGAGTTTATAGCCACAAGTTTTCCAAATTTTAGTAAAATTTTAAGAGAGCTAGGAGCTAGTGTTGAAGATTGAACTTGCTAGCAGTTATGGCTTTTGTTTTGGAGTAAAAAGAGCGATAAAGATCGCCGAAAATGCAAAAGACGCCGTTACTATCGGTCCTATCATTCATAATAATGATGAGATAAATCGCCTAAATTTAAATTTTAATGTAAAAACTCTTGAGGGCATAGAAGAGATAAAAGATGAGAAAAAGGCGATTATTCGCACGCATGGTATAACAAAGGGCGACTTGGCTGAGCTTCAAAAAAGTGATATTAAGGTCATCGACGCCACTTGTCCTTTTGTTACAAAGCCACAACAAATTTGCGAAAAGATGAGCAAAGATGGCTATGATGTAGTGATTTTTGGCGATGAAAATCACCCTGAGATAAAGGGTGTAAAAAGCTATGCTGTTGCAAATGCATTTGTTGTGCTTGAAGAGAGTGAGCTTGATGGTGTGAAGCTATCTCAAAAAGTTGCTGTCATAAGTCAAACAACTCGCAAAGTTGAGAAATTTATGCAGATTGTAAATTATTTAATGTTGCGTGTAAAAGAGGTGCGCGTTTTTAATACGATTTGTAATGCCACTTTTGAAAACCAAGACGCAGTGAGAGAGCTTTCAAAAAGGGCTGATGTGATGGTTGTTATAGGTGGTAAAAATAGTTCTAATACAAAACAGCTTTATCTCATATCAAAAGAATTTTGCCCTGATAGCTATCTTATAGAAAATGAAGCAGAGCTTAATGCGGCATGGTTTGAGGGTAAAAATCTTTGCGGTATTAGCGCTGGGGCTAGCACTCCTGATTGGATCATACAAAATATCGTCGATAAGATAGAGAATTTTACCCAAAATTCATGAATTTTAAACCAAAAGGGGCTACATGCAAAGCTATGCGCTTATTCTAGCTTGCTTTATCATAGCTTTTTTGCTCTTAAAAAGCCGAAAAAGCGAGCTTGAGATAGCACTTTCAAAGACGCCAAATTTAGCCCTTTTGCTAACAGACAAACATAACCACATAAAATTTATAAATAAAAAATTTGAGAGCATTTTTTCGTTAACTTCAAAAGAATTTATCGGCAAGAGCTTAAACGAACTCCTGGCACGGCTGAGCTTTAATGAGTTAAACCAGCTTTTTACGCTTAATGCCAAAGAGCAAAATCTTCGTGAAGTTGTGATAAAAAAAGATCAAATTTTTCTTCGTTTTCGCCTTTCAAATGTCCTAAAAAACGCTACAAAATTTGAAGGCTATATACTTAGTGTGGCTGATATTACGCATGAAAAAGAGCTAGAGCTTGCTAAGATAAAAAACGAACAAATGTTGCTTTTAAACTCCAAGATGGCGATACTTGGCGAGATGGTGAGTGCCATCTCACATCAGCAACGCAGTCCGCTAAGCTCGCTCATGCTTTGTCTTGATGAGATAGATGAGCTTGCCATGAGCGGGCAGACTAGTGGCATAGACTTGCAAGTAAATCGCGCAAAACAAAGCATACATCTCATAAATGAAACGATCGGTTCGTTTTCTAAATTTTATAAAAATGATGATAGTGTAAGAGATGTTGATGTTTCTCAGATTATTGCAGAGCTGGTGCTTATTATTAAGCCAAAGCTAAATGAGCATGGCATAAAATTAGTTTGCGTGTGCGACAAAACTCAAAAATTTATCACCAAAAGCGTATCATCATACATAAAACAAATTTTACTAAGTCTCATCTCAAATGCAAAAGATGAACTTATAAAATTTACATCACAAAATTTTGAAGCGATACCTGAAATAACGATAAACTTGGAGATGATATCGGATGAAATTTGCATAAGCGTCAGTGATAATGGTGCTGGGATAGATGATGCTAGTCATATCTTTGAGCCATTTTTTACAGATAAGGAAAATGGCACTGGGATGGGGCTTTATGTCGCTTATGAGCTTTCAAAAAAGCTAAATGCTAGACTGAGTTTGCAGAGTGCAAAAACACCAACCAAATTTTGTCTTTTTTTAAAAAAATAGAAAAATTATTTTTTAGTCATACTTTTTAAGTATTATACCGCCATCGGAGAGAAAATGTATAGTAAAATCAAAGAAATTTTAAAAGATGTGAGACTTTTAGTCGTTGATGATGACGATATGCTTAGACAAAGCTTAGAAGTTTCTTTAAAGAGTTATGTTAGCGAAATTTTCCTATGCAAAAATGCTGCTGATGCGCTTGAATGCTTTAAGAAAAATAGCCCAAATTTAATACTTTCAGATATCCAAATGCCAAAAATTAACGGCATACAGATGGCTCAGATTATAAGAAAAGATGATGAAAATGTGCCTATTATATTTCTTACAGCATTTGATAGTGACGAAAATATGCTAGGTGCTTTGGAGCTAAAAAGCCAAGCTGTGCTTAAAAAGCCATTTGATAAGCGTGAGCTTGTGATGAGTTTAAGCTTTGCTGCTAATAAATTTCAAAATGACTTTGCTAGTGTAAATTTGCAAAATGGTTTTACATTTAATGCAATGACTATGGAGCTTTTTAAAGATCACGAGCTTGTAGCGCTAACAAAAAAAGAGCAAAAACTACTTCATCTTTTGCTAAAAAACCAATCAAGAATGGTAAATTTTGAGATGATAGAAAACTATGTGTGGTGTAGTGATGGCTGTACACCAGATACGATACGAAATTTCGTTCATAAGCTTCGTAAAAAACTCTATCCAGAACTTATACAAAGCTGTCATGGATGAGGATATACGCTTAGTTTAAAGCATGAAAATTTACGCACTGTTTCAAATATTAGCTATATTTAATAAAAAATTATATTTTAATCATATTTTTTCATTATAATTGCTTAAATTTTTAAAGGAGATATATGAAAAAGCTTGTAATGTCCGCTCTTTTGGCATGTTTTTTATATGCTGATGGCGAGGTTTATTCTGATGTTGTTAAGCCAGTTTTTGCTGATGCGACATCTAAAACATCAATAGGTAGGCTGCTTCCAACAAATGCAGTCAAAATTTTAGAAAAATCTGGCGATAGAGTAAAGATAGAAGTTAGTGGCTATCAAAATCCAGCTGTGCCAAATGTCATCTATTTTAGCGACTCCGAGCGTGTTTTTACACTAGCTTTCGCAAAGACAGCCGAGTTTAAAACCCAGCTTGTTAAAAAGGGTGAAAACGGTAGGTGGGATATGGTAAAAACCACTGTATTTACGACCGATAGTGACTTTTATAATGATGTAAAACCTATGCTAACTCGTGCTGAAGAGCTATATAAAAATAGCTGTGGTGTATGTCATAAACTACATGACGCAAACCACTACAAAGCAAACCAATGGCCAAGCTTGTTTAAGTCTATACTAAGCAGAACAGCGATAGATAAAAAAGATGAGTGGCTTGTTATTGAATATCTACAAAAAAACTCATCTGATGTGAATATAAAATAAAGGAGAAAATATGCAAAGACGAACTGTATTAAAAGGCATGGCAAGTTTGCCGCTACTTTCAGGCGTAACAGCTACAAATTTGATGGCTAATGAAGCTAAAAAGTCGCTTATAAAAAATGGCAAAGTTCTTACTGCGGCGCACTGGGGTATGCTGGATGTTGAGGTTAAGGATGGTAAAATTTTAGGCTCAAGGCCATATCAAAAAACAAGTGAAATTTACAATGCACTTCAGTACTATACTCACGACATGGTTTATAAAACTCGCATAAAGTATCCTATGGTGCGAAAAAGCTACCTTGAAAATCCAGATAATCCAAAGCCAGAGCTTCGCGGCAAGGATGAGTGGGTTAGAGTAAAGTATGAGGACGCTATAAAGCTTGTGGCTAGAGAGCTTAAAAAAACAAGAGAACAAAAAGGCAATCAAAGTGTATTTGCGGGAAGCTATGGTTGGAAGTCAAGCGGAAATGTGCATAATAGTAGAATTTTGCTCCAGCGCTTTATGAACCTTAGCGGCGGTTTTGTAGGAGATCTAGGGGACTACTCAACTGGTGCAAGTCAGGTTATCATGCCACATGTTATGGGAAGTATTGAAGTTTATGAGCAGCAAACTAGCTGGCCTGTCGTGCTTGAAAACTCAAAAGTTGTTGTAATGTGGGGCATGAACCCGCTTGCTACACTTCGTATAGCATGGACTAGTGCTGATGAGCATGGATTTAAATACTTTGAAGAGCTTAAAAAGCGTAAAGATATTGAAGTTATTATCATCGATCCTATACGCAGTGATACGGTAAAATTCTTTGATAAAGCAAAACATATAAGACCAGTGCCAAATACCGACACAGCAATGATGTTAGGCATGATGCACCACCTATATACAAGTGGTAAGTATGATAAAGAATTTATGGCTGGCTACACTTATGGATTTGATAAATTTCTGCCTTATTTGCTTGGTCAAACAGATAAAACGCCAAAGTCGCCTGAGTGGGCAGCTAAAATTTGCGGTATAGATGCTAAGCTTATAAAATCACTAGCTGAGAAATTTGTAAGTAATCGCACTATGCTAATGTCAGGTTGGGGTATGCAAAGAGCTCATCACGGCGAGCAACCACACTGGGCACTTGTAACGCTTGCTTCAATGATCGGTCAGATAGGTCTTGCTGGTGGTGGATTTGGTCTTAGCTATCACTACTCAAACGGTGGCGTGCCTACTTGCAAGGGCGGTGTTATCGGCGGTGTTAATGCTGCAAGTGTGGGTATATTTAATGACAAGGGTGAGTTTATCGGTACAGCTGATAGCGAGATAAAAGATGGCAAGTTTGTAAAAAAAGCGGTTACGGCTGGCGAAGATGTCCCTGCGTGGCTTATAAAAACAACAGAATTTGCTTTCCCTGTTGCTCGTATAGCTGACGCTTTGCTAAACCCAGGAAAAGTTATAGATCATAACGGCAAAAAGATAACTTACCCTGATATAGACTTTATCTACTGGGTGGGTGGTAACCCTCTTGTTCATCATCAAGATACAAATACAAATTTAAAAGCATGGAGAAAGCCAAGAACAGTTGTTGTAAATGAGCCATACTGGACACCAACAGCAAAAATGGCAGATATAGTTTTCCCTACAACTACATCTTATGAGCGTAACGATATTACGATGACGGGGGATTATTCAAACATGAATATCGTTCCTATGAAGCAAGTAGTTGATAAATTTGAAGAGTCAAAAGATGATTATCAAATTTTCTCCGACCTATGCAAAGCATATGCAAAAGACCTTGTTTTAGCATACACAGAAAACGGTAAAGAGGAATTTGACTGGATAAAAGAGTATTATGACGCTACTTACGAGCAGGTAAATTCTATACCTGACTTTATCCATGAGATGAAGCCATTTAACGAGTTTTGGGCAACAAACAAGCCTGTTACATTTAGTTCTACGCCTGAGAGTGATGCATGGATAAGATATGGTGAGTTTAGAGAAGACCCTATCCTAAATGCACTAGGAACACCGTCTGGTCTTATCGAAATTTATTCAGATACGATTGAAAAGATGGGTTATGATGACTGCAAGGCGCACCCTATGTGGTTTGAGCCAATTGAATGGCTTGGCATGAAGGATAAGCCAGCGGAATTTCACATGCTAAGCCCACATCCAACGAATCGTTTGCACTCACAGCTTAGCCATACAAGCTTGCGCGATGAGTACGCAGTAGCAAACCGCGAGCCAGTTTGGATAAATACAAAAGATGCGAAAGCAAAAGGCATTAAAAACGGCGATTTGGTTCGTGTGTTTAATGTTAGAGGCGAAGTTTTGGCTGGTGCTGTTGTGACTGATGATGTTATGCCCAGCGTTATAAAGCTTTGCGAGGGCGCTTGGTATGATGGCTTTGATAGTGGAATTTGCAAAAATGGCTCACCAAATGTCCTAACTATCGACATCCCAACATCAAAGCTAGCAAATGGAAACATTAGCCATACAGCTTTGGTAAATATCGAGAAATTTAAGGGCAAAGCTCCTGAGCTAACAGCTTTTAAAGATCCTAAAATCGTAAGATAATCCCACTGCCCCGCCGCTCACTATGGTGGGGCAAATTTAAATAAAATTTCTACACCAAACTAAATTTTTACTAAAATTTCAACCTAAAATAAGCCTTTTTTAAATATAATAGGTCACTTTGTCATACGACAATAAAAAATTTAAAAGGATCAAGATGGCTGTGAACAGAAGCGTTCAGATTGAAGCAAATGAAGAAGAAGATTTTGCTGCGATGTTAGAGGAGTCCTTCAAAAGGACTGAAGAGGATAGCGAAGGCGTTATCGTTGGTATTAAGGGCGATGTTGCTACGGTAAATATAGGCATAAGAGGCGATAAAGAGCTTGCTTTGTCTGAGATTACTGATGCAAGCGGTAAGCTGCTATATAATGTTGGTGATAAGATAAAAGTTGTCATCACTGGTCGTGGTCAGGTTTCGCATAAAAAAGCCCTGCGCAAAGAGAAAGTTAAGGCTTACATAGATGCCTATAACCCTGAAAATCAAGACGAGATCGAAGTTAAAATCGTTGGTAAAAACAAGGGTGGATTTATAGCAACTGACGAAAATGGAGTAGAATTTTTCCTACCAAAAACTCAAAGTGGCTTTAAAAATGCTAATGACATAGTTGGCAAGAGCTATAAAGTAAGGGTTATAAAGGTAGATAAAGAGGAGCAAAGCATCATCGTTTCTCGTAAGAAAATTCTAGACGATGACCGCAAAAAGCGCAAAGAAGCACTCTCTAATATAGTTGATAACGCTGATGTTATGGAGGGCGTGATTAAAAAGATCACAACTTACGGTATGTTTGTTGATGTGGGCGGTGTTGATGGCTTGGTTCATTACAGCGAGATAAGCTACAAAGGTCCAGTTAATCCTAGCACGATATATAAAGAGGGTGATAAAGTAGCCGTAAAAGTAGTAAGCTATGACAATGAAAAGCGCCATCTGTCGCTATCTATCAAAGCTGCTATGCCAGATCCTTGGGATGAGATCAAGGATGGACTAGAAGTGGGAGATACTATCAAGGTTATTGTTAGTAATATCGAGCCATATGGTGCATTTGTTGATCTTGGAAATGACATCGAGGGCTTTTTGCATATATCTGAAATTTCATGGGATAAAAATATCAAAAATCCAAAAGACCACATCACAGAGGGTGAGGAGATAGATGTTGAAGTTATTGAAATTAGTGCAAAAGATCGAAGATTACGCGTTAGCCTTAAAAATTTACTTCCAAAGCCATTTGATGAATTTAAAGCAAAATTTAAAGAGGGTGATGTAGCAAAAGGCGTAGTTACGACTACTACTGCATTTGGCGCGTTTGTTCGTATTGATTGCGTTGAGGGCTTGTTGCATAATGAAGATGCTTCTTGGGACAGAAATGACAAGTGTAAGGATTTGTTTAAAGTAGGCGATGAGGTTGAAGTTAAGATCGTAAAGATAGATGATAAAGAGCAGAAAATTTCTCTTAGCCTAAAAGAGTTAAAGCAAAGTCCAGTTCAAGAATTTACTAAAAAACACAGTGTTGGTGAAGCTGTAAAAGGTAAAATTCGTGATATAAAAGACTTTGGTGTATTTGTTGAGCTTGGCGAGAATGTTGATGCACTTATACGCAAAGAAGATCTTGGCAATGTTGATGTCAGTACGCTAAATATAGGCGATGAGATAGAGGCTAGCATAGCTTTTATAGATGAGAAGAAAAATCGCATCCGCCTTAGCATACGCCAGCTTGCAAGAGCAAAAGAGCGCGAAGTGCTAAATGAGATAAACAGTGACGACAAGGTAACACTTGGCGACATTATAAAAGAGCAATTAAAATAAATTTGCATGGGCAAGCACACTTTACTAGCAGTTGTTTTGTTTTTACTATTGCTGGTCGGTGTGCTTGGCGTATATCTATACAAATTTGCAAATGCGCACCAAACGGTCATAGCTTATGCTCAGCCAGAGGCGCTAGATAATGCAACTATCCAGTCAGCTAGTACAAATGATGGCTGGATCTCTCAGCTTGCAAACATAACAAAGCAGGACTTTTCACTTGCTGTAAATGAAATTTATATCGAATACAAGCGTCCGAACAAAAATGCTTCCCTAAAGACAGCTTTTGAGCTTTTTGTCGATAAAAACGATATTTACTCTATGTTTTGCCTAACTCAAACTCTAAAAAATACAAATGTAAATTTCACTATCGTCAAAGATGGTGTAAAGAGTAAAATTTTTCTAAATACACAAGACTCTGAAGTGTTGCAGCGCATCATTTTGGAACTTAAAACTTACGACATACACTCAAGCGTAACGGAGGTAAAAATATGAAAACGATCATAGTTTGCGATGCGATCCACGAGGCTGGATTTAAGCTTTTAAATAAAGAAAACGACCTAAAAATCATCGATGCGGTTTCAACGCCAAAAGATAAGCTGCTCGAAATTTTAGGCGAAGCTGATGTGGCTATCACTCGTAGCTCGACCGATGTGGATGAGAAATTTTTAAATGCGGCAAAAAAGCTAAAAGCTGTGGTTAGGGCAGGAGTAGGCGTTGATAATGTCGATATAGACGGCTGTTCTCGAAGAGGCATCATTGCTATGAATGTCCCGACCGCAAACACTATCGCAGCCGTAGAGCTTACCATGGCACATATGTTGGCTGCTGCTAGGGCTTTTCCTTACGCTCACAACGATCTAAAAATAGACAGAATTTGGAAGCGCGAAAAGTGGTATGGAGTTGAGCTTTTTAATAAAAATTTAGGCGTTATCGGCTTTGGTAATATCGGCTCTCGCGTCGCTGCTAGAGCCAAGGCTTTTGGCATGAATATCATCGCCTATGATCCATATATCGATCCATCAAAAGTTATTGATATGGGTGGCACATATACGACAAATTTTGATGATATTTTAGCTTGTGACTTTATTACAATTCATACTCCAAAAACAAAAGAGACAACAAATATTATCGGAGCAGAGGAAATTTCAAAAATGAAAGACGGCGTGCGTCTTATAAATGTCGCTCGTGGCGGACTTTACAACGAAGAGGCTCTTTATGAGGGGTTAAAAAGTAAGAAAATAGCTTTTGCGGGTATAGATGTTTTTAGTAAAGAGCCAGCCACAAGCCATCCATTGCTTGACTTGCCAAATGTAAGCGTGACACCACATCTTGGGGCAAATACCCTTGAAAGCCAGCGCAACATCGCCGTAGAAGCAGCCGAACAAGCCATAAGTGCTGCTCGTGGTATAAGCTATCCAAATGCATTAAATTTGCCTATAAAAACAGAAGATCTACCTCCTTTTGTCGAGCCTTACATAGAGCTAGTGAGCAAAATGGCTTTTCTTGGTGCACAGATAAACAAAAAGGCCATCAAAGCTATACGCATAGAAGCTTTTGGCGCGATTAGTGAGTACGCAAATTCTATGCTTACATTTGCGCTTGTTGGTGCCCTTAAAGAGAGTTTGGGTGATGGTATAAACTATGTAAATGCTAAATTTTTATGTGATGAAAAAGGTATTGCAACTGATGTTAGTGTCGGTGGTGAGAGTATATTTAAAAACAAAATAACCGTTCGCATAACGACAGAAAGTGATCTTGTGAGTATTAGCGGTACGGTCTTTGGTGAAAATCAACCTCGTATCGTAAATATCAACGGTTTTAAAACTGACTTTAAGCCAAAAGGCAAAATGATAATATTTAAAAATAACGATGTGCCAGGCGTTATCGCAAGTATAAGCTCACTTCTTGCAGCTGAGAATATTAACATCGCAGACTTCCGCTTGGGTCGAGGCGATCATGGCATGGCGCTTGCAGTTATCCTTGTAGATGAGCATATCAGCAAAGAGGTGCTTGCTAAACTAAACGCCCTTGAAGCTTGCGTCTGGGTAAGCTACGTAGTGGTATAATTACAACACGAGTGTATAATTTTATAAATACTAAAGTTATACACTCGTAAAATTTATTGCAAAAGATGGTTAAATTTTTATAAAACGGACATATAATGCTTTTTAGCTCATATGAATTTATATTTTTATTTCTACCAATTACTTTTTTTGTATATTTTTATCTAAATAAAAAAAGACTTACCGAGCTTTCAAAGCTATTTTTAGTAGCTTCGTCTTTGTTTTTTTACTCGTTTTGGAATGTCATTTTTTGCGTGCGGATACAACATTTTTCGCTCAGCTTATAGCTGGACCAATCGTTCATCATAAGCAGATGATGCCACAATTTGCAAGTCTAAAAAACAAGCTGATAAACTATAAAAATATAGCCACTGGACTTTTTATATTCTCTATCGGACTTTTTAAAAAGGTGGTTATAGCAGATAGTTTTGCTGTATGGGCTACGAATGGTTTTGATGTTGCTGCTAGTTTAAATTTCTTTGAAGCTTGGGCTACTAGCCTTAGCTATACTTTTCAGCTTTATTTTGATTTTAGTGGCTATTGTGATATGGCGATAGGTGTTGCACTTATGCTAAATATCCGCCTTCCGATAAATTTTAACTCTCCTTATAGATCCCTTGATATCCAAGAGTTTTGGCGTAGATGGCATATAACACTTGGTAAGTTTTTAAAAGATTATGTCTATATCCCGCTTGGTGGCAATCGCCAAGGAAAAGCGCGAACCTATATAAATTTAATGGCTACCTTTATTATAGGTGGCATATGGCACGGTGCTGGCTGGACATTTGTATTTTGGGGATTTTTACATGGATTAGCACTTGTGGTGCATAGGGTTTGGAGTGGGCTTGGCTTTAAGCTTAATAAAATCATAGCTTGGATACTCACTTTTAACTTTGTAAATTTTGCTTGGATATTTTTTAGGGCAAAAGAGTGGGATGATGCGATAAAGGTCATAAAAGGTATGCTTGGGATGAGTGGCGGGATAATACTTAACTCAAGACTTGCCGAAAAAGTTGGCTTTTTAAGAGAGTGGGGAGTGCAATTTGATGTTTGGAATCCACATTTGGTTGTTGATAGCAATGGCACATTGACTGGTTTTTTAATTGCGAGTTTTATTGTAGTTTTAGTATTTAAAAGCTGTGAGTATTGGTTGCAAAAATTTAGAGCTAATTGTAAAACACTATTTGTAAGTTTTGTTTTTTATGTATGGGCTATTTTAAATTTAACAAAGCATTCAGAGTTTTTGTATTTTAATTTTTAGGTGTAGTGATGACAAGTTTAAGGTGGATAAAAATTTTACTTACTTCATTGATGGGTATTTTTTTGGTTGTTATATCTTTTAACTACATAGTGGATCCCTATGGCTTATATAATGTAAATGTTTTTAAGGATAAGCCAAAAGCTGATACTAAGTCAAGACTTTCCACGCCGCTTCGTGTTAAGAAAATTAAACCAGCTTCCGTGATACTTGGAAGTTCAAGGGTTTATTACGCTTATAATACAAAGCATCAAATTTTTATAAAGCCAGCCTTAAATACTTCGTTTAGCGGTGGTAATATACATGAGGCAATGAAAATTTTAGATTATTCTATAAAACAAGGCAATTTAAAAAGAGCAGTACTTATGCTAGATTGGGAGATGTTTTTTCCAGAAGTTGCAAATACGGCACCAGATTTTGATGAATATTTTAATGACCCAAATATATATAAATATTTACTTACAGTTCAAACTTTTCGAGCCAGTGTTGATACTATAAGAAAACAAAATAATCCCATTGAAATTAATTCGCTATTTAAAAAAAGTAATATCAATATAGATGCTGATGAAAATATATTGTCTGTGCCGGATTCGGATAAAGATGGTAATTATAATCACATAAAAATAACTCATAAAACAGAGCAAAGATCATATATTAAAAATTTAGCAAACTATATTTATAGGGATTTGATGTATAGCTCTTTAGATGATTTTGAGGCTATTCTTAAAATGAGTTATGAAAATAATGTTGAGCTATTTTTAGGCATTGGTCCGTCGCATATCAGGCTATGGGAGGCACTTGACTATAGGCGTGGATATGACAAATGGCTTAATTGGAAAAAAGACATTGTTGGTATAACAGAAAAAGTTGCACGCGAGCTAAACAAACAGCCATTTGAAATCATAGATTTTGCTATCTATCACGAAATTACATCAGAGGAATTTCCGCAAGATCCAAAAATTGCAATGCAGTATTATAAAGAGTCTAGTCACTATACGACAAAACTGGCAAACATCGTGCTTGATAGGCTTTTGGGTATCAATGGTTACGAAGATTTTGGCGTTGTAATAAATAACTCAAATATCGATAGCCATCTTGAAAAATTAAAACAAGATAGGGCTAAATATATAGATACAAAAGCTTATAGGCTAGAAGTTTTTGGCGAAAAGTAAAATTTTGCATTTTAAAAGGCAATTTTTTATATAATCTTTGCAAAAATTTAAAGGCAAAATTTTGCAAAGATACCCAACTAAGCAGATTAAAATCAGAGATGTGAAAATAGGAGGCGACGCACCCATATCCGTGCAGTCGATGACTTTTACAAAGACAAAAGATGTAAAAGGCACGTTAGAGCAGATAAATAGGCTCTATTTTGCGGGGTGCGATATCGTGCGATGTGCCGTGTTTGACAAAGAGGATACCTCCGCACTTAAAGAGGTTGTAAAAGATAGTCCGCTTCCAGTTGTTGCTGATATTCATTTTAATCACAACTACGCTCTAATCGTAAGTGAGTTTGTTGATGCCATACGCATAAACCCCGGCAACATAGGCTCACCAAAGCACATAAAAGCCGTCGTTGATGCGTGCAAACAAAGAAATTTACCTATACGAATTGGCGTAAATTCAGGCTCACTTGAGAAGCAGTTTGAGGAAAAATACGGTCGCACGACAAAGGCGATGGTTGAGAGCGCACTTTATAACATCAAACTACTTGAGGATTTTGACTTTACCGACATTAAAATTTCACTAAAATCAAGCGATGTTGAGCGAACTATGCAAGCTTACAGAGAGCTTCGTCCGTTAGTTCATTATCCGTTTCACTTGGGTGTGACTGAGGCCGGGACTACATTTCATGCGACGATAAAGTCAGCCATAGCACTTGGAGGGCTTTTGATGGAGGGCATCGGTGATACGATGAGGGTTAGCATAACTGGTGAGCTTGAGGAGGAGATAAAGGTTGCAAAGGCGATCTTAAAAGATAGTGGCCGCCAAAAAGAGGGGCTAAATATCATCTCATGCCCTACCTGTGGGCGTTTGCAAGCTGATCTGATGGCTGCTGTAAAGCTAGTAGAGGAGCGAACAAAGCACATAAAAGAGCCGTTAAATGTAAGCGTGATGGGCTGTGTGGTAAATGCTATTGGCGAGGCAAAGGGTGCTGATGTGGCGATAGCGTTTGGGCGAGGCGACGGGCTTATAATGCGTCACGGCGAAGTGGTGGCAAAGCTAAAAGAGGCCGAGCTTGTGGAGCGATTTTTAGCCGAGATAGATGATGAGATAAAATCAAGAGCGTAACTATAAAGTTGTCTTAAAAAATAAAAAAGATGAAATTTTAGTAAAAAAGACTTTAAATTTTAACGCAAAATTTTAAAATAAGGAAAAAAATGGCAAAAGCCAAATTTGAAAATATCGATATGCACAACCTTTATGACCTTGATATGGAGCGTGCCATCTTAAGCTCTGTGCTTATAAACAATGATGTTTTGGGAGAAATTTTTGATATTATCCGTGCAGATGACTTTTATTTAAAGGGTCATGCTGATATTTTTGCTGCGATGATTGAGTGTTTAAACGCTGATCAGCCAATGGCTGTGGCATTTTTGAAAAATAAATTAGGAGATAAATTTGATGATAATTTGATGTCAGAGATATATGGCACAAGCCCTATCATTGACATCGAAAAGTATGCCGCTGAACTTAAGGAAAAGTCGATAAAAAGAGGCATAGTAAAGGTTGCACAGTCTATGCCAGCCACCGTAAATGAAGATAAGCCAAGCCGTGATATGGTTGATGAGATAAGTGCAAAAATTTACTCATTAGTTGATGGAGAAAAAAAGGGTGTGATCAAACAAAGTCCACAAATCGTTGAGGATCTTATAGAGTATCTAAAAAAGCAAGCCGAACTTGAAGGGCAAGCAGTTGTTGGACTTAGTACGGGTTTTCGCAGTCTAAACGAAAAGACAAATGGTTTTAAGCGTGGCGATCTAGTCATTGTCGCAGCTCGCCCAGGTATGGGTAAAACCACGCTTTGCTTAAATTTTATAAATCAAGTCCTAAAAGAGAACTTGGGTGTTGTCTTTTTCTCGCTTGAGATGCCTGCTGAGCAGATCATGATGCGTATGCTTTCTGCTAAGACATCTATCCCGCTGCAAAATATCATTAGCGCAAACATGAGCGACGAGGAGCTTTCAAGGCTAAATTCTGCCTGCGAGGAGATGGCTAGCAAGAAGCTTTTTGTACATGATAGCGGATATGTAAATATCCATCAAGTTCGCACACAGATGCGAAAACTAAAAGCGGCACATCCTGAAATTTCACTTTGTGTGATTGATTATATCGGTCTTATGATGAGCACAAGTAACTTTAATGAACGACATCTGCAGATAGCTGAAATTTCGCGTGGATTAAAGCTTTTGGCAAGAGAGCTTGACATGCCTATCATAGCGCTCTCTCAGTTAAACAGAGGTCTTGAAAATAGGGCAAACAAGCGGCCTATGTTAAGTGACTTGCGCGAGTCAGGTGCGATAGAACAAGATGCGGATATGATACTTTTTGTTTATCGTGAAGAAGTTTACCGAGAGCAGGAAGAGCGCGAAAAAGAGCAGCAAGCAAAGGCTGATGGCAAGGAGTATAAGAGCAGTTTTGAGCGTAACAAAATTGAGGAGAAAGCAGAGATTATCATTGGCAAGAACCGAAACGGCGAGCCAGGGCATGTTGATGTGGTCTTTCAGTCAAGATTCACTCGGTTTGTAGATCCTGTTAGTCAGCCTGTGGCTGAGGTTGCATTTCAAGGATAGTGAAGCTTTTTTATACTTGGAGTGAGCGCGGCTGGTGCTATTTTATCTTGCTTGTGATTTTTGGTGTAAATTTAGCCTACGAGCTTACAAGATACCATGAGTTTATGAGTGAGAGTGAGCGTGAAATTTTAGCAAAAGTAGTGCATGTTAGCGAGCGCGAGAAAAATGGCTTTAGGTATACAGTCCTAAGACTAGAGTATGAAAAATTTATTATTTTTACCACTTCAAGATCTTTAAAATTTAAACAAAATGATGAGATAAGCACCACCATCCATACGCTAGATATCAGTTTTGCTGACTTTTTACGACAAAGATTTTTTGCACCCACAAGCAACTTAAAATTTATTAAAAATGAAGAAGATAAGAGCTTGAGGGCTAAAATTTTAGCAAATATCGCCGCACAACACAAAAGTATCAAAATCACAGAGCTTTACTGCGCACTTTTTATGGCGGCACCCATTTCGCAAGAACTTCGTGATGATATAATTAGGCTTGGAGTTGGTCACCTAGTTGCTATCAGTGGCTATCATTTGGGTATTATAATGGCATTTTTCTTCGTGCTTTTGGCGCCTATTTTTAGTTTTGTTTATGCCAAAATTTGTCCGTGGCGAAACTATAAATTTGACATTTTCTTACTTGCTTTTTGTTTTTGCACTATCTATTTTTTGCTTATAGGTTTTGTTCCTAGTTTTCTTCGTGCGTTTTTTATGGCTATTTTTGGCTTTTTTCTTTTGGTTAGAGGTGTGAGAGTTGTTGATTATGAGATGTTGTTGTTATGTGTTTGCGTGTTAGTTGCGGTGTTTTTGGGGTTACTTTTTAATATCGGCTTTTATCTTTCTGTAGCCGGCGTCTTTTATAAATTTTTGTATTGTAGATATTTTGGTGATAAATTTGGGCTTTTAGCACACTCCTTTTGACTAAATTTATATCTTTTTTGTGCTATGCAAGTATGCGTGCTTTACTTTTTTCAGGTACTTGCACCTACTCAAGCTTTAGTTATACCTGTAAGTTATATTTTTAGTATTTTTTATCCAGTAAGTTTTATCCTGCATGTTTTTGGTTTTGGTGGTTTATTTGATATTTGGATTGAAAAATTTTTAAATTTAACCGCTACCACAAGCCAGATAAAGATAGAATTCTGGCAGTTTTTGCTTTATAATGTTATAAGTTTATTGGCTATAAAGTCAAGGGTGTTAATGATTTTTGCAGGAATGATTGGAGCTTTTGTTTTTGTTATTTTTCAAATTTAGACGGGCAAAAGCCCGCCTTTTATCTCTCTTCGTCTAGTAAATTTTCATAGTGTGCGTCATAGTTGTTGATATGAGAGCTATCAAGTTTATAAAAAACCGTATCTATGTCGCGCACTCTGGTATAAAATGGCAGCTGATAGTACTCAACTTCACCAGTTTGAAACTCTTTTATAACCTTAAAGCTTTGACAATCAGCAAATACACTGCGTCCATCCATGGCGATAAATATAAGTCCAGCCGCGCTTTGTGAGCACATCTTTCTAAAGTCATCACGGCTCGGGTTTGGCTTGTATTCATAGCTTAGATAAGCGCCGACGATGTCTGGGTGGATAAATGTAGTTCCCCTAAACGCACTTGTAACTTCATCATAAATTTCTTTATTTGGCACGATGATGACTGAGCGATGATAAAGGTAGTTTAGTATGACTGTATCGTTTGTTTGTGGTGCTACGCCAGGTATAGGAAGGGCTCTTTGCTCCAGTGTGTCAAACACTTCAAAGCGAATTTTTGCGAAACCACCACCTTTTGATATGACACTTGTGCGAGCTATAATAGAGCTTGTGTTTTGGCTAAAAGTATGCACTACAACGCCACTAGAACCAACAACTATATCAGGACTATCTATAATGGTTGCAACATCGTTTTCGTCTATGCTAATGATGGGCGTTTTATACTCACGCATTGAAAAATCTAGTGAAAAAGCAAGGCTTGAAAAAAGTGCAAGAAGCAAGAAAATTCTTTTCAAATTTATCTCCTGTGAAATTTTTGCTCAGATTATAGCCTAAAAAAGCTTTATTTTTTGCAAAACCAAAGTATTATTTTTGATATAAAAAGTATTAGTTTAACTTGATATATAAAAATATAAGTAATTTTTTTGTAAAATACCGCATAAAATTTTCAAAAAGGCTGCTGATGCTTCGAATTTTGCTGGTTTTTTCGATATTATTTATCAATTTATATGCGTTAAAACCAAGTGTTAGCGAAGAAAGCTGGGAAAGTGGCGTATCTTTACTGCGTTTTTTTGAAAAAAACTCCATCCCAGTTTCACTTTTTTACTCACTCCCGCAAGAGGATAAAGAGCTAGCCGCTGAGATTGTGGCAGGTACTAAATACCAGATACTACACAGAAAAAATGGCGAAGTTTCACAAATTTTAATACCCGTAAGTGATGAGCTTCAAATTCACATTTTTAGGGATAGCGAGGATATATTTAGGCTTGAGTTCGTGCCAATAGCTTATCAAAGCGAGGATAGGGTAGATGTTGTAGAGATAACTCGTTCAGTAACTCAAGATATACATGAAAGTACTGGCTCTATCGGGCTTGCCTTTGCTTTTAGGGATGCTTTTAAGAGCGAAAAAAAGATAAATTTTAATAAGGTACAAAAAGGTGATAAGGCTGTTATAGTTTATTCGCAAAAGATACGCATGGGTCGAGTTTTTGGTACTCCTGAGATACATTCAGCATCGTTTGAGACTGGCAATAAAAGTTATAAAGTTTATAAATATGAGAATAAATTTTATGATAAAAATGGCAAGCAAAGCGATAAATTTTTCTTAACCAGACCCATCTCAAATGCTCGTATCACATCTGGTTTTACGCTAAAACGCTATCATCCTGTATTAAGACGCTATAGGGCACATCTTGGAGTTGATTACGGTGCTCCGCGTGGTACACCTATACGCTCGGCTGGAGATGGAGTTGTAAAATTTGTTGGCAATAAAAACGGCTACGGTAAGACTTTAATCATCTCTCACGCAGGTGGCTACGAGACACTTTATGCTCATTTAAATGGTTTTGCAAAGGGAATTTCTGTTGGTAAAAAGGTAAAGCAGGGTACGCATGTAGCTTTTGTTGGTAGTTCGGGTATGAGCACGGGTCCTCATTTGCATTTTGGTCTTTATATAAATAATAAGCCCATAAACCCTGAAAGCATGCTAAAAGTTGTAAAACCAGCTATGGATAAGAAAGAGACTGCGGTATTTAAAGGTATAGTTGATAAAAACAATGCTTTGATAAAAAAAGCCCTTGATAGTGGCAAGATCTTGCAAAAGGCGGAAACTTTTCCAGATGTAGTTAAGGTCGAATTTTAAGGATAAAAATGGTCGAATTAAACGAAGCAAAAGAGCTTATACAAACGCACATCGAGGATGAGGATCAGGCTATTTTGACCCCTTATGAGCTAGCTCAGCATCTAAAAACTGTTAAAGCGCATGATGAGGAGCTATTTGCCGACTATCTAGCTCGTCTTGATCCAGAAAGTCTTGGCGATGTGGCGATAGAACTTCCTGAGCATATGCTAAAGGATGTCATCGAAACTGTGCCTAGCGAAAAGATGGTTCAAGCACTAGAAGAGCTAGAAAGTGACGATGCTACCGAGCTTTTAAAATATATTGAAGATATTGATGAAGAGAAGGCTAAAGAGCTTTTTGATAGTCTTGATGAAGATGATCAAAGCGAAATTTTGCGCCTTAGAAGCTACGATGATGATGAAGCTGGCGCATATATGCAAACGGAGCTTTTTTGGGCTACGGGAGATGAGATTACTGGTGATGCGGTGGCTAGGCTTAGAGAGCTTAAGAGTGAAGGTGAACTTGAAAATGTCTCCCAGCTTTTTATCATAGATAAGGATAAAATTTTAAAATTTGCCGTTGCTCTTGAAGAGCTTATACTGTTTGACTTTACAAAAAGTCTTGATGAAAATATCCAAAAATATGACGACATCGATAAATTTAAGCCACACACGGCATTTGACAGCGACTATATACAAGATGTTGTAGGTGTTGTTGAGGATTATGACTTAAATGTTATACCAGTTATTGACAGCAAAGGTGTCTTGCTTGGTCGTATCACAGCAGATGATATCCATGACTTTATCCAAGAGAGTGCTACTGAGCAGATGTATAACTTGGCTGGTGTTAGTGATGAGGCAGAAGAGGAAGATACTCTTGTAAAGGCTGGTAAGGCAAGGGCATTTTGGTTGCTGATAAATTTAGGCACAGCTATCATTAGTTCGTTTATTGTTGGGCTTTTTGATGAGGCGATAGCAAGCTATGTGGCGCTCGCTATATTAATGCCAATAGTCGCATCCATGGGTGGAAATACTGGAACACAGGCTCTTGCGGTTACTGTGCGCCGTATAAGCCTTGGAGAGATAGAATTTAAAGACGCAAAACATGTTTTAAAGCGAGAAGTAAGTATATCGCTTACAAATGGCATTATCTTTGGTATTGTTATGGGTCTAGTTGCTTGGGCTTGGTTTGGAGCTTGGCTTCTTGGTGGGGTTATTGCCTTAAGTATGCTTATAAATTTATGTTTGGCTGGTTTTTTTGGTACCATCATACCACTTACACTAAAACGCCTTGACATCGATCCTGCTGTGGGCTCTTCTGTGGTGCTTACAACCTTTACTGATAGTATTGGATTTTTTTGTTTTTTAGGACTTGCTAAATGGATACTACTATAACTGACCTTGAAATTTTACCCCTTGATAATCCAAAATTTCTAAAACCATTTTTAATGCGCTTTAAGCAAAATGGCATAAAGCGTAGCTGGGAGTGTGCAAAAGCTATGAATAGTGTTTCTACGCTGCTTTACCACACCCAAAAAGATGCGTTTTTGTTTGTTAAACAGTTTCGCCCAGCAGTTTGGCTGGCTCAGCAAGATGAAGGGTTAAAATTTAATGAAAATGGCTATACCTACGAGCTTTGCGCAGGGTTAAAAGATAAGGGCTTGAGTGATGAGCGCACGGCTTATGAGGAGGTTATCGAAGAGTGTGGGTACGCACCAAAGCACATTGAGCGTATAACCACAACTTATGGTGGCTTTGGCTTTAGCGGGCACATGCAAACGATGTTTTATGCAAGTATAGATGAGAGTATGCGAGTAGGTGAGGGCGGCGGTGTTGATGATGAGAGTATTGAGCTTATCTTTGTGCCTAGGCAAAATATGCGGGAGTTTATCTTTGATGAGAGTAAACCAAAGGGCTTTGGGTTGCTTTTTGCATATTTTTGGTGGAACGATAAATTTAGCCCGATTGATTAAAATTTAGGTGGTTTTATGCAATATTTTTCACAAACGATGGTGGTGTTTGTAGTAGTAGTAGCACTTTGCTTGCTTATAGATATTTTTTCTCATAAAAAAGATGAGGCTATAAGTTTAAAAAATGCTTCACTCTTTTCGCTTTTTTGGCTTAGCGTATCGCTTTGCTTTGCTGGATATTTATATGTTGTTGAAGGGCGAGAATTTGCAAGTCTTTTTCTGGCTGGATATGCACTTGAAGAGGCTTTGTCGATAGATAATCTTTTTGTAATGATGGCTATATTTAAATGGTTTAATATACCTGAAAAGTACCGCCACAGAGTTCTTTACTACGGTGTCTTGGGTGCGATATTTTTTCGACTTGTTTTTGTCTTTATCGGAACATCCTTGCTATCACTTAGCCATTGGGTTGAAGTTATTTTTACTGTTATCATAGCTTATACAGCGGTCTTGATGTTAAAAAATGATGAGAGTCAAAAAAGCGAGGGCTACTCTGAACACATTGCTTATAGAGCTGTACATAAATTTTTCCCAGTGTATCCAAAGCTTGTTGGACATAAATTTTTTATCACACGCAAGTATCTTACAGAGGTTTTAAACGATAGTGTGGCTAAAAAAGGTGCGTTTATAGCCACTCCATTATTTTTAGCTCTTTGTGTGGTTGAGCTAACTGATGTGATGTTTGCTTTTGATAGCGTTCCAGCGGTCATTGCCATCTCAAAAGAGCCGCTTATAGTTTATTCTGCGATGATGTTTGCTGTTCTTGGGCTAAGATCGCTATATTTTGTGCTTGAGGCGCTTAAAAACTATCTAGTTCATCTTGAAAAGGCTGTTATAGTGCTTTTATTTTTCATCGCATTTAAGTTATTTATGAGTGCGATGAGTCATATTTTTGGATTTGGGTTTGAAATTTCAGCAGGCGCTAGTCTTAGTATAGTGCTTGGAGTGCTTTCTTGTGGAGTTTTGGCTAGTCTTATATTTAAGCCAAAGGAGTAGTAAGCTAAGGCTTACTACTCGTTGTCTTGCCTTTTTATTAAATAAAATTTTCCACGACCGCTTTTTTTGGCCCTGTAAAGTGCATCGTCAGCCCTTTGGAGCAACATATCAAATGAGCCGTGGAATGGCTTGCCTTCGGCTATGCCAACACTCATAGAAAGTCCTTGAAATTTAGGCTCTTTGTCGCACTCTTGGCTAAATTTATCTATTAGTTTTTGTATGCGTTTAGATGTATTTTTTATGTCAGACTTGTCGGTAAATATGCAGATAAACTCATCGCCACCCATTCTTGCATTTAGTGCGTCTGGGAAAAGCTCTTGTATAAGTTTTGCAGCAAGTACAAGCACTTCATCTCCAGCATGATGACCGTATGTGTCGTTTATCTGTTTAAAATAATCAAGATCAATACAAGCTATGCTCATATAAGAGGTTTGAAGCTTGCGTAAGAAAAGGTCAAGTTGGTTGCGATTGGCAAGTCCTGTGAGTTGGTCGTAATGAGCTAGGCGCTCGATCCGCTGTAGGTACTCAAATTCTTTTGTTACATCGCGCGCAACACCAACTGTCCCGATAATCGTATCGCCATCAAATATCGGTGTTTTATATGTTTTTAGCTTACATAAATTTCCATCTGCCTTCATGACCTCTTCGTCAAAAAGCACCGTTTTTCTAGCTGCTATGACATCATCTTCGGTTTGTACGCAAACATAATCAGTTTGTTTATATACCTCTTTTGGTATATCCCAGATGTAGTAGTGGTCTTTGCCTTTGATGTCTGATTTTGTTTTATTAACAGCAGCGCAAAATGAGTCATTAACTTCTAGGTGAAGACCGTAATAGCTTTTAAACCATATCATATCAGGTAGTGTGTTTATAGTTGCTTGAAGCCATGTAGAGGTTTGCCATGCCTCTTTGCGCTCATAGATTAAAGATAGAGTTTTTTCAAATCGAAATTTATCAAGCTCTAGTGAGCCTGAGAGCCAAATATCGTCGGCTATGGCTAAAATTTCAGATAAAATTTCATTCGTGTTATTTGCATAAACTATAAAAATGTCATCTTTGCTCATTCGCTCTTTTATCGTTTTTAGTGAAATTTTGCTTTTAGCGTGAGCGATAACTAGATACTGATGTGTGTCAGGTACTATACTTGCGATCTTATCTGCACTTTTTATGGTTTGAAATTTGTATTCAAATTTTGGCATTAAAGCACATTGTTGCCAAGATAAAAGCCTATCTTTAGGTATATCAGCCAGACATATATTTAGTAAAACTCTATACAAGAAGCGACCTTTTAAGATGTTTTGATTGCCGTATGATACTAAAATTAATATAAATTTTTGCTTTTAATTTTAGCAAAGGCTTCGTTGTAGCCCTTGCTTTGTTGTCTTAATTGAATAACCCCTTTAAAAGCCCCTTGACAGCATCTTTTTGTGTGTTTTGTTCGCTTTGATTGCTATCATTACCAAACTGCTTATCTAAAAATCTGCCAACTTCTTTTGAAATTTTACCCTTTATATACTCTGAACTAACAGTGTATTTTGGCTCTTTTGTTGTGCCTGTGATGTTGATTTTGGCATCTGTTTTTTCATAGCGAAAATCAAGCGGGATATTTATGGCTGAAGTTGCGGTATTTAGCATGGCTTTAGTAGCGTTTATATCGCTTCTTTGTGCTTGCATCTGTGCATCAAATGTAATAAGAGTCTTTGCGATGTTTCCACGAACAAAGCCATCTTTGTAAATTTCACTTGTTATATCTCGTTGTGTTAGTGTTTTTACAGCTTTTGTAAAGTCGTTTGCAACGAGCTTACCCTCTTTTATGGTTATGTCAAAGTTGCCATTTTCATTTTTGGTGCTGTAGTTTAGCTCCGCATTTCCTACACCTGAGTAAAAATGTGAGTAGCCAAGTAGGTCGCTAAGACCTTTAAAGTCAAAGTTGTCTAAATTTGCCTTTAGCTTTTCATCCTTAAATATCGCATCAAGCTTGCCATTTGCAAGATTTTGCGAGGTTACTTTTGCGCTTAAATTTTCTCCATTTTTTTGAACTTGTGCCACAAGCTCAAGACTTCCAAAAAGTGGGGTTTGTGTGAGAAATTTAAGCTTGTTTAGCTCATTTATAGTCGCGTTTAAGGTAGCATTTGCATTGTTGCTATTTAAGTCGTAGCTTCCTTTTATGTTTGTTAGATTTGCTAGCGAACTTAGAAGTTCGCCACTAAAATTTGCCACACTTTTTTGGATGTTTGTATCTATTTTGCCGTTAAAGTTAATATCTTTTGGTATAGGTTTTTCAAGAATTTTACTAGCTTGAGCTTCGTAAATTTCGCCATTTTTTAGCTCTATTGTAGCGGTTCCGTTTAGATTTTTCATATCAAGAGGGTCTAGCTTTGCATTTAGATTTATGTTTGCGTTTGCAAGTGGTTGCTGCCCAACTAGCAAAAATAGGTCTTTTAAATTTAAATTTGCTAGTTCTGCGATAAGTTTTTGCTCTATCATCTCAGCCTTTACATCTCCGCCAAGTGCCTTTCCATCAAGCTTTAGAGTGCTTAAGGTATTATCTTTTATATTTGTTTGTGCTTTTAAATTTACTGCTCCGCTAAGCCTTGCACCTACTAGACTTTCAAATTTAGCTAAATCGCTTACATCAAGTAAGAACTCAGCATTGCCCCCTTTGTTTTCGATATTATAACTGCCGTTTAAGTTTTTTATATTTAGCAAAGAGCTAAGTAAATTTGCGCTAAAATTTGCCACTGAATTTTTAACATCAGCATTTATATCAAGCCCAAAATTTACCCCGCTTGGCATGGTTATTCCAAGCTCTTTAAAGCCATTTTGATTGAGCTTGCCGGCGTCAGTTTTGAGATAAATTTTACCAGCCATATTTTTGTTATCGTTTATATTATCTATGCTTGCAACTCCGTTTATGGTGGCGTTAGCAAGGGCTGGTTGAGCGGCTAACTTTAGTATCTCATCAAGTTTTATAGCATTTATCTTTGCGTTTAGTGTTGTGTCATTTAGGTTGGCTTGGATATTGCCGCCAAGACCATTTATGATGGCATTTAGCAGTGTTAGTTTATTGTCTTTGGTGGCTATATCAACTTTTGCTGCGAGTGAGCCTGATAGCTTTTGCTTTATTATAGGCTCAAGCTTTGCAAGGTCTGCAATGTCTATATTTAGGTCTGTTTTTAGCTCTTTTGTTGCGATATTATAGTGTGTTTGGTTTGCATTCGCTTTTGCTATGGGTGTTGAAATTTGAGTTAGTGCGGTTACTTCATCGCCGTTTATATTAGCTTTTGAGTTTGCTAAGATGGTAAAATTTGCTGGTAGTGTTATGTTGAAATCTCTTTGTAAAAGTGCATTATTTGTTTTTGCGTTAGATAGCGTTATGGTTGCGTTTCCATCAGGCTTTGAGTTATTTTCTTTGATGTTGGCAAGCACATCAACAGACCCACTAAGGTATTCAGGTTGTTTGGCTAGGGCTAAAATCTCAGATAGGCTAAATTTTCTTGCATCTAGCGCAAGCGTGAGTGGCTTATAGTCTTTAATGTTTGCTAAAAAGCTAAGGTGCGAGCCTAGAATTTCTCCAGCTCCATTTGTGTCAAAGTCGCTAAGTTTACCACGAATTTGACCCTTTATACCGATAGGTTTTGTTAGGCTTAGACCAGCTGTTTTTAGATCGTTTGCGCTTATTGTATAGTTTAGGTCCATTTTTTGGCTAAAAAGTGAGAATTTTCCGCCAGTTTGAACCAAAATTTCATCATTTATCGTAGCTATAAGATTTAACTCGCTTAAATTTAGCTGGAATTTTGCAAATTTTACATCAAAACCACTTTTTTCTTTTATGGTTTTTTCAACATAGCTTATTAAAAATGAGTTACCAAAGCTGGTAAAAAGTGTAAGATATATCGCGCATATAATCACTGCGAAACATGCGAGAATATAGGTTAAAATTTTCATATTGTTATCCTTTAAATTTAGTTTATCGTATCATTAATATTGAGCCTAATTGACTAAAGTTATCTAAAAATTTTATATAAAATATTGACTTTTATACAAAAAAATGATAGTATTTCATCACTCAAAAATAAAGAGTGCTAAAAATAACTTAAACCAAAAGGAAGAAAAATGAACTTTCAACCATTAGGCAAACGCGTTCTTGTTGAGCGTGTGGAAGAGACTAAAACCACAGCTTCAGGTATTATTATACCCGACAATGCTAAAGAAAAACCTTTAAGTGGCAAGGTTTTGGCTGTTGGCGCCGAAGCAGAGGGCGTAAAAGTAGGCGATAGCGTTGTATTTGCAAAGTATGGTGGCACTGAAGTAACTCTTGATGATAAGGCGTATTTAGTGCTAAGTATCGATGATGTTTTAGGTGTAATAAAATAAATTTATAAGGAAAAACAATGGCAAAAGAAATTTTTTACTCAGATGATGCAAGAAACCGCCTATATGAAGGTGTTCGCAAGCTAAATGATGCTGTAAAAGTGACAATGGGACCACGCGGTAGAAATGTGCTTATCCAAAAGAGCTTTGGCGCTCCAGCTATTACAAAAGATGGTGTAAGTGTGGCAAAAGAGGTTGATCTAAAGGATACGATAGAAAATATGGGTGCGAGCCTAGTTCGTGAAGTGGCTAGCAAAACAAATGACCAAGCTGGCGATGGCACTACAACAGCAACTGTTTTAGCTCACGCTATCTTTAAAGAGGGTCTTAGAAATGTAACAGCTGGTGCAAATCCGATCGAAGTAAAACGAGGTATGGATAAAGAAGTAGCGGCCTTAGTTGAAGAGCTAAAAAATATCTCTAAAAAAGTTTCTGGTTCAAAAGAGATAGCACAAATCGCGACAATATCAGCAAACTCAGATGAAAGTATCGGCAAGCTTATCGCTGATGCGATGGAGAAAGTTGGCAAAGATGGTGTTATAACAGTAGAAGAAGCTAAGTCGATAGAAGATGAGCTAAATGTGGTTGAGGGTATGCAGTTTGACCGCGGTTATCTAAGCCCGTATTTCATCACAAATGCTGATAAAATGCAGGTTGAGCTAAGCAACCCATATATACTTTTGTTTGATAAAAAGATTACAAATTTAAAAGATCTTTTACCAGTTTTAGAGCAAATCCAAAAAACTGGCAAGCCGCTTCTTATCATCGCAGAAGATATCGAGGGTGAGGCACTTGCGACACTTGTGGTAAATAAACTTCGTGGCGTATTAAACATCTCAGCTGTAAAAGCTCCTGGTTTTGGTGACAGAAGAAAGGCTATGCTAGAAGATATCGCTATCTTAACTGGTGGTGAAGTGATCAGCGAAGAGCTTGGCAGAACGCTTGAGAGTGCTAGCTTGCAAGATCTAGGTCAAGCATCAAGTGTTGTGATAGATAAAGACAACACAACTATCGTAAATGGTGATGGTGAGAAGTCTTCGATCGATGCTCGTATAAATCAGATAAAAGCGCAAATCGCTGAAACTACAAGTGATTATGATAAAGAAAAGCTACAAGAGCGCCTAGCTAAGCTAAGCGGTGGCGTGGCTGTTATAAAAGTAGGTGCAGCAACTGAAACTGAGATGAAAGAGAAAAAAGACCGCGTAGATGACGCATTAAGCGCAACTCGTGCGGCCGTAGAAGAAGGTATAGTAGTAGGCGGTGGCTCTGCGCTAATACTTGCTTCAAAACGCGTTAAATTAGAGTTAAAAGGCGATGAGGCAATAGGTGCTGATATAGTGCGTCGCGCGCTTCGTGCTCCACTTCGTCAAATCGCTGAAAACGCGGGCTTTGACGCTGGCGTGGTAGCAAATGCTATCGAGACAAGCAGCGATGAAAACTACGGCTTTAACGCAGCAACTGGCGAGTATGTAAATATGTTTGAAGCTGGTATCATAGATCCTGTAAAAGTTGAGCGCGTGGCACTTCAAAATGCTGTAAGCGTAGCAAGCTTGCTTCTTACAACAGAGGCTACGATAAGCGAACTAAAAGAAGATAAACCATCTATGCCAATGCCTGATATGGGCGGAATGGGTGGCATGGGCGGTATGATGTAGGCCCAAATTTGCCCCGTTTTAAAATGGGGCAACCTTCTTAACGCACACATAAAAATATCTATATTTTTAATAAAATTTTAACTGCAATTACTCTATAATACCAACTTAAAATAAATTATGATAAGAATTTGGTAAGATTTAATGATAAATGAAATTTTTAGAGAGTACGATATACGCGGAATCTTTGAAAAAGATCTAAATGAAATTAGCGTAAAGGCGATAGGTTTTTGCCTTGGTCTTGAGATGAGCATGCGTGGCGTAAAAAGCGTAAGTGTAGGCTATGACGCGCGTCTTAGTGCGGATTTGCTCTTTAAGTGGCTAGTTAGTGGGCTAAACAAAGCTGGCCTTAGCGTATATGATATAGGTTTGCTACCTACGCCAGTTGGATATTTTAGTGTTTATGCAGATCATTTTGATGCAAATATCATGATAACTGGCTCGCATAATCCAAAAGAGTATAATGGTTTTAAAATAACCATAAAAAAAGATAGCTATTTTGGTGAAGATTTACAAATTTTGCGCAAAAAAGTTAGCGAGTTTATAGGTAGTGGCGAAGAAATCCAAGACGATGTTAGATGTAAAAAATTTGACATTTTAAGCATATATGTTAGCTATTTTGTTGAGAAATTTTGGCATTTAAATGGCATGAAGCTACCTTTTGTTGTTGATTGTGGTAATGGAGCTATGGGCGTTGCGCTTATGCCTATCGTTGAAGAGCTTGATTTAAACGCTAGGGTGCTTTACGCTCAGCCAGACGGAAATTTTCCAAACCACCATCCAGACCCAAGCGAGAGAGAGAATTTGGCTGATATTTTTGCTTGTTTAGAGCGTGGTGAGAGTGAGCTTGGATTTGGATTTGATGGAGATGGTGACAGGATAGCTGTGATAACTTCAAAACGCAACATAAAAGGCGATGAGCTAGCTTACCTTTATGCTTTAAATATGGATCATCCAAAGGTTTTGGGCGAGGTTAAATGCTCACAAGTGATGTATGATGAGATAGCTAAAATCGGCGAAGTTTTTATGGGTAAAACTGGGCATAGCAATATCAAAAAGATGATGAAAGAGCTTGATGTTGATCTGGCAGCTGAAGTAAGCGGTCATATCTTTTTTAAAGAGCGATATTTTGGCTTTGATGATGCGCTTTATGCGATGATGAGAGTGCTTGAGTTAGTGCAAAAGGGATTTGACCTAGATGCTGAACTTGATAAAATGCCAAAGGTTTATAGTACCGATGAGATAAAAATACATGTTGATGAAGAGAGTAAATTTCAGATAGTTGAGAAATTTAAGCAAGCTATAAAAAGCAAGGATTGCAATTTGCCTGAAATTTTAAATATCATCGAAATAGACGGCGTTCGTATCCAGTTTGAAGATGGTTGGGCTTTAGTTCGTGCATCAAATACAACACCGGTTATTGTAACTAGGTTTGAAGCAAAAAGCGAAGAGTCGCTTAAACAGATACAAGATAAAATTTCAATAATAATTAAAAATATAGTGGAGAAAATATGAAAGGTATTATACTAGCTGGTGGTAGCGGAACGAGGCTTTATCCATGGTAATAAAATAGCATATCTGTTTTTGAATGTTTGTGTACTATGTATAAGATTCATGGTACTTAGATGTCATTCGGTTTAATAATAAAAAGCTTGGCAGTATATGTTATTTTTTAATATATATTATTATATAGTAAGGTAACTATAAGATTTTAATGTATTTATAAAAACAATTTGATACTAAGAAGGAGTAATGATGAATAAAAAAGTATACATAGGCATGAGCGCCGATCTTGTCCACCCAGGGCATATCAATATAATTAAAATCGCAGCACAATACGGTGATGTTATTGTTGGACTATTAACAGATGGTGCTATAGTGAGTTATAAAAGACTTCCTTATATGAATTATGAACAACGCAAAGCAGTTATTGAAAATATAAAGGGCGTAACGCAAGTTATAGCCCAAGATACATTAGACTACCGTCCAAATTTAGAAAAAATCAAACCAGATTATGTAGTTCATGGTAGTGATTGGCGTGATGGGGTGCAAGCTCAAACAAGACAGCAAGTTATAGGTACTCTTGCAAAATGGGGAGGTGAGCTGATAGAGCCAGATTATACACAAGGAATTTCATCTACTAAATTAAATAACGCTATAAAGGAGATTGGAACTACTCCGGATATAAGAAGGGCTAGGCTAAGAAGGCTGGTTAATGCAAAAAATGTTGTTCGCATTATGGAATCTCACAATGCTTTAAGCGCCTTGATAGCTGAAAATATAAAAGGCGATAATGGTATAGAATATGATGGCTTTTGGAGCTCTTCACTAACGGATTCTACTTCAAAGGGAAAGCCAGATATTGAGGCTGTTGATGTTACATCTAGGATAAATACAATAAATGAAATTTTTGAAGTTACTACTAAGCCTATGATATATGACGCTGATACGGGCGGTATAGCGGAGCATTTTGCTTTTACGGTTCGCACACTTGAAAGAACGGGCGTAAGTGCTGTGATTATAGAGGACAAAACAGGGCTTAAGAAAAACTCACTATTTGGCAACGAAGTGGCTCAAACACAAGATAGTATAGAAAATTTTTGCCATAAGATAGAAGTTGGCAAAAGGGCTCAAGCTACAGATGATTTTATGATAATAGCTCGTATAGAAAGTCTGATACTTGAGAAAGGAATGGACGATGCTCTAACTCGTGCAAGAGCGTATATAAAGGCTGGAGCTGATGGCATAATGATACATTCAAGACAAAAAAGCCCAGATGAAGTTTTGGAATTTTGTGAAAAACTACGCAATGAAAATAAAGATATAGTTTTGGTTGTAGTGCCAACTTCGTTTAATGAAATTACGGCAACACAGCTAAGCAAAGCTGGTGTAAATATAATAATATATGCAAATCATATGCTTCGCGCTGCATATCCGGGCATGAAAAAAGTTGCCAAAATGATACTTGAAAATGACAGAAGTTTTGAAGCTGAAAAAGAGCTTTTGTCTATAAAAGAAATTTTAGATTTAATCCCGGGCACAAGATAATGGCACTAGATACTAAAAAATTTATATACGAATTAATAAACAAAGGCTACACGCATATTTGTGCTGTGCCTTGTAGTTTTGCAAAATATGTCATAAACGAAGCTATAAATAATGCTGGTATTGAGTATTTGCCTTGTGCTAGTGAAGCTGTGGCGTGTTCAGTGGCAGCAGGACTAAAAATGGTAGGTGCAAAACCGATAGTAATAGTTCAATCAAGCGGAGTAACCAATATGGGAAGCTGTATAACTAGCTTATTAAAACCATATGGTTTAAATTTTGCGATATTAACTAGCTGGAGAACATATAAAGACGGCGATAGCGAGATACAGCATAAGCACCTTGCTACCGAGCTTCCAAAACTCATATCAGCTTATGGATATGAAAATTTTATCCTTGATGATGAAAATTTAGACAATGCCATTTCTCAAATAGAAAGTGCAAATGATAAAGCAATTATCGGTATTATAAAAAAAGATAGTTTTAGCAAGGTTGCTCTTGATGATAGGCATACGCTAGATCTTTCTAAATATGAAAAAAGAAGTAAATTTTTAAATATTTTAAATGATTTTTATAAAAACTCAAACACACTTTTTATAGGCACTACTGGCAATACTGCTAGAGAGATGTATAGCTTTATGAAAGATACTAAAAATTTCTATATGGTTGGAAATATGGGCGGTGCTGTTAGTATCGGTCTTGGGGCTAGTAAGGCAGGGCGAGAAGTTGTTGTGTGTGGCGGCGATGCTGAGTTTGTTATGCATATGGGCGGACTTAGCACAGCTGGACGATATAAAGATGAGATAAACTTGACTTATATTTTATTTGATAATGAAGCAAATAAATCAACTGGTGGGCAAAAAACATATCAATCACATATTGATTACATTGCTATTGCAAGAGCTTGTGGTTTTGAAGTGATAGATAAAACTATCGTTAAACAAGATGAATTTAGTGAAATTATAAGCAAAATTTCTAAGCAAGGTGGATTAAAATTTTTACATGTGAAATGTAGTTTTGATGATGAAACGCCAAGACCGCCAGTTGAAGTAGTGGGAGTAAATAAATTTGAATAGTTTTAATTATTATATGCCAACAAAGATTGTATTTGGCAAAAATCAATTAGAAAATTTAAACAATTTCATAAATAGCAGAAAAACTATACTCATAACAAGCAGTGGTTTTGTAAAGCGTGGATATGTAGATAAAATAAAGCTTCTTTGCCCAAGCATAAATTATGTTTTTAGCGATGTAAAAAGTCATCCAGAGTTTAAAGACTTGGAGTTAGCATATGCTAAAATACGAGAAAATGATTTTGAGCTTATTGTCGGTCTTGGTGGCGGTAGTGTGCTTGATGCGGCAAAATTTTTTGCAGTTTATAATGATAAAAAAGAAGCAAAATTTGTAACAGATTTGATAAAAGGCAATATTGACAAATCCAACTATTTACTTACGCCTATTATCGGCATACCAACTACTGCTGGAACGGGTAGCGAGATAACGCCATGGGCTACGATATGGGATATGGATGAGAAGAAAAAATACTCACTTCATCTACCTAAGCTTTTTAGTGAGGTGGCTATATATGACCCCTGTCTTACTGCGTCTGCGCCAAAGGATATTACTATACAAACAGGGCTTGATACACTTTCACATGCACTAGAATCTATATGGAATAAAAACGCAAATGAGATAACTATAAACTATGCTGTAAAATCAGCAAGGATTATCGTTGAGTTTTTGCCAAAACTAGCTAATGATTTACAAAATTTAGAGTATAGGGAGCAGATTATGAAGGCGTGTATGTATGCTGGACTAGCGTTTTCAAACACTCAAACAGCCATTGCTCACGCGATGAGCTATTATATAACTACGCATAAGCATATACCACATGGTATAGCGTGTAGTTTTACACTGCCTATGTTAATTGATAGTATTAGTGGAAAATATGAGCATATAGATAATGCTTTGATAGAAATTTTTGGCTCAAATGATTCTAAAAAATTACGTGAAATGTTTGCTAAGCTAGAAATTTCAACAAATTTTAACGACTACGGTATAGATGACAACGAAATACAAAATTTAAAAGATTCTCTAGCCAATACGCAAAGAGCTGGAAATAGTTTGGTTGAGTTTTAGTGAAACTTTTTTTACAAAAATATAGTGTAATGATAAACAATACTCTTTATTTGTTTTTATTGAAAGGAGTAGCTATTATTTTGCCAATATTTGTTTTTCCTTATTTAATATATAAATTAGGAGATCAACAATACGGTAAAATAATGTGGGCTTTTGCTATTTCAGAAATTTTCATAGTTTTTATTAAATTTGGCTTTGACACTTTGATTGTGAAAGTTGTATCTGAAAATAGAAATAAAAAAGAAATTTTATCAAACATTATATCTTACGTAACTTTTTTAAAAACGATACTTTTTATAGCGGTATCAATTGTTCTTATTTTTTTATTGCAAATTGATAAATTTTTTGATAATTTAGACATATTTGTTGCTTTTGCATTTTTTATTTTTTTTGAAAGTATGTTTCCTGTTTGGTATTTTCAAGGTATTGAAAATATGAAATATATCGCCATTGTAACAGCTTTATCTAAGATGATATTTGCAATTGGTGTTTTTATTTTTGTAAAACAAACAAGTGATTATATAATCGTTCCAATCTTATATAGTGCAACTTCATTTATTGCATTTATTATTGGGTATTATGTGATGGTTGTAAAGCATAAATTATCATTAAATTTAATATGCCTAAAAAAAAGATATTTTAGCCTTAAGGATTGTTTTTTTATTTTTTTATCAAATGTTGTTACTATGCTTAGAACAAGATTATTAATAATTCTTATAGAAAATTATATAGGTCATGCTGGAGTAGGATATTTTGATTTGTCTTTAAGAGTGGTTAATACGATTTTAAGTCCATTTCATATTCTAACACAAGTAGTGTATCCGCATATTGCCTTAACTAGAAATATACTTTTTGTTAAAAAAATTTTATTGTTTTTATTTTTTACTTCTTTTGGATTATTTATATTATTTTTTTTTGGTGCGGATATGTTGATTAAAGCACTCAATATAAATGTATTGGAATTTAAAATTTTATTTCAAATATTAATCTTAACTGTTCCGATTGGAGCAATATCCTTCTTTTTATCAAACAATATCTTAATAATTTTCAATAAAATAGATAAAAATTTATTAATAGTATTTATATCTTTTTTAATTTTTCTATTATCACTAGTTTGTTTAAATAAAAATAGTTTAAATTCTTATGCTTACAGTCTTATTATATATAGTACATTAGAGTTGGCTTTTAGGTTTTTTTTAAGTTTTAAAATTATTTTTAAAACAAGTTATAATAAATAAAATTATAGTATAATTAGAAAACTATGCTAGGAAACAAATGATAAAGAATATGAAAAAAATAAAAATAACATTAAGCTCAAATAATAATGATTTTACACATAATACCAAATTTATGTTTGAATATCTACTTAAAAATGAAGCTTATGACATAAAATATATTATAAATAATGATAAAACAAGAAATAAGTTAATTTCCATATATGGTGATAAATTTATATCCATAAAAGAAAAAAATGGTTTAAATTTTTTAAAAAAAAGTAACGTTTGGTTATTGGATGCTGGCATGCCCATTAAAAATCCTTTTTATATGAGGAATAAAATAATTATAAATTTTTGGCACGGTGTTCCAATAAAAAAGATTGGGATAAATGGCTATACTGGATTAAACAAATTAAGAATGCTATTGCAGCTAAAAGTATTTTCTTTTTTTGTAACGGCTTACATTACTACATCTAAAAATTTGGTTAATATTATGTCTGAAAGCTTTTTATTGCCTATTAATAAGATAAAAATTTTAGGTCAGCCTAGAAATGATTTTATTTATAAAATTATTCCCAAAAAAGATATGTCAAATATTTTTAAAAATATAGATATAAATTCTAGATTTGTTTTATATGCTCCAACATGGAGAAAATCAAAATATGGGACAAGTTTAAAAAATACAGTAAAATATTTTCCTTTTGAATATTTCTCATTTGAAGATTTTAATTCTTTTTTGAAAAAAAATAATATTGTATTTTTTGTTAGACCACATTCCTTAGAAAAAATAAACATAAAAGAATATTCAAATATAAAAATTCTCGATCAAACAAAAATTCAAAATATAAATGATATATTAAATATTTTTGATTTAGTTATATCTGATTATTCTGGCATTTGGATAGATTTTTTATTGCTTAAAAAACCAATTATTCTCTTGCCGTATGATTTAAATGAATATTTATCTACAAAAGGACTAAATTTTAATTTTGACGATATTAATCCTGGTCCAAAAATACAAACATTGCAAGAGTTTAAAAATAATATTATTAGACTTTTGGATGATAATACTTATTTTTTTGATCGCAGAGAAAAAATTAATGATTTTTTTAATGAAATCAAATTTGATTCAATGCCTAAAATTTTAAATTTCTTAGAAACAGAGCTGAAAAAATATGAAAAAAATAATTTTTGTAACTGAATCGTTAGTTACTATGGGTGGGGTCGTTAGGGTTATAACCAATTGGAGTAATTATTTTATAAAAAAAGGTTATGAAGTGGAAAATGTTTCAGTTAAAGAAGGTAAACCTTTTTTTGACTTAGATAATAGGGTTAAATTTACTATTGTGAAATTTAAATTTAAATTTAAATTATTAAAAATATTTGATATTATTCCAAATACTTTTAAAATGTATTTATTTTTAAAATCTCGCATTCACACAAATATAATTTTCAATAAGTCTTTATATATTGAACCAATTTGGATATTACGAAAATTAGGATTATTTAAAAATATTAATTTAATATATATGCACCATGGTGGAAGCCATGATTTTAGGAAATTTTATATTGGCAGATTTTGGACTAGGCATAGAGTAAAAATGATTTTTGATTCCTTTGATAAAGTTGTGTGCTTGTATAACAATGAAGAAAATTATCCTACTCAGGTTAATTTAAATAAATTGTTTTTTATTGCTAATCCAGTTAGTTTTGTGGGGAATAATGTAGTATTTGAAAAAAAAGAAAATATATTATTATTTTTGGGCAGAGTAACATATAAAAAAGGTATAGATACACTTTTGTATGCCTGGGAATATGCGCATAAGTATTTACCAGAATGGAAACTTGAGATAGTTGGCGAAGGCGAGGATAAGAATAAGGCAATAAGTCTTGCCAAAAAATTAAAATTAAAAAATATAGAATTTATCAATGGTACAAATAATACTAAGCCATTTTTTGAAAGATCAAAAATTTTTATCATGCCATCAACAGCCGAGGGTATGCCAATGACAATAATAGAAGCTATGGCTTGTAAATGCTGTGTGGTATCATCTAAAACGCAAGGCGGTAAAAAATTAGTAAAAGATAAAAAAAATGGTTTTTTATTTGATATAGGAAAAACAAAAGAATTATATTCTTTAATTTTGGATATTGCAAAAAATGAACAAATGATGAAAAAAATTTCAGATACTGGATATGAAAGCATTTCTGAATATAATATAGATGTAGTAGTAAAGAAGTGGAATGAAATACTTGTATATTAAAAAAGATATTTTTACTTCTTTATGTCTCATTTTGTTTATATTAATTCAATATATTGGCTTTTATTTGGTTAGTGACTGGTTTTTGCCTTTGCTTGAACTGCAATTATTCTTTATAACAATTTATATCATATATCATTCTCATAAAAATTCTAAAAATTGGTTAAGTTTAGATATTGTTTTTATAGGATGTATATGCATTTTTTTATTGGCTAGAATTTTTATGCATTTATTTTTGCCTAGTGTTTTTGATAGCTATGGAGAATCTCAATGGATGGAATACTTTTATTTTTCAAATAAAACTATGCTGAATATTAATTTTATTTTAATTTTTTCATTACTTTTTTTACACATTGGATTTATTTACGGATATAAAATATATAAAAATAATTCTCTTAAAAAAATTCAGCAATCACTTGCATTAGATAAAACAATAGGGTATTGTTTATTCTTTATAGGTGGTTTTTGTTTTTTTTATAAAGTTTATTTTTATTTTAATATACTCAACAATTTTGGCTATTTTGCTATTTACTCTGGAAATCACATATTGCCGACTTTTGTAAGAATATTTGATGACTTTTTTTATATCGGCTTTTTTATAATTTTAGCAAATAAACCTCCTAAGAAATATGCCTACAGGCTTTCATTATTTTTTATCTTTATGTATTCTTCTTATATTTTTACTGGCATGAGAGCTGAGTTTTTAATTGTAACAATAACTACGCTTTGGTCTTTGTCTGTTTTGTATAATTTAAAAATTAATTTTAAAATTTTACTTTGCATAGTATTTTCTATAGTTATTTTATCGCAAATAACCTTATTGACTAAATATGATTTTGAGCTTGATAAAGAAGGGATAAAATACCTAACTAGCTTTTTTTATCAGCAAGGTGTTTCTTTGCTTGTGCTAGGATTTATGTTTGAATTTAAAGAATTATTTTTTGTTAATGGATATGAGGGATTTTTAAATTTATTTGCCCCTTTTTACAGCAAATATCTTTTATTTACCGGACAAGTTGAGCCACGTTCTCTTTTGAGTTTAGAACAAAGTTGGTATATTGTAGAAAAATTGGAATATTTTTTAAATCCCACAGCTTACTTGCTTGGAGGAGGAACAGGGTCTTCTTATATAATGGAATTATATTTTATTGGGGGAAATATAATTTTTTTAGCATTTTTTAGTTTCTTTTTAGGGATTTTTATAATATATATCCAAAATAAATTGATATTTAAGAAATATGGTTTTTTTATTGCAACTTTTTTAGTTCAAGCTCTGATATGGATGCCAAGAAGTAGTTTTGCTATATTTATTATAAAGTTTATTTTTGCTATAGTGATAATTATTTTTTTAAAAATTTTTAAAAATTTATTAAAGAGAGATTCATATGAAATTGATACTACAAGACTTTAAACAATATAGCGTGGATAAAGAAAAACTTCAAACACTAACACTGCTTGATAGATATTTTTATAGACCCTTAGCTATACATCTTTTACCTTTATTTTATAATGTTTTTAGATTGACACCAAATAAAATATCGATAGTTTCTATGTTTATATTTGTAATTGGTTCAATATTTGTGATTTTTGGACATAGTAAATCAATAGTGATTATCGGTAGTTTATTTTTTATTGTTTTTATGATATTTGATTGTGCTGATGGCTCGTTAGCAAGAACTTTATTTTATAAAAAACAGATTATTAATCCGTTGGGCGAATTTTTTGATGCTTTTGCTGGTTATCTAGTTATATCTTTACTTTGGACATCTTTAGGATATTATTTGACAAATTTATATGATGATATTATATGGTTTATTTTAGGTGCCATATCTTCATTTATGAGTTTATATTCTAGAACAGCATATTTGAAATTATCTTTAGTAAAATCACAAAAGCAGCTAGAAGACGGCACGGATAAAAGAGTAAGACAGGGTGCATTATTAAAATTATATAAAAATTTAGACTGGGGCGGTTTCTTGCTTATTATTATTCCTTTTTCTATATATTATGATTTTTTACATTATATTTTAATATTGATGATGTTAGTAAGTTTTGCCATGTTGCTATGGACTTTTATGTTTATATATAAACAATCTATTTTATTTTCAATAAATTTCAAACAGTGAGAAAAGCTTTATGAATTTTAGTGTCTTAATGTCTGTATATTTCAAAGAAAATGCTGAGTTTTTAAATAGGGCGATGGTTAGCATTTGGGATGAGCAAATACTTAAACCAAATCAAATAGTTTTAGTAGAAGATGGTAAGCTTACAGATGAGCTGTATGACGTAATAACTAAATGGAAAAACAAGCTTGGAGAAGTGCTAGCTATCAAAACACTAAAAAAAAACATGGGGCTAGGCGATGCTTTAAATAAAGGTCTTGATGAGTGCAAATATGAGCTTGTTGCTAGAATGGATAGCGATGATATATCGGCGCCAAGTCGTTTTGAAAAACAAATTTCTATTTTTAAAAATAATCTAGATATTGATATTTGTGGTAGTTGGATTAGCGAATTTGATAGCGATGAAAACGAAATTTTATCTTATCGTAAACTTCCACAAACCCATGATGAAATAGTAAAATTTGCAAAAATAAGATCACCCATAAATCATCCAAGTGTAATGTTTAAAAAGTCAGCTGTCTTATCAGCTGGAAGCTATCAAAAAATGATATTTTTAGAAGATTATTATTTATGGGTTAGGATGATTATGAATGGTGCGAAATTTTATAATATTCAAGAAGCTTTGGTAAATATGCGAGCTGGCACAAGTCAACTAAGCAGACGAAGTGGCTTAAGGTATGCAAAATATGAATTTGCTCTTTTAAAAGCCATGAAAAATTTGGGATTTTTGAGTAGTTTTGAGTTTATAAAGATGGCAATTATAAAAATACCGCTTAGACTAATGCCAAAATCTATACTAAAAAATGTATATAAGTTGCTCAGGTCTTAGAAATTATTGCCCTCTCTTACCAAATACAACAAGTACGGTTTTTACAATGGTAAGAATTTCTAACCAAAGCGACCAGTGCTTTATGTAGTATAGATCATACATTAGTTTTTGTTTTGTATCATACGCATTTGCACCATATGGGTAATTTACCTGAGCCCAGCCAGTGATGCCAGGTCTTACGAGATGTCGTTCGTTATAATATGGTATCTCTTTTTCATATTCATTTACGAGTATATTCCACTCAGCGCGAGGTCCAATTAAGTGCATTTCGCCATTTAGTATATTTTTATACTGCGGGATCTCATCAATACGAGCCTTGCGCATAAACTCGGCAAACTCAAACACCCTTTCATCGCCTTTTTGCGTATATGGGTTGTGATGCGAATTTTCATGCATTGTCCTAAATTTATAGCATTTAAAAATTTTAGCATTTAATCCAACCCTATTTTGAGCGAAGTACAGCACCCCCGGTGACTGCTCATCTATCTTTTTTTTGACATAAAATTTTATAAAAAAATGTACTATCAAAAGAACAAACGCTCCAGCATAGTCTACCGCTCTTTTTAAAACCAATTCAAAAGTATTATATGGTCTTATATCGTTTAAAAATTTCAAGTCCCTATCGTCATCAGGTATATAGCATTTTTTTAGGTATTTATCTAGCAACTTTTCTATTGTTATAATACGTATTTTTTTATGCTGATGGCGAAATTGAAGCAGTGTTAGATACTTTATCATCTTAGGATCGACGGTAGCTTTTGTGTTTATGATGAGATATTTATACGATCTTGTGCTTATTAGTGTTTCTATATCTTTTCGCACATCGCGCGAGCTTCGGCCAGTAATTTTCACAAAGTCAATTTTTTTAAATTTTACATTTAGTCTATCTATATCTAACTGATCAAATTTATATTTATTACCAAGAATTATCAAAGGCAAATCATACCACCATTTATTTTTTAAGCATTATTTTACTATAATTAAACTTAAATTATTAGTTAATAAAAGGAGGTATTTATGATTGAAAATCATAATCAACAAGCTACTTATCAAGATGATGAAATAGATATATTAGAATTGTTTAAAAAAGTATGGAGATATAAAAAATACATATTAACTATTACTTTTATTTTTGCTACATTATCGTTATTTTATACATCAATAAAAATTCCAATGTATAAAGCTTCAGCACTTGTTGAAATTGGATATTTTAAACATGAAGATACTATGGAAAATATACAATTAGCTAATGCTGATGATGTGGTGCGTAAATTGCAATTTTTAAAAAGCGATAGTAACTTGGAGTATAAAATTACAGCAGTTAGAGGAAAGCGAAATTTCTTAAATATAGATGTTTTTGCTATATCTAATGATATTGCTAAGGCAAAAATATATGAAATAGTAAATAATCTATCAGACGAGCATAAAAATAAACTAAGTGTTTATTTAGATAATAAAAAAATCAACTTAGCAGATGTAGAGCGACAAATAAAATTTTTAAAAGATTATAAAATAGTTGAAAAACAAGAGCAAATAGAGTATATTAAAAATACTCAGTTGCCACGTATAAATCGCCAAATAGCGTATATGCAAGAAAAAACCATACCAGAGGCAAAACGTGCCTTAATGGCAATTGACGATATTGTTTTGCCTAGTATAGAAAAATCATTAGAAATAAACAGTGATAAAATGGCAAGATACAAAAAAGAGTTAGAAAATTTACAGATACATGATAAAGATAGTATGGATAATATTTTGCAAAAACAAATGCTAAAACAAGGTATATATTCTCAAATTTCAAGTATTGAGCAAAATTTATTATCTTTAGAGGGGCAAAAATACGCTCTTTTTTCACAAACTAAGCCAAATGCTCAAGATAGACTTGATAGACTAATAAATATAGACTTAGAAAATCTAAACTCAGAAAAAGACACCATCATGAACGACAAGCTTCTTACTCTTCAGAGAGAGCTTGCCACACTTCAAACTGAAGAGTTAAATAAATTACTAGACCAAAAATCTCTCATTGAACTTAGCCTAAAGCCGTATAACTATCAAAACACAGCCATAGTCTCAGATATAGCTATCTCTGAGCGACCTGTGAAGCCAAGAAAGGCTATAATACTTGCTATAGCGGCACTTGCCGGACTTATGATGTCGGTATTCGGTGTTCTAGTTTATGATGTCATAAGAAATAGAGCTAGAAAAGATATTTAGATTTTTAAAATAGTTAGAATGACAAAAAGGTCGGAGAGCCCGACCTCATTTTTAAATTTTTCCGCCCTCAACTACAAGTGACTCAGGATTTACGCTATCGCCATATACTGGTTTTAGTGTAGCGTCGTATGCCTTATGAAAGAAATTTTCTTTTCCAAGCGTTTCAATCTCTTTGTTTAGCCACTCAAGTAAAACTGTATTTCCTTTTTTTACAGCTGGCGCAATAACATCAACATCGCCAAAAGCTTCTATGCCGACCTTAAAGCCAGCATTTTCCTTGACCCATGCAAAAAGCATAGCATTATCGTGAGCAAGTGCCACACCACGCTTATCAAGAAGCGCTGCAAAGGTTTCTGTGTTGTGGTCAAATTTTAAAAGCTCGATTTCTGGATGATTTTTAGTAAAATATGCATCCGCTGTCGTACCTTTATTTACGATAAGCTTCTTGCCTTTTAGCTGTGCTATATCGGTTATAAGCTCGCCCTCTGGGCTAACAAGACCTAGCGAGACCTTCATATATGGTAGTGCAAAGTCAACCACTTTTGAGCGCTCAGGTGTTTTTGTAAAATTTGCAAGTGTGATGTCAACTTTATTTGCTACTAGGACTTCAGCTCTGCTGGCGGCTTCAACTAGCTCAAATTTTACCTTGTTTTCATCGCCAAGCAAATCCTTTGCGATGCGCTTTGCAAAGTAGATGTCATATCCTTGGTTTTTGCCATCCTTATTGACATAGCCAAACGGTGGCTTGTCACTAAAAACACCGATACGAACGAAACCTTGTTCTTTGATCTTGGCTATCGCGTCAGTTTGTGCGCTAGCAACTTTGTCATCACCACAACCCGTTAGAAAGACGGCGGCGAATAGTGCCAAAAATGAAAAAAATGCTTTTCTCACTCTTTCTCCTTTGTTTTGAAATAGGACTATTTTTATATTAAATTTTTACTAAAAGTTAGTTGAAATTTTTAGCTTTTGTTTGAATTTGCTCGTTTTGTGAGTAAATTCAATGTTTTTTGCCTAAAATGCCTTTGTTTTTGGGATTTGACTTAAATATTGACATAGATTTTTTACTCTCTTTTTTTGGTTTTGCAACGGCAAAATTTATCATAATGGCATTTTCTTCAACCATGATCTGCACTATACCAGAGAGCTTAACGCTAACAACAGAAGCAAAGTCATTTGCCCCAAAGCCAGCTTCAAAGCTTAGCGTATCTTGTGTGAGTTTTGCGCTCTCAAAAGTATAGCCACCAAGTGCAAAAACTATGACTTTGTGCGAAAAAGAGGCTGCTATTTCATCTGGTAGGGGCGGATCAAAGCTTGTTAAGTCAAGATTTGCAACGATGGCAAAGTCTGTGCCATTTTGCAGTAAAAAATCAACACATTCATACACATGCATTTTCATTAAAAGTGCGAATTTTTCGTTATTTAAAAGCTCATTTAGCATACTGTCTCCTCAAATTCTTTTAACATTTTTTCTATCTCTTTAAGGCCTATTTGCCGAAATTTTTCATCATCTATGTCAAAACCAAACATTCCCACAAGCTCTTGCGGGCTTTTACTTCCTCCACTGGCTAGAAATTTTGTGTAAATTTCTACAAAATTTTCACACTTTGCACTCTTGTAAAGTCCAAAAAGCGCAAGCACTAAAAGCTGTGCATAAGAGTAGGCATAGCAGTAAAATGGCGTATGGATAAAGTGTGGTATATAACTATGCCAAATATCGTAATGCTCGCACAAAACAACACTTTTGCCAAACATTTTTTGACTCTCTTCTCGCCAAATTTTATTTAGCACTTGGCTTGATATCTCGCCTTCATGGCTATGCACTCGGCGCTCAAAGGTTGTAAAGTTTATTTGACGGTAAAGCGTGGCAAATATATCTTCTAGTTTGCCAGCGAGTAAGGCTTGTTTTTCTTTGCCACTAAGCGTATTTTTAACATAGTCAAACACAAGCATCTCACAAAAAACTGAGGCTGTTTCTGCTGTGGTTAGCGGCGTGTCCGAGTTTAGGTAGCCTACGCTGTAGCTTAAATTTTGATGTATTGCATGTCCTAACTCATGTGCAAGTGTAAAAAGATCCCTTCGTTGGTTAGTGTGATTAAGCAGCACATAAGGGTGGGCGTCAGCAGAGCCTGGGTGGCTAAAAGCTCCACCACGCTTTGAATCACTCGGATAGACATCTATCCAGCCTTCGTTAAAAGCTTGATTTGCTATTTTGCCAAATTTAGTACTAAATTTATTAAAAGCATCAAGCACTATCTCTTTACTTTTTTCAAATGAGTAGCTCTCGTTTTTAGCTTCTAAAGGAGCATATCTATCATAGTCGTAAAGCTCGTTAAAGCCTAAAATTTCGCGCTTTTTATTATAGTATATATGAACTAGGTTAAAGCTATTTTCACTGGCCATTATAAGAGCATCTACGCTTTTTTTTGTGATTTGATTATCAAGATGGCGTGGCGCTTCTGGAGAGCTAAAACCTCTTAGCTCACAATCAGTTTTTAAATCAGTTTTTATCATATTATAGATAAAAGTTAGTAGGTGTTGATGGCGTGAAAGCTCAGCTGAAAGCGACTCTGCAGCGTCTTTTCGTACGCTTCGATCAGCATCATGAAGTTTGCTTAAAATTTCTTCTTCGCCTAAATGTTCGCCACGAAACTCAAATTTCATTGCACTCATGCTCTCATCAAAAAGCCTAGCAAATGCCTGGGCTCCAGTACTTGCCGTGCGCAGCAAGACCTCTTCTTCTTTTATGCTTAGTTGATGTGGTTTTTGTTTTTGTAAATTTTGCAGATAGTAGGTATGGTTTAAAGAAGCACTTATGAAGCTGTTTTGTTTGCTTTCATCAAGCTTGTTAAACTCAAGCTCAAAAAAGAGTAAGCTTTGCTGGGCTTTAGTGCAAAGCTCTTCAAATTTTGCATAAAATGCACCTTTTTTAGTATCTTTGGCAAATACCAAAAATGCGTATGTCATTATCTTTGATATATCGGCATTTAGGATCTCATAAAGTTTAAGTGCTTTATTAAAATCTTCTGGCGCTAGAGCATTTAGTTTGCTTGAAAATTTCTGTGAAAATTCTGCGCAGTTACTTATGGTTGTCTTGCTAAAACTCTCAAGTTCATCAGTATTTTTAAAAAGTGGAGTTAAGTCCCAAGTGTTCATCATGTAAAATCCTAAAAAATTATTTTTAGTATTTTACACAAAGTTATTTAAAAAAAGAGAATTTAGCCCAAAGTAGGGCTAAATTTAATCCTTTATCGTTTGACTTGCAAAAGCTGTAAAGACGACATCAGATGAGCTGTTTAGGGCTGTTTCTACACTATCTTGAACGACGCCTATTATAAAACCAACGGCAACAACTTGCATTGCTATGTCGTTGTTTATACCAAAAAGTGCGCATGCAAGCGGGATAAGTAGTAGTGAGCCACCAGCCACACCAGAAGCACCGCAAGCACCAATGGCCGAGATAAAGCTTAAAAGCACAGCGTCACCAAATGTAACGCTGACATGATTAAGAGAATTTACAGCAGCCAGCGCAAGCACAGAGATAGTAACTGCTGCGCCACCCATATTTATCGTCGCACCAAGTGGAATAGAGATAGAGTAAAGCTCTTCTTTTAGCCCAAGTCTTTTGCAAAGTGCCATATTTACAGGTATATTTGCTGCTGAGCTACGCGTAAAAAATGCGGTTATAGCACTCTCTTTTATAGATGTTATAATGATAGGGTAAGGGTTTTTGCCAGTTATCAAAAAGCCAATGAGAGCATTGATAACAAACGCACAAAATAGCATTGTGCCAACTAAAACTACGATAAGTTTTAAGTATCCAGCAAGAGCATCAAATCCTGTTTCATAAATGCTTGTAGCAACAAGACCAAAGATACCAAAAGGAGCAAGGCGGATAATAAAGCGAACTATTTTTGTTACACCATCGCTTACATCTTTAAATAAATTTTTTGTCTCTTTTGTGCAGTTTCTCATCGCGATACCGCCACCAACAGCCCAAGCTATGATGCCTATATAATTGCCAGTGCTTAGGGCGGTAACTGGGTTTTGAACTATTTTAAAGATAAGATCTTTTAAAACATCAACAACATTTTGAGGTGCCCCAAGTTCGGCAGCATTTACATTTTTAAGGATAAGCTCAACTGGAAATAAAAAGCTAACGCAAACAGCCGCTACAGAGGCTAAAAGTGTACCTAAAAGATAGATAAAAACTATCTTTCCCATGCCTTTTGCTTCGCCAAATTCTTTCGTGATAATCGAAGTTGCAACAAGAACAAATACAAGAACTGGAGCGATAGCTTTAAGCGCTCCAACAAAAAGGTTTCCAAGTACTGCTATGCTACTTATAACTTTACCTGCAAAAGCTGCTGCTTGTTCACTAGCACCAAGCTGTGAATGAGCCCAAAAACCAATGATAAGACCAAGTGTGATACCTACTAAAATTTGAATGATCATATTGCCGTCAGCATAGCGTCTGGCTAAGTTTGAAATAGCATTCATGTTTAACCTTTGTTTTAAATTAGTTGCCAAAAGTATAGCGAAAAAAAGCAGAATTTTATATTTTTAATAATTGATTAATAAAAATTTCAACTACAAATGTTACAATTATGCAATTTTTAAGAAATAAAGAAGGAAATTTTAATGTATTTATTTACCTCAGAAGTGGTTAGTCCGGGACATCCTGACAAGTGCGCCGACATTATAGCAGATAGTATCGTGGATAAAATTCTCACCCAAGATCCAAATGGCAGGGTCGCAAGCGAGGTCTTTGTCGCTGGTAAAAATATAATCATAGGCGGAGAGATAAACTCAAAAGTTGCCTTATCCTATAAAGACTACGAATACATCGTAAAAGACGCTCTTGCTCACATAGGCTATAACGGCAACCCATACTTTACAAAACAGCAGTGCTTGCATCCAGATGATATCGAAGTTAAGGTTTGTATAAATCAGCAAAGCCCAGATATAAATCAAGGTGTTGATCAACAAGACGGCGAAATAGGGGCTGGCGATCAAGGTATAATGTTTGGCTTTGCAAGTTGCGAGGCAGATGAGTATATGCCAGCGGCTATCACTTATGCAAGAATGCTTTGTGATAAGGTTTATAAATTTGCAAAGGAAAATCCCGATAAGCTAGGCGTGGATATAAAAACGCAGGTTACAATTGATTATGGAAATAAAGATAACTTTGAAAGTTGCCGTCCGCAAAGCATACATACTATCGTTGTTTCTGCTCCTTGTGTTGAGAGTATGGATATAGCTACACTTAGGGCTTTAGTGCAAAATTTAATCGATGAAGCAGGCTTGCCAAAAAGCCTTTATAATAAGGAAAAAACGATAATTTACATAAATCCAACTGGCAGATATGTAAATCACAGCTCACTTCACGATAGCGGCTTAACAGGCAGAAAACTTATCGTAGATAGCTTTGGTGGATACGCTCCGATAGGCGGGGGCGCTCAGTCTAGCAAGGATTATACAAAGGTCGATCGTAGCGGACTTTATGCGGCTAGATATATAGCTAAAAATATCGTTGCAGCAGGGCTTGCTAAAAAATGTGTCGTGCAGCTAAGCTATGCTATCGGCGTGGCAAAGCCAACTTCTGTGAGTGTAGATACGATGGGAACGCATGTACCAAGCGTTGATGATGATAAACTATCAGCATTTGTGATGGAAAATTTTGCCCTAACTCCGCGTTGGATAACGCAAAAATTTGCATTAGATCGTCCGAGTGAACAGACATTTTTATACGCAAAAGTAGCTGCCAAAGGACAGGTTGGAAATGCAAAATATCCTTGGGAAAAGCTTGATAGCGTAGAAATGTTTAAAAAACTTGCTTGAGCTAAAATTTTAAAATTTAACCAAAAATTTTTAAAACACCTTTGCTTGCCTTCTAAAAATTAGGGGGCAAGCTATAAATTTATAAGCAGGCTCTTAATGCAAAATTCTGTCACACAAGAAACAGCAGACAAAAGCTTTATAAGATAAGCCGGTTTAGAGCCCAAATTTTCCTTTAAGCAGACTTTGTTTTGGAGCTATAATCTCTGAGTTAGAGCCATTTACGCTGTGATATATCGTTTTGCCATACTTTGTAGCGTAGTATTTTAGTAAATTTCTTTGTAAAATAGGCTGTGTCGAAGGTAAAATTTTATGCAAAAACCAGCCGTTGTTTGAGATAGCAAACATAACATCAAACTCTCCTTTATGAAGCTCATTTGTAGTGGCCTCATAGCAGATGGCGTTACGAATTTTTACACCTTTAATCTCATAATCACTAACTTTTTTTGCTGTTGCAAAGTCGCTAGCTCCGTCATAAAATAGCTTGTTTATAAAATTTTTAGCAAATTTTGGCAATGGAATTTCTTCGCCAAAAGGTACTAAAATATGCTTGTCAAATCGTAACATTTCGCCATCTTTAAACAAAAATGCGGAATTAAAATTTTGTTCATTTTCATGGGCTAGTGCACCTGAGATGATGGCTATATCTTTAGAAAGCTCAAGCAGTCTTTGTCTTAAAAATCGCTCGTGTGTGATAAATAAAGGAAGTGCGCTTTCTGGCAGAAGTATGGCATCTTTTTTTGCCGTTATAGCCTGTTGTATGAGGGCTAAAATTTCATCTACTTGCTCGTTTTTTAGGTCTTTGTTCCAGCGATTTGTCTGCTCTATTTTGGTGTTTGTAAGCTCAAGTGAAAATGGCAAATTTGCACCACTTGCACTTTTAAACTGCAAGGCACATACAAAGCATAGTAAGATAGCTAAAAGTTTAAAGGCGCCCTTTAAATAGCTTGCCAAAATAGCTGCCAAAAATACAAAGCCAAGTCCTCGAACGCTTGGCTCAAAAGCCCCTAAAACAAGCGTAGCTTCAAGGTTAAACCAGTTAAATCCAAATGGAGCAATATAGCTAAAAACAAAGAGCAAAATAGCACGCAAAGCCACAAAACTAGGAAAACTAGCTGCTAAAAATATAAGCCCATAAATAAGCGAGATACCCAAGATAACAACTGGCATAAGCCATGCAAGATCGTAATAGATAAAGCTAAAGCTAATCCAGTAAAACCACAAAATTCCCGTGAAAAATCCAGCCCAAAAAAATCCAGCCCTATCTAAATTTATAATGATATAAATGCCTAAAAATGTTAAAAATGGCGAGACAAAACTAAGCCAAAAATTCTCAAAAATGGAAAAATATATAAAATTTGCCAGCAAAAATGCTCCAACAAAGGCTTTTATTATCTTTTTAATGCTAAAATACGGGGTTAAAAATTTTATTTTAAGGAACCCAAATGCAAGAAGGAAATTTTCTAGCTTCATTACTACCTCTCATCGTGCTTTTCGCGATATTTTACTTTTTGGTTATCAGACCACAGCAAAAGCAACAAAAACAACACGCGGCTATGATCGCAGCCCTAGAAAAAGGCGATAAGATCATAACAAGTGGTGGACTTATCTGCGAGGTGGTGAAACCAGAAGATGATTTTATCAAAGTAAAGCTTAACGATGATGTAATCGTGCGAATTTCTCGTGATTTTGTCGCTAGAAAGATCGAAGCCTAAGATATGCGAAGCGCAAAAATAACATATCGACTGATAATTTTTATCGTCGCGATTGTTCTTGGACTTGGCTTTTCTTTGCCATCATTTTTGCAAACTGAAAATGGGGCAAAAGTGAGCCTTGGACTTGATTTGCAAGGTGGTTTGTATATGCTTCTTGGTGTTGAAACTGAAGCTGCGGTTTATTCAAAAATGAAATCAGTTGCCGGAAGTATCAACTATTATGCAAAAAAAGAGGATATTTTAGTTGATAAGCTTAGGGCAAAGGATGAGATTGTAAGCTTTAGTATAATTGACAGCGATGACGCCACTAAGATAGATAAAATGCTAGCTGAAATTTCAGGTCTTGATATGCAAAAAGATGGGCTAAGCTACACTGTAAAACTAACCGAGGAAGAGCGACAAAAGACACTTGAGTATGCAGTTTCTCAAGCTGTTGAGACCATTAGAAACAGGCTTGATCAGTTTGGCTTAGCAGAGCCAACAGTCGCAAAGCAGGGCAGTGATAATATATTAGTCGAGTTACCTGGCATAAAAAGCGAAGCTGATGAGGCTAGAGCTAGGGATCTTATAGCTAAGGCAGCACACTTGCAGCTTATGGCAGTTGATGAAAAGCGTCAAGATCAGGCACATACTATGAGTGCAGCAGATGCCGAAAGCTACGGAAATACCATATACCCAGATATAAAAAATGATAAGATAAAATATGTCCTAAAAAGCGTTCCAGTTCTTGATGGATCAATGTTAACAGATGCAAGAGTGGCTTTTTCTCAGCAAAATAACCTACCTATTATAAATTTTACCCTAAATTCAGAAGGTGCTAGAATTTTTGGTGATTTTACAGGTGAAAGTGTAGGAAAACGCCTGGCTATCGTGCTTGATGGCAAGGTTTACTCTGCACCTGTGATAAATGAGCGCATAGGTGGTGGTAGTGGTCAGATAAGCGGTGGTTTTACTGTTGAAGAGGCCCATGATGTGGCGATAGCACTTCGCTCAGGAGCACTTCTTGCGCCCGTAAAACTTCTTGAAAAGCGCAGTATAGGACCGTCATTGGGTGCTGAAAGTATTAATAAAAGTATGACTGCGCTAGCTGGAGCCTCTGTTTTGGTTGTTATATTTATGGTGCTTTACTATGGTTTTGCTGGAATTTTGGCAAATATAGCCCTTGTAGCAAATATATTTATACTTACGGCTGTTATGGCGCTTTTTGGTGCTACACTAACACTTCCTGGCATGGCTGGTATAGTTCTTACTGTCGGTATGGCAGTTGATGCCAATGTTATCATAAACGAACGGATGCGCGAGATGATGCGCGAGGGTGCAAATTTGCGCCTTGCGATACAAAAAGGCTATGAAAATGCAATGAGTGCCATCATTGATTCAAACATCACAACGCTCATAACCGTTGTTGCCCTTTATGCTTACGGGACGGGACCTATTAAAGGTTTTGCAGTAACAATGAGCATAGGTGTTCTTACTTCGATGCTTACGGCTATTTTGGGTACTCATGGCTGCTTTGATTTCCTTGCGGATAGGATAGAAAAAAGTGGCAATACAAGATTTTGGTTTGGATATAAAAGGGGTTAGGCGTGCAAATTTTTACAAAAGCTAAAGTTTATGATTTTATGAAGTTCAGATTTGCTTCGCTTAGTCTGTCTGCTATTTTGTTTTTTGGTTCAGTTTTTTTACTTTTAACAAAAGGTTTAAATTACGGTATAGACTTTTCTGGCGGTACTTTGATACAAGTAAAATACGAGGGTGTTGCTCCACTTGATAAGATAAGAGAGACTCTTTTAAAAAGTGAAAAGTTAAAAAATGCAAATGTAACAGAATTTGGTAGCGAACATGAGGTGAATATTCGTTTTTCTGGCTCAGATTCAAGTGTGAGTGGCGACATTGGTGCAGAAGTTAAGGAACTTTTAAAAGAGACTGGAAATGTTGAAATTCGCCGTGTGGATATAGTTGGTCCAAAGGTTGGTAGTGAGCTTAGAGAAAAAGGCTTAATGGCTATCTTAGTTTCATTTGGCGCAGTGCTTATTTATATCACGCTTCGTTTTGAATGGCGTTTTGCTGTGGCTGCTATCATATCTGAAATTCACGATGTTGTCATAACATTGGGTGCTATATCGCTATTTGCTATAAATGTAAATTTGGATACATTAGCTGCCATACTTACGATACTTGGCTATTCGCTAAATGATACTATTATCATTTTTGATCGCATTAGGGAGGGCATAGTAACAAGCAAGCGTAGCGATATGATAGATGTTATCAATGAAAGCATATCGGCAACACTATCAAGAACTATACTAACATCATTTACTACGCTTATGGTTGTAGCAGTGCTGTTCTTCTTTGGTGGCGATATGATACATGACTTCTCTTTTGTGTTAATAGTAGGAATTTTGATAGGAACTATAAGCTCAGTTTATATAGCAGTACCATTTCTTATATGGTTTAAATTTAATATTGAGCAATATAGAGCTAGACTTGCTGAGAAGCAAAAACAGCAAAAAGAGCGTGAGCGTGAGCGTGCAATGTTTGAAAAAGGTGTAGTGTAAGGAGTTTTTATGAATTGGGGAAAAGTTTTTTATATATTTTTTGCTCTGATGAGCCTTACTACAACGGCTGGGTTTTTATACGATAAAAATGAGATAGCACTGTTTGTAGCAGCTAGTATAAATTTAGTCTCTACTTTGCTTAAAATCGGTGTGAAAAATATACTCTCAGCCGAGCTTTTTGCTAGCTCACTTGTTGCTGACTTGCACCTTATACCGGCATTTATCGTACTTCAAGTAAGCTCAAATATGACACTTTGCTACTCGCTTGCTATAGGCGCGCTGATAGCAAATATCTTTTCGCTTGCTCTAGTGCTTATCGAGTCAAGCAAAACTCAAGAAGAATTTTAGGAGAAAAAATGGCTGAAATTTTAAAATACGATGCCTTAAATATTGAAAAAAAATGGCAAGAAATTTGGTCGAAAAATGAGGAATTTGAGCCAAAAGATGATTATACTTTACCTAAAAAATACATCCTTTCAATGTTTCCATATCCAAGTGGACGCATCCATATGGGGCATGTTAGAAACTACTCTATAAGCGATGTTTTAGCTAGATACTACCGAAAAAAAGGCTTTAATGTCTTACATCCTATTGGCTTTGATAGCTTTGGTATGCCAGCAGAAAATGCAGCTATAAAAAACGGCACTCATCCTAGAAAATGGACTTATGAGAATATAGATTATATGATAAAAGAGCTTAGAACTCTAGGACTTTCATTTTCCAAAAAGCGTGAGCTAGCCACTTCTGACCCGCTTTATACAAAATGGGAGCAGAGCTTTTTTATAAAGATGTTTGAAAAGGGGTTGGTATATCGCAAAAGTGCGGTTGTAAACTGGTGTGAGCATGACCAGACGGTTTTGGCAAATGAACAGGTTGAAGAGGGTTGTTGTTGGCGCTGTGGTAACGAGATAGTTCAAAGAGAGCTTCCTGGGTATTATTTTAAGATAACGCAGTATGCTGATGAGCTTTTAAATGATCTGAAAAAGCTTGAAGGTAAGTGGCCAAGCCAGGTTTTAACTATGCAAGAAAACTGGATCGGCAAGAGCTATGGGCTAGAGTTTAAATTTGAGCTGGATGAAGATTCAAAGAAGATTTTAGGCGGTAAGTTTGATGGATTTGAGGTCTTTACAACTCGCCCAGATACCATTTATGGAGTAACTTATACAGCTCTTGCGCCAGAACATGGTATTGTTAAGGCGTTGCTTGAGAGTGAAAATTTAGATGATGAGAAAAAAACAAAGATCCGCACTATCTTAAATCAAAGTCCACGGGAGCGTCAAGCCAGCGCAAAAGACGGCATGTTTTTAGGTATTTATGTTCTCCATCCACTTACAAATGAGAAAATTCCAGTTTGGGTAGCAAATTTTATCTTGGCTGATTATGGTAGTGGAGCTATCATGTCAGTGCCTGCTCATGATCAACGCGATTTTGACTTTGCGAGCGAATTTGGTTTGCCTATCGTGCAAGTTGTTTGTCCAGAAGATGGAGAAAATGACACTAGTAAGGCAAATAGCGAGCCAGGCATCGCCATAAATTCGCCACTTATAGACGGACTAAAAACTCAAGATGCAAAAGAGAAAATAATAGCAAATTTTGAAAACAAAGGGCTTGGACGAAGAGTAACAAATTTCAAGCTTCGTGACTGGGGTATCTCTCGTCAGCGATATTGGGGTGCGCCTATACCTATCGTGCATTGCCCACATTGTGGAGTTGTGCCAGAGAATGAGAAAAATTTACCAGTAGCACTACCTGATGATGTAAATATAACAGGCGAAGGTAATCCTTTAGATAAGCATGCGACTTGGAAGTATACAAAATGTCCAAAATGCGGTGGTGACGCCATTAGAGAGACTGACACGATGGACACATTTGTGCAAAGTAGCTGGTATTTTGCAAGATATGCAAGTGATGAGCGGACTTGGGAAGATATGGCGCTTGATAAAGATGGTGTTGATTATTGGATGAATGTCGATCAATATATCGGCGGTATCGAACATGCTATACTTCACCTACTTTATGCGCGCTTTTTTCAAAAGGTCTTGCGAGATTTGGGCTATGTGAGAGATGACGAGCCATTTGAAAATTTACTAACTCAAGGCATGGTGCTAAAAGATGGTAAAAAGATGAGTAAAAGTAAGGGAAATGTCGTAGATCCAGATGATATTATAAATAAATATGGTGCTGATACGGCAAGGCTTTTTATACTTTTTGCTGCGCCTCCTCAAAAAGAGCTTGAGTGGAATGATAGCGCGGTTGAGGGCGCATATCGCTTTTTAAATAGACTTTGGGATAGAGCTATAAATTTAGCTCCAAGAAGCCAAATGCCAACTATAAATCATTCAAATCTTAGCAAAGAGGAGAAGTATGCTAGACTTAAAGTGTACGAAGCTCTTGTAAAGTCGCAAGATGTTTTTGCACAAAGTTTTACATTTAACACCTTAATCGCCGCTTGCATGGAAGCTCTTAATGCTATAAATGCCCAAAATAACGATGATGTAAGTGCTGAGGGATTTTATATTATCTTAAATTTACTTGAGCCTATCGTGCCACACATTGCTTGCGAACTGAGTGAGAGGCTTTTTGGTAGGAGAAATTTTGGTGAGATTAAAATTTTAGATGAAGTTTTTGTAAAAGACACTATAAACTTAGCCGTTACCATAAATGGCAAAAAGCGTGCAGAGTTTGAAATTTCAGCATCAGCCAAACAAGAAGATGTACTAAAAGAGGCAAAAACACAAACGGCAAAATGGCTTGATGGCAAGGAGATATTAAAAGAAATTTATATCCCTGGTAAGCTTGTGAATTTGGTTATAAAAGGATAAAATTTGAGGTTTTTATTAGGTTTTTTTATGGCTTTTTTGCTTATTGGTTGCGGGTATAAACCGATCTCAAAACTCACACAAGATATTATGGATGAGAGGGTTTATGTTGATGTTATAATTAGCAAAACTGAGCCAAAAAATAGTGTTTTGATAAAAGATGCAGTAAAAGAGGGTATCGTATCAAGACTACATAAAACTCTTAGTGATAAACAAAGTGCAAACACGCTTATAGAAGTGTCAAACACATCGATTAGATACCAGGCGATGGTTTATGATGAGTTTGGGTATATCTCGGAGTATAAGGTCATTTTGGGATTAAATTTTAAGACAACCTTTAAAGATGGAAAAACCGAAAACATATCAACCGTAGGCGAATATGACTTTAGTGTTTCAAGGCGCATTAGTAACATACGCTATGCAGATAGTGTCATAAGCGATACGGAGAAATTTACAGCTATCAAAGAGGCTTCAAAAGAGGCCTTTGATGAATATATATCAAAATTAGCAATAAAAGGATACAAACATGGCAGCAATTAGCGTTGCACAGATAGTTAAGGAGGCATTGGGTGAGATAAAAAATCGTCAGCTCATGCTAACACCAGAAAACTATACTGATGTCTATAATGAAATTTGTAAAAAATATGGCTTTACAACTGCTGAAAAAAAGCGCATAGAACAATACATCTCGCGTTTAGGGGCTGAGTTTAAAACTCAAGCTGCAAATATGAACATAAGCAGCATTGATGAGTTTGTGGCTTTTGTTACAGCTAGACTTAATCGCTCATCGCAAAGTGGTGCAGCTAGCGTTGATGATGATAAAGGATATAAGTCGCTAAATGCGTTTGCACGCCGTGTACTTCAGGTCGTTGCGATGCTTCATAATAAAGAGGCTAAGGCTATGGCTGAAAGGTCTATGCAAATTTTATCTAAAAAGTGCGATCCAGCTGCGCTTGATGAGGTAAGAGAGAAGTGGTTTGAGATCGTTAGTGGCTATAATGATGAGTATCTTGACTTCTTAAAGCACTATGGCGTTAAAGGCAATGAAGATCTAAAAACGATGATGGGCGAGCTTGAAAATTTCTTAATGCTACAAAACGATAACGATATGTTAAAATCATTTGTTGAGCTTGTTGGCATTATGCTTGAACCATCTATCACAAAAGAGCTTGACGATGAGATAGCTCAGATAAATACTAGCATTTCAAAAAATCCTATGGAGATAAACTCACCAAACATAAAAGATGAGATAAAAAATTTAGTTGCTCGTCGTATCGAAACCGATAAAAATGAAGTAGCTCAGAAAATTTCATCGCTTAATAGTGTTTTAGGTAGTATCGGAAGTAGAATTTCAGAGCTTGCAAATACATCACGAGATAGCACTGCTAAGATGCAGGGCATTAAAAGTGATATTGCCGAGATAAGCCTTGATACAAATAGCTTTGAACAAGTAAAAGAGATGCTTTTTAATATAGCAAATGCACTTGAGATAGAAAGCCGTGAGCTGGGAGCTGAGATGAGTAGCAAGCAGGCAACTATATCAGAGCTTCAAGAGCGTATAAATTCTCTTGAGCAAGAGCTTGAAGAAGCTAAGATAGAAAGCCGTGAGGACTTTTTGACAAAGACGGCGACTAAAAGAGCACTTATGGAGGAGCTAAGGCGAATCGAAGAGGCTTACAGAAGATATGGGACTGATTACTCTGTTTGTTTTCTTGATATCGACTTCTTTAAAAAGATTAATGATACTTATGGGCACGACGCGGGTGATGTTATACTTGCCACGGTTGCAATGATTTTTAAGAAAAACATAAGAAAGATTGATTTTATCGGCAGATATGGTGGTGAAGAGTTTATCGTCATACTTCCAAGCACAAGTCAAGGCGAAGCGGTTGTGTTTGCTGAAAAGATAAGACAAACTATCGAAAGTTTTAAATTTATATATAAAAATGAGCGTATAAAAGTTACTATAAGTGCTGGAGTTGCAACTAGGAGCCTAAGTCTAAGCGATATGTCTACTATAGAAAATGCTGATAAAATGCTTTATCATTCAAAGCAAAACGGAAGAAATCAGGTATCGCCAAAAAACTAACTTTATGAAGCTAGAGAAATTTTTAGAAGGCAAACCGCTCTTTTATAAAGAGATCGATTATACCCGCATGCCTCGTGCTTGGCAAAGCATTAAAAGTAAATTTAAACCGTTTAAGGTTATTCATGTTATAGGAACTAATGGCAAGGGTAGTACAGGGCGCTTTTTGGCTCAAATTTTACATGCAAATGGCAAAACTGTTGGGCACTATACAAGCCCGCACATCTTCGAGTTTAAAGAGCGCTTTTGGCTTAATGGAAGTATCGTTAGTGATGAAAATTTAGAGCTAGCTCACCAGAGGTTACTAGAAATTTTGCCAGATGAGTTTAGGGTAAAAACTAGCTATTTTGAGTATGCTACACTGCTTGCGGCTACTTTATTTGAAGGGTGTGAGTATTTTGTATGCGAGGCTGGAATGGGCGGCGAGCTTGATGCTACAAATGTTTTTGAAAAAAAACTTAGCCTTTTTGCTCCGATAGGACTTGATCATATCGATGTTTTAGGTGTTGATCTAAAGGCTATAGCTACTACTAAATTTAAAGCCATAAATGCCAATGCACCAGCTATTTTAAACGATAAAATGGACAAAATTTGCTCTGATATAGGTTTTATGATAGCAAAAAATTTAGGTGTAAAAATAGACTTTGCAAGTCAAATTTTAAAAAATGATGATAGAGATAGTATAAAAAAATACGCTCAGATTTTTGAGCTACCAGAGTTTTTAACTTCTAATCTCACGCTAGCAGCCGCAGCCGCAAAGATACTTTTATCAGAATTAAATATAACAAATCTTGGCAGGCTTGATATTAGGGGCAGGTGTGAGCAGCTTGCACCAAATTTATATATTGATGTGGGACATAACGAGCTTGGAGCGCAGGCTATTGCGCAAAAATTTGATGGTAAAAAAGTTTGTCTTATCTATAATGCATTTGCCGATAAGGACTTTTATGCGGTTTTATCTACTTTAAAAAATATCATAAAAAATGTAAAAATCATCGACTACGACGGACATGGTCGTGAGCTTGGCGGGCAGAGATTAATAGTGGCTTTAGATAACTTAGAGCTTAAATTTAGCCATTTTGATGATATGGATATGGATAAAATTTTGCAGGCAAAAGATGATGAAATTTATCTAGTTTTTGGTTCGTTTTATCTTGTAGAGGCGTTTTTAAGGCGATATAATGCAAGAGAAAGTTTATGAATATTTTCTTGGCAAAAATAGCACTGATATTTTAATTTGCCAAGATGATAAAAGTGCCAGAGAGTGCGCCGATGCAGCGTCTTTGGCTGGGCTTAAGACATTTGTTTTGCCAGATTTTAGGGCTAGGTTTGGCGATGATTTGCGAAGCTTTAACGAAGAGCTTGTGGATATTAGCAAAATTTTAAGTGATTATTACAAATGTAACGATAAAAAACTCATCGTCTCGCCATATTCAACACTCTTAAACCCACTTCCATCAAGCTTGCAACTAAAGAGCATAACGATAAATTTTGGCGATAAAATAGACATAAATGCCTTGTGTGATGAGCTGCTTTTTTCTGGATATGAGATAGTTGACATAGCTGAAAGTAGGGGAGAGTTTAGCGTTCGTGGCGAGGTGATAGATATTTTTAGTCTAAATCATGATGAGCCAGTGAGAATTTTGCTCTTTGATGATGAGGTTGAGAGCATTAGAAACTATGATATTTCAACACAGATAAGCTCAAAGGCTGAGCTTGAAAGTATTGAAGTTGTGCCATTTTTGGCTAAGCTTAGCAAAAATGAGTATGAAAAAGCAAATGAAAAACTCCAAGATATAAATACAAATGCTATCGTTAGTGACTTAAATTCCCTTGGTTTTTGGGCGATAGATGGTTTTGAAAACTACCTTGAGAAATTTCACTGTGTTTTAGCGCAAGAGATTAAAGAGATAGACGATGAGCGTGATTTAAGTGTATTTAAAAATTTTAGCGTCCTTCCCCAAGCAAAGGAATTTAAACCACTTTTAGCAAGCCCAACTTCTGATTTTTTTGAGATAAACAAGCACAAAGATATAACCGTTTTAGCTCGCAACGAGTCGCTTTTTAGCGCTTTAAATGTTGGCAACGAGAATGTCAAATTACTAATTAGCCCGCTTGTTGTAAATTTAACTTCGCCAACAAAAGTCATTATATCATTAAACAAGTTTAGTAAAAAAACAAGAGCCAAAAAGGCTTCGCTTGTAGTTGATGAGCTAAAAGTAAATGATTATGTTGTGCATGAAGAGTATGGTATCGGTAAGTTTTTGGGACTTGAAAAGATTACGGTTTTAGGGGCTACGAAAGAGTTTGTGGTTATTGCCTATCAAAACGATGACAGGTTACTTTTGCCAGTTGAAAATTTAAACCTTATAGACCGCTATATCGCCGTAAACGGATCAATCGCCGTACTTGATAGACTTGGAAAAGCAAGCTTTGCTAAGATAAAAGAAAAAGTACGCGAAAAGCTGTTTTTAATAGCCTCCAAAATCATCGCCATGGCAGCCCAGCGTGAGTTAGTACAAGGACTTGTGATACAAAAAGATGACGCGCAGTATCTTAAATTTCTATCTCGAGCTGGCTTTGAATACACGACTGATCAACTTACAGCTGTTGGTGAAATTTCAGATGAGCTAAAAAGCGGTCGCGTGATGGATAGACTGCTTAGTGGTGATGTTGGCTTTGGCAAGACCGAAGTTGCTATGAATGCTATTTTTAAATGTGTACTTTCTGGCTTTGTGGCTCTATTTTTTGTGCCAACAACGCTTCTTAGCTCGCAGCATTTTAAGAGCCTAAAAGAGCGTTTGGCTGAGTTTGATATCAAGGTTTTTAGGCTTGATAGGTTTAGCTCAGCTAAACAAAAGGCTGAGGTTACAAAGGCTTTAAGTGATGGCGAGCCTTGTGTTTGTGTCGGTACGCATGCTTTGCTTAGTCAAAAGGCAAAAAATGTAGGACTTATCGTTGTTGATGAAGAGCATAAATTCGGTGTAAAACAAAAAGAAAAATTAAAAGAGATTTCATCAAATTCGCATGTTTTAAGCATGTCTGCTACGCCTATCCCTAGAAGTTTAAATATGGCTCTTTCAAAGATTAAAACCTATAGTGTGCTTAAAACTCCACCAAGCGAACGCCTTGATGTAAGAACTAGCGTAAAAGAGTGGGATGAAAAGATCATAAAAGAGGCGATAATGCGCGAGATGAGGTGCGGCGGACAGGTATTTTATATACATAATCACATCGCAGACATAGAGCTTTGCGCTAAAAATTTACGCAAAATCCTACCAAATTTAAGAATTTTGATACTTCACTCAAAGATAGACGCGAAGATAACTGAAGAGGAAATTTTAAAGTTTGAAAACGGCGAATATGATGTGATGGTTTGTACTAGCATCGTAGAAAGTGGCATACATTTGCCAAATGCAAACACTATGATAGTTGAAAATGCCAACAAATTTGGTATCGCAGACCTTCATCAGCTTAGGGGTCGTGTTGGCAGAAGTAATAAGCAGGGCTTTTGTTATTTCTTGGTTGAGGATAAAAATGAGCTTACGCCAGAAGCGCTAAAGCGACTTGTTGCACTTGAAAGCAACTCAGCACTTGGCTCTGGAAGTGTGCTTGCTTATCATGACTTAGAAATTAGAGGTGGTGGTAACATTATAGGTGAGGCTCAAAGCGGACACATTGAAGCGATAGGCTACTCACTTTATCTAAAAATGCTTGAAGATGAGATAAACTCACTTCTTAATCAACAAAGCGTAAAACTAAACAAGATAGATTTAAAGCTTAGTGTAAATGCCTTTTTAAACCCTGAATTTATCCGAGAAGATCGCTTAAGACTAGAGCTTTATAGACGGCTTAGTAAGGCTGTGAATGTAAACGAGGTTTATGATATAAGTGGCGAGATAGAGGATAGATTTGGCAAGCTTGATAGTTATACAAAACAGTTTTTAGATATTATAATCATCAAAATTTTAGCACTAAAACATGGCTTTAAAGCCATATCAAATGCTGAGCAAAATATAGTTTTAACAAACCAAAAAGATGAAAAGATAAGATTAAAGTCACGAAGCAAAGATGATGATGATGTGATTGGCGAGATAATAAGCCATTTAAGGAGTTTAAAATGATAGACTGGACTAGGGAGTTTGCAGCCATTTGGCGATCTAGCAAAGCACAGCTTGTGCCTGTGAAAGAGATTGATTTTGTTGATATTGATGATCTTATCGGTCTTCAGACTCAAAAAACTCAGCTTATACTAAATACACAGAATTTTATAAATGGAAATGAGGCTAACCATGTTTTGCTTTGGGGTGAGATGGGATGTGGCAAGTCTAGCCTTTTAAAGGCAGTTTTTACCAAATTTTATAAAGAAAATCTCCGTCTTATCGAGATCGCGTCTGATGAGTTTAAAAATTTGCCAGATATTATCGATGAGCTAAGGGAGCAAAATAAGTTTAAATTTATCATCTTTTGCGATGACATGAGTTTTGAAAATGGTAGCGCAGACTATAAGTTTTTAAAGCCACTTATGCAAGGTAGCATATCAAAACCTCCTAAAAATATCCTAGTTTATGCCACTTCAAATCGTCGCCATCTAGTTAGTGAAAGGCAAAGTGATAATGATGGAGTGATTGTAAAAGATGGCGAAATTCACTACGGCGATACAGTTAATGAAAAGATGTCGCTTGCCGATAGATTTGGTCTTTGGATAAGCTTTTATCAAGGAAATTTTGCCGAGTATCTAGATATCGTTGATCACTATTTTAAAAACGAAAATGTAGATAAAGAGATTCTTCATGACCTAGCAAAAAGCTATGCGACGCTTAGAGCAAGCCGTAGTGGTCGCACCGCAAAGCAGTTTTACTTACTTTATAGGGATAAAATTTCAAAGGATAAATAATGAACTCAACCCATCTTTTTTCTAGCTTATGTCAAGACTTTGATGGTGAAAAAAGCTTGCTTGTTTGGCCTGGAGAGGGTAGCTTTGAAGTTGTTGTGGGTGCTATATTGGTTCAAAATACAGCGTGGAAAAATGTAGAGAAAGCTTTGCAAAATTTGCGCATAAAAGAGGCTTTAAATTTAGAAACTATCTTAAAAATGAGCAGCGAAGAGCTTGCGCTTGCCATAAAGCCAAGTGGTTTTTACAACACAAAAGCCAAGCGACTTCACACACTTTGTAGGGCTATAAAGTTAGAATTTGGAAGTTTTGAAAATTTTAAAACCAGCGTTAGCCGTGAGTGGCTGCTTGGCATTAAAGGTGTTGGCGCTGAGACTTGCGATGCGATATTAGCTTATGCGTGTGGGCATGCAGTAATGGTTGTTGATACTTATGTCTTAAGGATATTAAATCATCTTGGATATGAGTTTGAAAGCTACGACGAGGCTCAGGAGTGGCTTATGGACATTGATGTGGTAAAAATTTCAGAGCTTATTGGAAATACTAATGAGGCTGAAATTTTTAAAATTTATCATGCACTTGTGCTTGAGTTTTGTAAAAAACATTTTAAAGGAAAGCTACTTATTAAAGGAAAGCTACTTAGTGACGCGGGGCGCGAGAGACTTAGGTTTTAAAAGGGTTGGTTTAAGGTTTAATATTTTACGATAAATTTACTATAAAATTTAAGGAGCAAATATGATATATGATAACATTATCAAAACCATCGGTAATACACCAGTCGTAAAGCTTGATACAAATTATGATGAGGCTCAGATTTATGCCAAGCTTGAGTATTTTAACCCGGGCGGTTCGGTAAAAGATCGTATAGCACTAAATATGATAATGCAGATGATGCAAGATGGCAGGCTAAAAGATGGTGATACGATAGTAGAGCCAACTAGTGGAAATACTGGTATTGGGATCTCTATGGTAGCGGCTGCTCTTGGTTTTAAGGTTATTTTGTGTATGCCTGAAAGTATGAGTATTGAGCGTAGAAAGATAGTTGCGGCCTATGGTGCAAAGCTTGAACTTACTGAGGCTGCAAAAGGCATGAAAGGTGCTATCGCAAGAGCTAGTGAGTTGGCAAGCCAGCCAAACCACATCATGCTAAGTCAGTTTGAAAATGCTTACAATCCACAAGCGCACGAAATTTACACGGCAAAAGAGATAATGGCTGATTTTTCTAGTCTTGATGCTTTTGTGGCTGGGGTAGGTACTGGTGGGACTTTAAGTGGCGTAGCAAAGGTACTTAAAGAAAATGGATACTCAACGAAAATTATCGCAGTTGAGCCAGAAGCATCACCAGTTTTAAGCGGAGGAAGTCCAGCTCCACATAGAATTCAGGGCATAGGTGCAGGATTTGTGCCAGGGACTATGGATCTTTCATTAGTTGATGAGATAGCTAAAGTAAGTAATGAAGATGCGATGGCTGCGGCTAGACATATCGCAAAAAGTTGCGGGATATTGCTTGGTATTAGTAGTGGTGCAGCATATGTGGCAGCAAAAAGGATAGCTGCTGATCTTGGCTCTGGCAAAAAGGTGTTATTTATCGCTCCTGACACCGGCGAGAGATATCTAAGCACTGAACTTTATGGAGCATAAATGAAAATTTTAGACAGAGTAAAAGAGGCGGTTAGGGTAGTTCGCGAGAAAGATCCATCGGTGCAAAACTGCTGCACTCTGGCTATACTTATAAATACGCCTGGCATTCACGCTTTGGCTTTTTATCGTATCGCGCATAAATTTTATAAGAGCGGGCATCCATTTTTAGCCCGCTTTATCTCGCAGATGGCGCGGTTTTTAACTGGTATTGAAATTCATCCTGGCGCAAAGATAGGTAAAAGATTTTTTATTGATCATGGTATGGGTGTTGTTATAGGCGAAACAGCTGAGATAGGCGATGATGTTATGCTTTATCACGGAGTTACTTTGGGCGGGACTGGCAAGGAGTGCGGTAAGCGACATCCTACTGTTGAAGATGGGGTGGTTATCGCTGCTGGTGCAAAGGTTTTGGGGGCTATAACTATAGGCAAAGGTTCAAAGATAGGTGCAAATTCTGTAGTTTTAAAAAATGTTCCGTCCTATGCTACAGCAGTTGGTATACCTGCTCGTATTGTGCGTTTAGATGGCAAACTGCCGCCAGAGCCTGAATACAGCATTTAGGTGCTAAAAACTATAAAAAATTTTAAATTTTATGCTACAATGTTTATTTTAAAGGATACAAAATGAATATAAAGCATTTGTTTTTGGCTATTTTTCTCCTTATTTTTGCTGGTTGTTCTCATGGCGGCATGCCATCAACTCCGCAAATTTCTGTAAAAAGCACGATGCCTGTTTTTATCACTCAAAATTCCGATCAAAATATAACAAAAACCGATACAAACGCTACAAAAACGCTGTATATAAAATTTAAAAACTCATCAGGACAGCCTAATAACTTAGAAAAAACTATTGCGACAAAGCTAGAGCCTTTGGGCTATATACAAATTTCTCAAATGCAAAAAGCAGACCTTGTCATACTTGGAGATCTTTTAAGTTTGGAGCGCTATGAGCACAGGGAGCGTGCTAGACCTAGGATGTTTATGAGCATGGGATATGGCTGGGGTAGGCGCTGGAGTGGACCTAGTATGAGTATGGGTATGATGATGCCGTTTTTTTACGATGACTGGGATGATTTTGACCGTACGGAGTATTATGTATACCGCGGTCTTGTGAGTGTTTTGATACAGACTAATGGTAATGAGCAACGCACAAATTTAGAGGTTCAAAGTGAGCGAAATCTCTACTCGCCAAGCTATATTATGCCATATATTGAAGATAAGATCGCTACGCAGATTTTAAATTTTTTCTACTAAAGAGCTAAGATGTAGATAAATGAGAGCAAAAGAAAGTTAATCATACTTTTTATCACATCGATGATTTTGTTTGGTGTAGCGTATATTGGACGAAAATACTATGATATGGGCGCAAGCACCGTCTTTACGATGTTTGTGGCGACCGTGTGCCTTGTGGTTTGCATTATAAAACTTTATCAAATAAATTTTATTTTGATAGAAAGTGATGGATTTGTCATAACAAAAGGAAAGAAAAGCTTAAAAATAAATTTTAAAGATATAGATGATGTTGGTATAAAAGCTATAGGTCAAAAGCAAAAAGCAGAGGTTTTGATGATAAATTTTAAGAAAAATAAGCTTAACATACAACAAGTTTACGGCTTTGCGCAGCCACTTGGTGAAAATAAGCTTATCATTTTTGATAGATATGAGCTTAGTAAGGATAAAATTTGTGAAATTTTAAAGAAAAAACTTAAAGAATACAAAAAAATCTAGCTAAAATTTATCGGGTCAATATCAACATCGCAAATCTCACTAACACAGATATTTGCCACTTTAAGTAGTGCATTTGGGTTTTTTGAACGAAGTAAAATTTCATATCTAAATTTATCGCCTATACGCTCTATAGCACACTTTCCATACCCTATGATACTAAGCTCAAGTTGTTTTTGTAAAAGAGAAATTTGCTCCACACATCTATTTGTTTCAAGCTGTGCGGTCTGCTCACTTTTGTGTGATACGATAAGCCTTAAAAGCCTATAAAAAGGCGGATATAGCTCTTGCCTAAACTCAAGCTCATCTTGTAAAAATTTATCATAATCATGCAGATAGCTCTCAAAAAACTCACGCTGTTTAGTTTGCAAAACAACCCTGCCAGCCCCAGCCCTGCCAGCCCTGCCAGCTACTTGCATAGCAAGTGCTAGCGTACGCTCTCTAGCTCTAAAGTCGGGGTATGCCAAAAGCTCATCTATGCCCATTATCACGGCTAGATCGACATTGTGGTAGTCATGCCCTTTGCTTAGCATTTGCGTACCAATAAGGATATCTATCTTTTGATCGTTAAAATCCTTAAGTGCCGTGACTAGCTTTTTTTGTGTAGTTATCTCATCACGGTCAAATTTTGCTATCCTAGCATTTGCAAATTCACCGCTAAGTTGCTCAAGTAGTTCGCTTGTGCCTATCTTTTTTGCCTCTAAAAGCTCGCTACCGCATTTTTCGCATGAGCTTGGCACGGGGGTTTTGTACTCACAGTATTGACATTTTAGTAAATTTTGACCTTTATAAAAACTCATGCCAACACTGCAAAATGGGCATTTTACGATATTTCCACACTCTTTGCATGAAATGTATCTAAAATTTGCCCGTGTTGGCAGGCAGATGATGGCTTGTCGTTTGTTTGCTAGCGTTTGTGCTACTTGCTCTTTTATGTTTTGTGTAAGCCCAGTTTCGCTCTCATCATATACAAAGCTTTTTTGTGAGCCAAAAAAACTCCCTTTCATGCGAAAAGTAGCCTGTTTATAAAATGTGCTTACACTTGGTGTTGCACTGCCTAGAACTAGCTTTATTTGTGTTTTGCTGTTTAGAAAAAGAGCTAAGTCGCGGGCGTTATAGTGTGGGCGTGAGCCAGTATTTTTGTAGCTGTCATCATGTTCTTCATCGATGATAATAAGTCCAAGTTGCTCAAGTGGTAAAAATAGCGCCGAACGCGCCCCTGCGATAAGCCAAATACTACCATCAAGCAAGCCTTGTAAAATTTCATCCTTTTGTTTAGAGCTTACTTTTGAGTGCCAAGTCGCCACACTTTTACCAAAATATCTCTCAAGTCTTGTTTGCATTTGTGGTGTGAGTGAAATTTCTGGCATTAAGAAAAGTGCCTGTTTTTTCTCTTGCAATACCTTTTGTATGGCACTTATATAAACCTCACTTTTGCCACTCCCAGTATCGCCAAAGAGTAGGGCAGTTTTGTTAGACTGTATGAAATTTAAGGCGTCTTGCTGGATATGATTTAGCTTGGGCACAAGAGTACAATTTGTTTTTTTAGCTACTTTTTCTACATCTTTAAAAGGCTCAAAAAGCCCCAAAGAAACGCCAAGTTCGCAGGTATAGTAGTGGGCTATAAACTCAGCTAAAAGGCGCTGGGTATCGGTCAGCTTTTGTGGTAGAATTTCTGTTATGTTTGTTGTCTTAAAGCTTGGTTTATCGCATTTTTTTACGATCACACCTTTTGTATCTTTGCCTTTTATGGGTGCTAAAACACAAGTAAACTCATCAATATCCTGCTCGCTTTCATATGTAAGCGGAGCTAAATTTTTGCCAAAAAAGCTAACAAGGTAGTAAAACATGGCTATTTTAACATGCTGCAAAGACCGCCACTAACGCAGGCAAAACTACCATTTGTCTTATCATATTTGAAATTTGCTATACTATTTTTGTATTTAAAAACATAGTTTTCATCACCTTCTCCTACCTTGCTCCAGCCCTCTTTGCCGTTTGCATCAACTATGCCAATGGGTAAAACCGCACTAAAGAGTAGTTGGGTGCTTTGAAGTGTTTGTGGGTAGTTTGGGTTTGCACTAAGCAGTGTTTGGGAGTATTGTGTGCTTATGGCTGATTGGATGGCGGCTATCTCAGATCTTGTTTTTATGATAATGGCGTCATCTTTGCTGACAGAAATTTTTGGCAACATAATACCTGCCAAAATGGCTATAACAACCACCACAAAAACTAACTCTATCATGCTAAAAGCGCGCCTCATCAGCTTCTTTTTAGCCTTTTATCTATCTTTTCTATTAGCGATAACATAGTGCTTTCATCTTCAAAACCGTCAAAACTTTTTTGAACGAAAAGGTCAAGCATCTCTTTTGGATTTAGAATTTTTTTATTATTTCTAAATCCACCAAAATCACGCTCAAGTGTATTATAAAAGTCGTCATCATCTATCGTGATAACATAATCGCGAGATGCGATCGTGAGCGTGATCTCTCTTCTCATGGTTACTTGCTAAGAACTGCTTCAATCTTCTTAAGAACATCGTCTGCTTCGTTGTTCTTTTTGTTTAGCTCCTCTTCAAGGCGCATGATCTGATTTGTCTTAGCTTCATTTTGTGCTTTTAGGGTTACGATCTGGTTGTGAAGCTCTTCGTTTGCCTTTGTTAGCTCATCAAATTTTGTAAGTAGGTCATTTACTTTACCTGTTAGTGTGGTTAGTACTTTATCGTCTTCAAACATTTTTTGCCCTTTGCGTAAAATTTAAGTGCGCATTTTAGCATATCGGGGCTAAAAATTTCATAAGTTTAATCAATTCTTTGCTAGAATGTGTAAAATTTTACAAGGAATTTTATGGGTTTAGACTACTATATAGATGAAAATGACTATCTTAGATATCACACTTACATCTTACAAACAAATAACAGCTTTAAAAAATCGATGTTTTTTACTTTTGCCACTATTTTGGCCTCATATGCGTTTTTAGTCTGGTTTTTTTATATAAATTTTGGCTTTTCGCTTGGTTTTTACGTATGTTTGGCATTCATTTTAACACTACTCATATATTTTATAAAAACATATAAAAAAAGATATGAAAAAAAACTACAAAAATACATCAAAAAAGCCTACGACACTAGTGTTAAATTTTCACTAAAACTAAACGATGATGAGATAGTTGCTAAGCTAAATAATGAGTTTAAGTTAAAAACTGATCTTGTTACAAAACTTGTGCAAATTCCACAAAATTTCTTCATACTTTTTAGGGATTTAAACTCAAAACAAGAGCTTGGCATAATCTTAAAAAATGATGAAATTTCAGCTAAATTTATACAACTCATAGCTCAAAAAACGGGCTTAAGCATTAAAAAGGAGATTTGATGTCAGAGTTTGAAATATCAAGCAAATTTTCCCCATCCCCCGATCAGCAAAACGCCATTGATGGCATCGTAAAAAGCATAAAAAATGGCAACAGATACAACACGCTTTTAGGCGTTACGGGTTCTGGCAAGACCTTTACCATGGCAAATGTGATAAAAAATCTCAAAATGCCAACGCTAATCATGACACATAACAAATCCCTAGCAGCTCAGCTTTATAGTGAATTTAAGGGCTTTTTCCCAAACAATCACGTGGAGTATTTTATCAGCTATTATGATTACTATCAGCCTGAGGCCTACATACCAAGAAGCGATCTTTACATCGAAAAAGATAGCTCTGTAAATGACGAGCTTGAGAGGCTAAGGCTATCCGCCACGGCAAGTCTTTTAAGCTTTGATGATGTTATCGTGATAGCCTCGGTTTCCGCAAACTACGGACTTGGTGATCCAAGCGAGTATCAAGGCATGGTGCAGTACCTAAATGTAGGCGATGAGATAAGCCAAAAAGCACTCTTAAACCGCCTTGTTGATATGGGATATACAAGAAATGACGCCTACTTTGACCGCGGGAATTTTAGAGTAAATGGCGATGTGATAGACATTTATCCGGCTTACTGGGGCGATGAGGCGTTGAGGGTTGAGTTTTTTGGCGATGAGATTGAAAAAATGTATCATTTTGAAGTGCTTGATAATAAACGCTTAAAAGATGTGAGCAAATTTACTCTGTATGCCACAAGTCAGTTTATCGTGCGTGAAGATAGGCTAAAATCAGCGATAAAAGGCATCGAAGCTGAGCTTGAAGAGAGGCTTAAATTTTACAAAGATGAAAACAAGCTGGTTGAAATGCAACGCCTAAAACAACGCGTAGAGTTTGACCTTGAAATGCTTACAAGCACCGGCATTTGCAAGGGCGTGGAGAATTATGCAAGGCACTTAACGGGGCTAAAACCGGGCGAGACACCATATACGATGTTTGATTATTTCTCGCTTTTAAATGGTGGCGAGTTTTTGGTGATAGTCGATGAAAGCCACGTGAGTTTGCCACAGTTTCGGGGCATGTATGCGGGTGATAGAAGCCGCAAAGAAACGCTTGTGGAGTATGGCTTTCGCTTGCCATCAGCCCTTGATAATCGCCCTTTGAAATTTGATGAGTTTATCAATAAAAATGCAAATTTTTTGTTCGTTTCAGCCACGCCAAACGAGCTTGAGCTTGAGCTGAGCAGAGGTCATGTGTATGAGCAAATTTTACGCCCAACCGGTCTGCTTGATCCACTCATCGAGCTAAAAGATAGTGATAATCAAGTAGAGGCGTTACACGATATGATAAAACAAGTCGTTGAGCGAAATGAACGCGTTTTGATAACCGTGCTAACTAAAAAAATGGCAGAAGAGCTAACACGCTACTATACCGAGCTTGGCATTAGAGTAAAATACATGCACTCAGACATCGACGCGATCGAGCGAAACGAGCTTATACGCGGACTTCGCGGTGGTAGCTATGATGTGCTGGTTGGCATAAATTTGCTCCGCGAAGGGCTTGATCTGCCCGAGGTTTCGCTCATAGCCATAATGGACGCTGATAAAGAGGGCTTTTTACGCTCACGAACGAGCCTGATTCAGACTATGGGGCGTGCAGCGCGAAATGTCAATGGCAAGGTCGTGATGTTTTGCAAAAAGGTAACAAACTCGATGCAAGAAGCCATCGACATAACGAGTGCAAGACGCAAAATGCAAGATGAGTATAACAAAGCAAATAACATCACGCCACGCTCAGCTTCAAGAAATATCGAAGAGAGCTTACATGTCGAAGATGAAGGCGAGGTTTATAGAAAGGGCAAAAAACTAGAAAAAATGCCAGCTAGCGAGCGAGCTAAGCTTGTAAAAGAGCTAAGAAAGCAGATGTTTGAAGCGGCAAATGCGCTAGAGTTTGAAAAAGCGGCTGCGTTAAGAGATGAGATAGCAAAGCTCAGGGATTTGTGAAATTTCAGTAAAACCAGAGTGTGTAATAACACTTAAAATTTGATAAATTTTTTAAGCAGCTGGTCTAAAACCTGGGATTTATTTGAAATTTTAGTCTAAAAGTAATAAGTAAAATTGCATAAAAACTCTTTTAGTTGGTTGTAACAAGAAAAGCTACATATAAAATTTTAGACATATAGAGTTTGTTTTAGCAAATGTTATAACCACTAAAAATCGGATAAAAATCTTTTGGACTGGTACTTTATATGACAATAGGTTTTTCTATCAAAACTATTTTTTATAAATTTCATAATTTGATAAAAATACTAAGCTTGATTTTGCAACTATGCAATGCTAGGAGTGCGTGCTATGGGCGCAAATTTCGCATTCACAGCGCAAGCTAAATCGTGTGGCGCAAGGCATAGCTGTTTACCACGCACGCCAGCTGAGATTAAAATTTGCTTTTGCAAAAGCGCCCTCTCATCTATAAATGTCGCAAAGCGCTTTTTCATAGCTATCGGCGAGCACCCGCCCCTTATGTAGCCAGTCGTTTTTTCAAGCTCTTTAAGTGTTAAAAGCTCACATCTTTTATGTCCGCTTACGCTTGCAAGTGCCTTTAAATCAAGCTCTAAATCCCCCTGAATACAAGCTACTATATACTCTCTTGTACCTACTTCACAGACTATGGTTTTGTAAATTTTTTCAATGCCTATGCCAGTTGTTTGGGCTAGATGAATGGCACTTAAATCACTCTCATTAACCTCATACTCAAACATATCATAAGAAATTTTAAGCCTATCAAGAGCTCTTGCGGCGTTAGTTTTATGGATCTCTTTTTTGCTCATTTTGTTTTATTGATCGCCTAAAGTATGTAGTTAATGCATTCAATGCAAATGGTCTATCTTTCTGATTTAAGGCTTATTAAGACGCCTTCTATCATCTTTTTTATATCCCCGTCAAGTATCGCGTCCGTTTGGCTATATGCCTCGCCACTTCTAACATCTTTAACTTGTTGATAAGGAAAAAGCACATAAGAGCGTATCTGATGTCCCCAGCCTATCTCGCTTTTTTCGACACTGTCGCTAGCTGCTTGTTGCTTTTCTAGCTCAAGCTCATAAAGGCGAGACTTTAGCATTTTTATCGCAGTTGCTCGGTTTTTGTGCTGGCTTCTGTCATTTTGGCACTGCACGACTATGCCTGTTGGCACATGTGTTATGCGTATGGCGCTTTCTGTTTTATTTACATGCTGACCGCCAGCCCCGCTTGCTCGGTAGGTGTCTATTTTAAGGTCTTTTTCTTCGATCTCTATCTCTATATCATCATCTATCTCGGGGCTTACCATGACGCTTGTAAAGCTAGTATGCCGTCTTCCAGCACTATCAAATGGACTAACTCTAACAAGGCGGTGTATCCCATTTTCTGCTTTTAAGTAGCCATAGGCATTCTCGCCCTTTACTATAAAGCTTACATCTTTTAATCCAGCCTCTTCGCCCTCTTGAAAGTCAAGCGTTTCGACCTTAAAGCCTTCTCTTTCACAAAATCTTAAATACATGCGATACAGCATGCTTGCCCAGTCATTGCTTTCAGTGCCGCCAGCTCCTGGATGGATAGTAACGATAGCATTTTTACCATCATCTTCGCCGCTAAGCAACATCGAAATTTCAAGGCTAGTTATCGCGTCTTCAAGCTTATTTGCTTCGGCAAAAAGTGAATTTATAGTCTCTTCATCATTTTCGGCATTGGCTAGCTCATAAAGATCTCTTGCGTCAATAACCGCGCTATTTGCTTTGTTAAATTTTTCAAGCATATTTGTTATCTTTGTTTTTTCTTTGCCAAGTGCTGTTGCGCGAGATACATCTTGCCAAAAATTTACATCTTGCTCAAGTGTTGAAATTTCATCCAAACGAGCTTTTATCTCATTTGGCTTTACGATAGCGCCGATATTTTGGGCTTTTGTTGTTAGTTTTTTAAGAAGTTCTGTGTATTCGTATGCGTCCAAAATTTGCTCCAAATTTTATATTTTGGTGCGATTATATCATATTTAATTTATACTGATTTTAAACTATCTGGTGAAAATTTTTCTAAGTGTTGGGATAAGGATAAATCTATCAATAATACTAATAAACATCTCAGAAATTTTACCTTGATTTAAAAGCCTTAGCTCGTTTGTTATATCTGGTGCTGGATCGTTTAGTAGCACTTTTAGTTTGGCTTCTTCTAGTTTTAGTTGCCTTGAGTTTTGTTTTGTCTCAAGCATAGAAAGAACCAAGCTTAGCTTTTGCTTTGTCATTTGACTTTGCATTTTGCAACCTTGTAAAGTATGAATGAGATTAAAAAAGCTAAACCAGAAGTGGCAAAATAGCCATTAACATCGCCTAAAAATTTAGCAAAAAACAAATTTGCCCCAAGCAATAAAAAAACAAAGCCAATAACTGCCAGCACTGCAACTACGCATTTTATCAAAAGCGCGTCGGCGCTCGCGGTAAAGCTTTGTCTAATATCAGTCGCTTGCGCCTCTACAAGCTCGACGACTGATACTATAAACTCAGATAGGCTTGCCATTATTTTTTAAGTATCCAAGCGAGTAAAAAGCCCATGCCAGCAGCTACCGCTACACTTTTGATAGGATCATCTTTTATGGCTTCATTTACGCTATCAACGCTACCTTTTCCTCTTAGTTTAATCTCATCAATATACTTTTTAAGCTCATCTGCGTTTAGTGAGTCTAGGATTTTATCCTTGCTCTCTTCAGCTTTTGTACTGCCAAGCTCTTTTAATGACTTCAAAACATCTTTAAAGTCTGACTTTAGCGCGTCTATATCCTTTTTTATACTCTCTAAATTTACCTCTTGTGCTGCCATTTTGACTCCTTTTGAGTGAAATATATAAAAGTAAGTTTAGTCTTTTATAGTTAATGCTCGCTTAATAAGCCAAATTTTTAGCACTAAAATATAAAATTTATCAAAATTTATACTTACCATCTATATCCGGCCACAAAGCTACCGCTATAATAGCCATCTTTAAAATTTGTTTTTGCCCCAAAATTTACCCCAAACTAAGCACTTTTATAGATACTTCAACTCCAGTTTGAAGTATAGCGTAGGTTGTTTTTCTATTGTTTTTGTTTGATATTATGAACTTTGCATTGTGATTTTAAAAAGTGTTTAAGGCGTTTTGTTTCTGTTTTAAAATTTTTAATGTCTGTTTTTTGCTCTTTTATGATATCTTTTTTATTGATAGCTCGTTTTGTCATTTCGTGTTTTTGTTTTAGTGTTAAAAGGTTTGAACTTATAGAAGGTTCGTTTGAATTATATATGAAATTTAATCAGCAGTTCAACGCTTTTTTGCTAAAATATCAGGCTAAATTTTAGATAAAAGAAGAGAGATGAAAATTTTAAGAACAACTAATGAGTTACGCGAATTTGTCTTAGAAAATGCCTGTGAGATAGGATTTGTGCCAACTATGGGTGCACTTCATGATGGGCATTTAAGCTTAATAAAGCAAAGCGTGGGTGAAAATGACATAACGCTTGTTTCTACTTTTGTAAATCCAACACAGTTTTTGCCTGGCGAAGACCTTGATAAATACCCAAAACAAGAGGCTTCTGATATAAGTATCTGTAAAAATGCTGGCGTAGATGTGATGTTTATCCCAGCTGTAAGTGAAATTTATAGTGAATTTGAGCCACTTATCTTAGCTCCTAAAAATTTAGCTGAAATTTTAGAAGGCAAAACTAGGCCAGGTCACTTCGATGGTGTTTTGCGAGTGCTAACAAAACTTTTTCACTTGGTCTGTCCAAAGCGAGTTTATATGGGCAAAAAGGACGCCCAGCAGCTTGTAATCGTGCAAAATATGGTAAAAACGATGTTTTTTAACACTCAGATCGTGCCTTGTGAAATCATGCGAGATAGTGATGGTCTGGCACTTTCAAGTAGAAATTCCTATCTAAATGAGGCACAAAAAAAAGAGGCATTAAAGCTTTCAAGATCGCTTTTTAAGGCAGATGAGCTGGTGAGAAACGGTGAGTTAAATGCAAATGAGATAAAATCAAAAATGAGCGAAATTTTATCGCCGCTTGAGGTTGATTATATAGCTATTGTTGATAGAAATTTTGCTGAAATTTCAGAAATAAAACTAAAAAATACGATAATCTTAGTCGCCGCAAAGGTGGGTAAAACAAGATTAATAGACAATTTATGGATATAAAAATGGCACATAAAAATAAAAAATCAACTCAAACATTAGAGTCAAGAAGTAAAAAAATAGGTAAACTTCACCTAGTCTCCCTTGGATGCAACAAAAACCTAGTCGATAGCGAGATAATGCTTGGTAGGCTAAGCAACTACGAGCTAACGGATAAAATTTCAGACGCCGATGTCATCATTGTAAACACCTGTGGATTTATCGCTTCAGCAAAAGAGGAGAGTGTGCGCACGATCCTTGAGATGGCAGAGGGCAAGAAAGAGGGCTCGACGCTAGTTGTGACTGGCTGTTTGATGCAGCGCTACCGCGAGGAGCTGATGAGAGAACTTCCCGAGGTTGATCTATTTACCGGTGTGGGCGATTATGACAAGATAGATGAAATTTTACTAAAAAAGCAGAATTTATTTAGCCCTGATGTGTATTTGCAAAGTAGCGAGGAGCGCGTAATAACAGGCTCAAACTACCACGCTTACATCAAAATTTCAGAAGGGTGTAATCAAAAATGCAGCTTTTGCGCGATCCCTACGTTTAAAGGTCGCCTAAAGTCACGTTCGCTTGAAAATATCGTAGCCGAGGTGAAAAGTCTGGTGGCAAAGGGCTATTATGACTTTAGCTTTTTATCGCAGGATAGTAGTTCGTGGATGAGAGATAACGGCGTAAGTGATGGACTTATCTCGCTAATAGACGCGGTTGAGCAGATAGATGGCATAAAGAGCGCGCGCATACTTTATCTATATCCTAGCACGACCACAACAAAGCTGATTGAGCGCATAATCGCCTCAAAAGTATTTCACAACTACTTTGATATGCCAATACAACACATCAATGATAAAATGCTTAAGATAATGAAACGAGGCAGTGGAGAGAGTAAGCTAAGAGAGCTTTTAGTGCAGATGAGAGCGGCGCCAAACTCGTTTTTACGCACAGGTATCATCGTGGGTCACCCAGGCGAGGGCGAGGCTGAGTTTGAGGCGCTTTGCGAGTTTTTAGGTGAGTTTAAATTTGATAGAATTTCAGCCTTTGCATACTCACGCGAAGAAGATACTGACGCGTATGAGATGGAGCAAGTCGCCACTAAAACGATCTCGCAACGCCTAAACAAGATAGAAAAAATCATCAAAAAAAGCATAAATGAAAGCTTTCAAAACTGTGTAGGTAAGAGCGTGATCGCTAGCATAGAGGGCGAAAGTAGCGAAGGTGAGATGTTTTTTGGTGCGAAGATGGATATCTGGGATAAGGATATAGATGGTGAAATTTTGATAAACGAGAGCGAGATAGATGACCTTGAAATGGGCGGGCGATATGTCTGCGAGGTGAGTGAATGCGTCGATAGCAAGCTCGTCGCAAAGGTCGTAAAAAGGGCGTAGCTTGATAAAACTGCCACAAGAGTGCTTAAAAATTTTAAAAGGTAGTAAAAATTTGCTTGCATTTTCGCACGGCACGGATAGCACGGCTTTGTTTTATCTGCTGTGCGGACACGGGGTGGAGTTTGATCTGGCTATGGTTGATTATAACCTGCGCACACAAAGCAAGGATGAGGTCGCTTCGGCTAGGGCGCTAGCTAGGGAGTTTGGCAAGGAGATTTATACACACTCTGTGTTTTTAGAGGGTGGAAATTTTGAGAGCAGGGCAAGGCAGGTAAGGTATGAGTTTTTTGCTAAAATTTGTGCCGAGCATGGCTATAAAAATGTCATTTTAGCTCATCAGCTTGATGATAAATTTGAGTGGTTTTTAATGCAACTTGGGCGCGGTGCTGGGCTAAATGAGCTTCTTGGGATGAATGAGTGTGAGCAAAGAGAGCAGTTTTGCCTAGTTAGACCCTTGCTTAAGGTGAGTAAGGCTGAAATTTTAAAGTATTTGCAAGACTCGCAGATAAAGCACTTTTTAGACGCTAGCAACAGCGATGAAAAGTATGCGAGAAATTTTATACGTGCAAATTTTAGCGAGGCGTTTTTAGCAAAATTTGGCGCTGGAGTGGCAAAGAGCTTTGAGCTTTTAGACGCGGATAAAAGGCGCTTGGAGCCAAAAGTAGCGCACCTTGGGGATATGGTTTATACCGTGCAAAATGATCAAAATGCTATGCGCGGTGTGGATAGGGTGGCAAAGATGCTTGGTGTTTTGCTAAGCGGGGCTCAAAGGGCTGAGTGTGAGCGGTGTATATCGGCAAAGACTGACTGTGTTTTGACTGGGCGTGTGGCTGTGGGGTATGGTGATGATAAGCTTGTCATAACGCCGTTTTTAAAGGTAAAAATGGATAAGACCTTTAAAGAGCAGTGCCGAAAGGGCAAAATTCCACCGATAAACCGAGGCTATTTATATAAAAAAGGTGACTTGCACCAGCTTCTGTTTTTATAAAATTTTATAAAAAACTTAATCCTTATAAATGATAAAAATAGGATATATTTTAATAAACATGCCAATGCCAAGCTGCTAGCTTGCGCTAAAAACTTGGTTTTTGCCGTTATTTTTAGCCATATATACGGCTTTATCTGCCTCTTTTAGTAGCTCTTCTTTATTTTTCATATCAGCTTTTGCGCTAGCCACTCCGATACTTGATGAACCTAGCCAACATCCACTTTCGCACTCAACATGAAGTTTTATTATCTTTTTGTATAGCTTATCAGCTAGTTTTTTCGCACCGTTTATATCTGTCTTTGGGCATATTATCAAAAACTCATCTCCGCCATTTCTACATACAACATCATCGGTTCTGACTCCAAATTTTAGTGTTTCTGAAAATTCTCTTAAAACTTTATCTCCAGCATCATGACCGAAGTTGTCATTTATCGTTTTAAAATTATCAAGATCAAGCATGATAATCGAAAATGGCGTATCATCACTTACAAATTTATCCCAGCATTCGCTTAATACATCGCTCATGTGCCTTCTGTTTGAAAGACCTGTTAAAAGATCTGTCATGGCGATATGTTTTAGCTTTTTATTTGCCTCTTCAAGCTCTTTTGTGCGTTGCTCAACCTTTTCCTCAAGCGAGGCTTTAAGGGCTAAAAGCTCTTCATTGTATTTCATTAAAACGCCAAAAATTCCATTAAATGACTTTACAAGGGTGTCTAGCTGCTCGTGATTTACTCCGCTTACCTCCTCGTATGCTTTTTCTGATGTATATCCTGATTTTATAAGACGAATTTGAGCGGACATATTTTTATCGATACCAAGTATATGAAATGTCAGCCACTGCACCAAAAAGTCAAGCAACTCCTTTGCCTCTTGTTTAATATTTTCTGGGTTTAAATTTTGATACTTTTGTGATACTTCTTTGATAAAAATTTTATGCGCACTAAGATGCTCTTTTGCGTGCCTAATATCAACACCGCTCTCTTTCATTATCGTTTCTTCATTTTTAAAATGATATTTAGTGTATTCAAGTAAGTCAGCAAAAATAGGCGCAAGATCTTGTAAATTCGTGCTTTGTAAAGCCAGTTTATTGCCAAGAGTATTGATAATCTCTACCAAATAACGATGCTCGGAATCGACTTGATTTATATTTGTTTCAAATTCTTTTCCCCATGCAAATACTACTTGTTGCGCTATAGACACTCCTTTTTGTAGTGTTTTGGTTTATAATATATTTATAATATGTTAGAGTATCTAATTTTACCTTAAACTTACATATAAATATTTCTATTTTTAAAAATTTAAATTAAAGCTAGTAAAAACTTGACAAATAAAAAAGATTTTTGTATAATCCCAACTTCAATTTTGATTTTGTCTTGTTAGCTCAGTCGGTAGAGCATCTCACTTTTAATGAGGGGGTCGTTGGTTCGAATCCAACACAGGACACCATGGTCGCTTAGCTCAGTTGGTAGAGCGCCACCCTTACAAGGTGGATGTCATAAGTTCGAGTCTTATAGCGACCACCATTTTAGGTGCAGCGGTAGTTCAGTTGGTTAGAATGCCGCCCTGTCACGGCGGAGGTCGCGGGTTCGAGCCCCGTCCGCTGCGCCACTTTTGTCTTGTTAGCTCAGTCGGTAGAGCATCTCACTTTTAATGAGGGGGTCGTTGGTTCGAATCCAACACAGGACACCACTTTTTTGGGTTTATGACCCTTTCGTCTAGTGGCTCAGGACTCTACTTTCTCTATGTAGAAACAGAGGTTCAAATCCTCTAAGGGTCGCCATTTTTTTTAATTATTATTAGGTTTGGTCGCTTAGCTCAGTTGGTAGAGCGCCACCCTTACAAGGTGGATGTCATAAGTTCGAGTCTTATAGCGACCACCATTTTAGGTGCAGCGGTAGTTCAGTTGGTTAGAATGCCGCCCTGTCACGGCGGAGGTCGCGGGTTCGAGCCCCGTCCGCTGCGCCACTTCTTAAACTTTCAATATGGATTTTATTTCAAAAATTTTATGTTTTTCCTAAAATTTAGTTTTTTTGTTGAGCTTAATCAATGTTTCGTTAAAATTTCAAGAGTATAATTGTCTGAAATTATTTTCAAAGGGTAATATATGAATTTTTTTGATGGATTTACTGAATTTGATGCCGATGGCGCTACGGTTAAATTTTATAAAAAAATAGACCAAGATATAACGATAATTGGCTTTGACTCACGCTCTTGTGTTCCACCTGAGCCGATGGTAAATGCTATGGTTGCGCTAAATTTTGTAAAAGATAAACATACAAAAGTTGTAATGATAAACCATAAATTCCCGGCCGGACTTATCCCAAAAATAAAGTCAAATTTTAACATAGAGCGTGAAAATTTAGATGCAGAGCAGGTTAAGTTAACTTTTAGCCTAAAAGATGGTGCTGGCATAAAAGAGTTTGACACAAAGCAAGTTTGCCACGGATAACTCATGCTTTTAAATACATTTGCGCCACCATTTAGATTGGTCGGTGGTTATTTTATAGCTGGAGTTTTGTTTTTGCTTTTAAGCATTTTTGCTTTTTTTAAAGCAGACTTTGACACGCTCACAGCTTTTAATACGGCTGGTTTTATACATATTTTTTTAGTTGGCTTTGTGATGAGTATTATTATCGGAGCACTATATCAGCTTACTTCCGTAATTTTAGAAAGCCCGTTTTTTAGCATCAAGGGCGCATTTATAAATTTATTTATTTTTTGCGCTGGTACTATACTTTTAAGTTTTGGTATGATAGGTGCCAAAATAGGGCTTTTGCATGCTGGTGGAGCACTGCTTTTTATCTCACTTTGTTTTTTTGGCGTGACATACTTTTTGAGCTTTTTTATAAGCAAAAAACGCTCATTTGCGCAAGTTGCGCTACTTATATCTAGTGTTTATTTACTTGTTGGCATTATGCTTGGTTTTTTGCTTGTAATGGTTTTTGCGGGAGCGGTGAGTTTAAATTTTGAAATTTTACTAAGACTGCATGTTTATTTTGTATTAGGCTTTGTGTTTTTTATTATCGTTGGCGTGGCTAGCGTTTTGCTACCTATGTTTGCACTCTCTCATAATGTGAGTTTTTTGGCTAGTAAAATTTCGCTTTGTCTTTTTGTGTTGGCTGGAGTTTTACTTTGTTTTGAGTTTGAGATTTCACTTTTGCTTATTGCCTTAAGTTTTTTTGCTTTTATCTTTCAGGCAGGACTTATAATCAAAAAGCGTGTGCGAAAGGCGTGGGATTATTGGAATTTAAATGTTGTTTTATCGCTAGTTTCGTTAGTGGTAGCCTGTGTTTTTGTCTATTTTGGTAGAACAAATTTTGCTGTTTGGCTTTTGATATATGGATTTTTATATCCTTTTATAGTAGGACATCTTTACAAGATAGCGCCATTTCTTATCTGGTATCACTATGTTTCGCCTTTTGTAGGTAAGGCAAAGGTGCCTTTGTTAGATAATATGATACTTAAAAAGCCAGCTTATGCAGCACTTTGTTTTAACATTTTAGCACTTATCGCTTATGCTTTTAGTGCAAATTTGGCGGTTTTATTTTTAACTATAAGTATTTTTTTGGTGGCATTTAATATGTTAAATTTCTTTAAATATACAAAATTTGGAGCAGAAAATGAGAGATAAAATCTACGCAGAACTAAGTACGATAGTTGATCCTGAGGTTGGCTTTGATATAGTGTCTTTGGGGCTTATATATGATGTTGAAGTGAGTGGCGATAAAGGTAAGGTGACGATGACACTTTCTACTCGTGCTTGTCCACTTCATGAGCTTATCCTTAGCTGGGTAAATGACGCTGTGCTTAGAGTTGATGGTATAAATGAGTGTGATATAGATCTTGTTTGGGAGCCAGAATGGAACATCATGATGGCGAACGAGGCTGTTAGAAAAGCACTTGGAGCGTGATGTGGCTGACGGGAAACTCCCGCCAGTTTTAACTCTCTTTTAAGAAATTTGTAGCAACTAGATCGACTTTGGCTTTGTCGGTATCTTTTTTGAGTGATTTGTAAATTTTTCCCATATAGTTTTCTAAAATTTCATGGTTATTTATACTTTTTCCATCACTTTTTACCTTTATATATTCACCACTTTCATTTAGTTCAAAGGCAAGCTCGTTATCACTTAACTGAAGCTCCAAAAACTCTAAAAGCCGTTCTTGTAAGCGTTTATCAAGTATGGGACTCATAAGTTCTAGTCGGCGCTCCAGGTTTCTTGGCATCCAGTCGGCGCTTGATATATAAATTTTTGGCTCTGCATGTTTGAAATAAAATATACGAGAGTGTTCTAAGTATTTGCCTACTATCGAGCGGACTTTGATATTTTCGCTTTTTCCAGTTACGCCAGGTCTAAGGCAGCAAATCCCACGCACAAGAAGATCTATCTGAACACCAGCATTTGAAGCTATGCTTAGCTCTGTTATAAGGTCTGAATCTACTAAAGCGTTCATTTTTGCGATTATCCTACCATCTTTGCCTTTTGAGGCTTCGGTGCGAATTTTTTCTATGATACGCTCTTTTATTTGAAGCGGAGACATGCTCATAGTTTGTAGGCGACGGTTTTTGTTGTATCCTGAGAGGATATGAAAAAAAGTTGTCGTATCGTTAGCAAATTCCTCACTGCTTGTAAACAAGCTAGCATCGGTATAAATTTTTGCCGAACTACTGTTGTAGTTGCCAGTGCCAATGTGCATATAAAACCTTAGTTTGTCTCCAGCTTGGCGTATAACTTGGCTTACTTTTGCGTGCACTTTAAAGCCAGTTATGCCATAAATCACATGCGCTCCAGCTTCCTCAAGTGCCTTTGCCCAGTGCAAGTTGTTCTCTTCATCAAAGCGTGCTTTAAGCTCAACCATTACTGTTACTTGTTTGCCATCACTTGCTGCATCTATTAGGCTTTGTATGATGGGTGAGTTTTTATCAACCCTATAAAGTGTCATGCGTATAGAGATGACCTTTGGATCTTTGCTGGCTTCTTTGATAAATTTTACCACAGGATCAAAGCTTTCATATGGGTGTAAAAGCAGGGCGTCTTCTTTGTCTATCGCATCAAACATACTGATATTTTCGCCAAATGGCGGAAGAGTTTTTGGTACATAAGGAGGTAGGTTAAGATGGCTAAAATCCTTGTTTGAGGCTATTTGCCAAAGGGCGTTTAGGGTTAGTGGGATATTTGAAAAGTAGATATCTTTATGGAAAATTTTCATGTGTGAGTTTAAAAACTCAAGTATATCCTCATCTGCATTTTGAGCGATTTGCATACGCACAAAAGCCCCTTTTCTTCGTAGTTTTAAGCCCTGTTCTAGCATCATCATAAAATCATCTGCTTCCTCTTCTTCGATGACGATGTCAGCATTTCTTGTTATCCTAAAAGCACACGAGCTTAGTAATTTGTAGCCTGGGAAAATTTCTTCCGCATGACGCTCTACTATCGTGTGAATTGGAACATAGACATTTTCACTAGCTTGAAAAAACCGAGGCAAGGCACGCGAAATTCGTATCATTCCATATTTTAAAATTTCTGGATGTGTATTATCGGCTAATTTTACCGCAAGTGAAAAGCTCAGGTTGTTTAGGTGCGGAAACGGATGGGTGGCATCAACTGCTATGGGGACAATGACTGGTAAGACATTTGAGAAAAAATACTCATCGCATTTTGATTTTAGCGTATCTGTAACTTCGTTATAATCTTTTATAAAAAGTCCAGAATGTTCAAGTTCGGTCTTTGTTTGTTTATAAATTTGCTCGACCTTTAGCTGCTCTTCATGCAAGTAGCGCCGAATTTCTCTAAGTTGCTCTAGTGGGCTTAGCTCATCGCTACCACTTGCAGTGATACCAGCGGCAAAAAGCTGTTTTAACCCAGCAATACGAATCATATAAAACTCATCAAGGTTTGTCGAGTAGATCGCTAGGAATTTTAGCCTTTCTAAAAGGGGTAAATTTTTCTCACATTGAGCCAAAACTCTGCTGTTAAAGCGAAGCCAGCTAAGTTCCCTGTTTATAAATAGGCGTTGAGCCATATTTTATCCTTTTTATTTTCATTTTATCTAAAAAGCACTAAAAATATAAGAAAATTTTGCAAAAAATGATAAATTTGGATAAAATAGCATAGTTTTAATAAAAAATGAGGTTTTTATGAGCGATTATGTCTTACTTGTTGGAATTTTTATAGTTTGTGTCGTGGTTTTTGCGATACTAAAAAAGGTCTCTTTTTAAGCAGACCTTTTTGAATTTTGATAAATATTGCTTTATCAAGGTTTTTTAGTATCAGACATATTTTGCTTCGTCTGGTTTGTATTTACTTTTTATAACTCTTTTTGTTAGGCGTATGCCAGCGGCTGTTCCTATAACCAAAAGTCTTGTTCCTGTACCTATGAGTGTTTCACCGTTTGGCATAGCTGTAAATTTGCCATTTGCGTCTGAAATGCCTACGACATCAGCATTTGTTATCTCCCGAAGTCTTGTCTCTTTTAGCCTCTTAAACCTTACCCAAGAGTATTCTGGAACTAAAATTTCCTCTATGTCGATAGGCGAGTCTTTTTTGTATAAAAATTGCTCGAGCAAATTTTCCATATCTGGACGCACGCTGATAGCGCTAAGGCGTTGCGCAACAAGCTTTGATGGACTTACAACACTATTTGCACCAAGCTTTTTCAGTCGCTCAGTATCGCTTTCATTGTCAGAGTTTGACATCACAAAATATGGCTTATATTTATCCCTTTTAAGCTCTTTTTCGTATAGCCTAACCGAAGCTATTAGGGCGATATTATCAGCGATATTTGAGCTTAAAGTTATTAGCCCTTTTGCACTTGAAAGATGAGCTTTTAAAAAGGCTGTTTGAGTATGCGGCTCAGCTTTGATAAAGTATGGATAGCGGTGTTTTTCAGCTAGTTCAGCTATATCATCTCTGTCGTCAATAACTACAAAGGGTATGTGATTTTCACGAAATTGCTGACTAAGCTCGATCGTATAGAGATTGTGATAACAAATAACGAAGTGGTTTTTTAATCTTGCAATCTTATAAAGCATGTGTCTTTCCTTTAAGACGCTAATAAGTGCGCCCTTTTTTAAGACTTCTACCAAGATACCTATAGAGAAGGTAAATGTTAAAAATCCTAGTAAGATAAATACGATAGTAAAAATTCTACCAGCCGTCGTTATCTCTGAAACTTCGGTAAAACCGACGGTTGTAAATGTCATCCCGGCTTGATAGACGGCATCCATAAGCGTAAAGTTGCTTGTAAAGATGTAGCCTAATGTGCCAAAGAGCATCATTAAAACAACTGAAATAAGCGGTAATCTAAATGGTCTTAGCTGTTCGTAGAGTTCTGTGTTGAGATTTATTTCTGGCTTGCTTGTGCTTTGCCATTGGAGGAATTTTTTTAGCCTTGTTAAAAAAGCCATAAATTCCTCTTTTTATGCCTTATTTTGACTGTTTTTTCATTGTTCTTAGAGTTGAAGCGACTACTTTCACTCTCATTGTACTACCATCTTCTAATGTTACACGGATAGTTCTAAGATTTGGCAAAAATCTTCTTTTAGTTTTGTTGTTGGCATGGCTTACATTGTTGCCTACCATAACGCCTTTGCCTGTTATATCACATCTTCTTGACATATATCTTCCTTAAAAACAAAATTTTTGGCTGATGATAGCGAAATAAACCAAAAAAAACGCTTAAATATATAAAATTTATATAGTTGATTTTTTATCAAATAAAAGATACAATGCGGCATAAATTATCAAATAAAGTTTGAGCGAGTATGTTGGATAAAAAAGATATAGAGCAAATAATCGCAGAATTATCTAAAATTTCTGATAATATAAATAAATATAGTAGCACTTTAAATCAGGAGAATTTAGACGGTTTTGCAGATTTTGTAACCAAAGATAAAAATTTCGCCGCCTTTTTCTTGGCTGTTCTTCGCTCGGCTGATTTTGGTGATATTGCGGTACAAAATGGCAATCCAGCAGCACTTATGAAGAGTATGGATAAGCAGATAATGAGTGCCATTGTTGTGCTTTATTGTGTGTTATTAAAGATACCTAAAAATAGAAAGATAGTAACCCTTAGCGCGATAAAACTTGTTGAAACAAATGCAAAACTTCTTGTGGAGTGGAAAAAAATTCTTAAATTTTTAGGCAAATATGACCAGATAAATTTAAATCTTGTTTGCTATACATTTATAGTAGTTTTTATGCTTGAGCATGCCTTTGAAAAAGAGGCAGAAAGGCTTGGTCAGATACTGGCACTTTCTGATATGAGCTACTATGATGCATTTAAAAATTTATACGATATTGACATTTTTGAAGTTATTTGCACTCTAGCTGGTTTTGATACTAAAAAAAATAGTGAAATCTTACAGTATTTAAAGATGTTGCTTCTTTATAGGTTTGGTAGGCCAGAGTATGCAAATTCAAACTTAACTAAAATTTTAAGCTTTAGCAAAAAACCTAGCTTACAAGATGCGGCACTTTTTAAAAGGGCACTACAATGAAATTTACATTTTCAGATGGTATTGTGGTGCTTAGGCCTGTTGGGTTTTTGGATCTTACAAATGATGACTGGCTAGATGATGAGGATGTGGCACTTATTGTTGCTAAAAATACAAAATGTATGCTGCTTTCGTTAAAAGAAGTTGTGCTGTTTTCTCCTGGCTGGATGACTTTTATAATTGATAAGTTAAAAAATTTAGCCAAGCAGCACGATATAAGCGTGGCTATTTGTGATTATGATGGGATTATGCACGATTTTTTTATAAAAAGCTGTGCAAAGTTTATAAATTTCTCACTTTTTGCCAGTGAAGACTTGGCTAGACTTTTTTATTCACAAAAATTTTATGATGTAAAAAGTGGTGAAATTTTGCTTTATAACGAGCGTATCGAGCAGCGAGAATTTGTTGCTTCAAGGCTTGGTGAGCTTGGATATGAGTTTGGTTCATTTTCTGATAGAGATGAATTTTTAGCTAGAAGCAAAGATGCAAAATATATTGTAGACTCAACTACACACCTTACTGTGCAAAAATTTGATTTTAAAGTTTGTTTTAAAGATGGAGTCGTTATCTATAAAATAAATGGTATGATAGATACTGAATTTATTAATAAATTTGATACCATTTATCATGAACAGCTACTTGTTTGTGGGTTTGAATATTTTGTTTTTTGGGTAAATATGTCAGTAGGACTTAATGCTCATGGTGCAAATTTTATGTTAAAACTTGCGAAAAATACCGCCCAGTACGGTGGCTTAGTTTGTGTTTGCGGTGTAAAAGAGCAAAACATGTCGACTGAGCTCGTGATGAGTTTGTATTCGGCTGGAATTTTACTTTATCAAAATATCGGTGATTTTTTTAATGATGATACAGTTTTATATCGTTCAAAAAACGATACACACGAGTTTTTGGCCAGAAGTGTGACTAAAAATATTATCGACATTTTGCCGTCTGTTATGGGCATAGTGGCTGATGTGTTTGTACCGTTTTATAAAGATCAAATATCTTTGGCAAATACCAAAATAGCGACCTTGCCAGTTTTTGAAAGCGAGATGGTTTTTGGCTGTGCTATATTTTATGAAGAGCTTGGTATGAGATTATTGGTTGGCATAAAGCTAGAAAAAATGCAGGCTATTTGTGCTTTTTTTGGTGAAAATTCTAGTGAAAAAAGCTCTATCGTTAGCTCTTATACAAAAATTTTTAGTATAATAACGGATAAAATTTTATACTTTTTAATGTCAAAAGGTATAAAAGCTAAGCTTGGCATGCCTAGGATTTTTATACAAAATTTCTTTTATGATGATAAAACCAAGGGAGCGCTTTCTACGATAAAAAGCGCAGATGATGAGCTTGGAGTGATATTTTTAAGTAGATAAAAAGGAAGATGATGTATGTAGCACCGAGTATTTTGTCGGCTGATTTTGGAAATTTGCGTGCTGAGATAGAGGCTATTTGTGAGGCTGGGGCGGATTTGGTTCATATTGATGTTATGGATGGGCATTTTGTGCCAAATTTAACTATTGGACCAGTTGTAGTAAATGCCGTTGCAAAGGTGGCAACAAAGCCACTAGATATACATCTAATGGTTCAAAATAACACATTTTTTGCAGATCTTTTTTTGCCGTTAAAGCCTAAATTTTTAACATTTCATATAGAAGAGGAAAAGCACCCTTTGCGGCTAATCGATCATATACGCAAAAATGGGGTCAGTCCTGGCATAGTCTTAAACCCGCACACTCCAGTTTCAAGCCTTGAATACATCATAAATGAAGTAGATATGGTACTTTTAATGAGCGTAAATCCAGGCTTTGGCGGACAAAGTTTTATACCTAGCGTGCTAGATAAGATAAGGCAGTTAAGAGCGCTGATAGATAGTAAAAATGCAAAGTGCCTTATAGAGGTTGATGGTGGGGTTAATGGGCTAAATGCTCCTGAACTTGAAGAGGCTGGCGCTGATATACTTGTAGCTGGAAACTATATCTTTTCATCAAATTCTTATGCGGAGGCGATCCGCGCGATAAAGCTTGAGTTTTGAAGAACTCATTTGAAAATTTACTCTCACTTCTTGCAAACAAAGACCTAGGGTACGAAGAATTTACACAAAAAGCATCGCGAGTTAATGAGCTTGATGAGCTCTTTGATGTGAGCGATATTGATATGTGGCGTATGCTTGGGCTTGATGTTGAAAAATTTGCAGGAAAAGTAGAGTTAAAAACAAGGCTTCGTCCTATATGTGAGCAGGAATTTTGCGTGGTAGATATAGAAAGTACGGGCGGAGTTACTCATGGTCAGATTATCGAGCTTGGAGCGGTTAAGCTAAGAAATGGCATTGAAACAGCTCGTTTTTCAAGCTTTATCTTTGCGCCAGAAGTCCCTGAAAATATCACAGAGTTAACTGGTATAAGCACGCTTGATCTTGTTGATGCGCCAAGTCTTAGGTCTGTAATGGAGCGGTTTCGTCTATTTTTGGGGAGCGCCATCTTTGTGGCGCATAATGTAAATTTTGATTATGGATTTGTGGCAAAATCTATGAAGGAGTGCGGATTTGGTACACTTTTAAACAGAAAGCTTTGTACGATCGAGCTAGCAAGGCGTACCATAGCTTCAGAGCGTTATGGGCTTAGTGTTTTAAAGGATAAATTTAATATACAAAGTGAACATCATAGGGCGCTTAGTGACGCCTTGTCTGCTGCTGAGATATTTAAAATTTCACTTTCTCTTTTGCCACAAAATGTAAAATATACCGAAGATCTTATAAAATTTAGTAAAATGGCCCCAAATTTGCGCATAAAAACTGTTTGTAATGAAGATAAATCTCTAGTTTAGTTTACTTTTTCTGACCATAAACTTTAATGTTAAAAGTAGTGAGAATTTTTTCGCCTTCGCCTTTCATTTGTATAGGAAACTCCGCCTTTATTATGCTTTCGTACTGCTTTAAGGCTTCTAGAAAGTCATAAAATTTTTGCGGTGTTTTTATAGAGGTCACAACGCTTAACTCATACAAGAAAAACTCATGCGTACTGCTTGCATCTGGGATCGGTGTCAGCTTTACATTGTCAAAAAATTTAGATGCAAACTGGATAAATTTCGTTTTGTCAAACATCGTGTCATAAGACTTGATGATAAAGACATTTCCCTCTTTTAGCCCCTCAAGCTCTTTACTTTTTTTATCATGAATACGCTTTACTTTTGAGTAGGCACTCATCACGGAGCTATTTTGTTGTGTTAGCTTGCGGTACTCCTTGATGTTTGGTATGATAAAGCCAAATATCATAATAAAGCAGATAATGATAAAAGCAAGTATAAAAAGCAAAAGCTTTACAAGGTCTATCTTTTCTAGGCTCGTATCTCTTTTACTCATTATAACCCTCTGATTTTTCTAGCTTATTTGTACTAACAAAGCCGTACCAGCCATTTTTTATCTGATAAAAGCTTGTATTTGAAGTTGTAAATATTGATCTTAATGGCGAGGCTAAAAGTTGGTTAAAGACATCTTTTGTTGGCGTTACGCCTCTTATTATAAGCGATGTTCTATCCATTGTAACCTCTTCTAAGGTTATGCTATCAGGCACTAGGTCATAAAGGTTATGAAGGCTTTGTTTTAAAAGGTTGTTTGAGCTATAAATTCCTTTGGCAGCCTCTATTTTAGCAGTCAAATTTGCATCCAGCTCGTCTATATGATTACTTTCTTGAGTAAGTCTAATCTGCTCAGATGTATAGTTTTGTATACGCTGCGCTATATCGTAATTTTTGTATATAATGAAAAAATTTAGCACAACAAGTAAAGCAAAAAGAACACCTATTAAAAATAGCCAAAGTCGGCTAAAGGTGCTTAGTATCGGTCTTAGCTCAGGTTTTATGAAACTGTAACTCATAGTTGTAACTCTTCACACATAAGGTCATTCATAATATGCAGGGTATCAACTGGATATACCGCAGTCTCGACTAAAAGCTCAGCTTGTAGGTATTGCAAAAATGTTGCACTTGTTTTAGCGTTATCAAATATAATGACTTGCTCGACAAATGAGCCATTATAAAGTGGGTTTTTATAAAATTCCTTTATCGCTGAGGTAATATATTTAAACATATTCATGTCTTTACCAAATATTGTAACAGAGACCGCCACATCGCTTGAAGCAGGCATATTTATGTCGTAGTTTAGATCCTCAAATTCCTCTTGTTTAAAGCCATCATCAAAAAGCTCATCAAGGCTTTTGAAATCATCAAGAGAATTTATCTCCTCCTCTTCTTTGATGATTAGATCTTCAATATCTGAAATTTTTTCCTCTTTAAAAATTTCAGTTGGCGTTTGCTGCTCTATCTTGTCGATTTTGTAAAATGTCGCGAATTTTAGCTTTTGATCGCTCACTATGGCTATAGCTGCACTATCTTGATGGTTATAGATATAAAGGGTGGTTTTTTCAGAAATTCCACGCTTTAAAAGTTGCGTATAAAGTAGGGCGATAGGCGAGTAAAGCAAATCTATGCTTTGTTTGCCAAATGCATCACGAGCTTTTGAGATACCTAAAATATCAGCATAAATGCTAAACTCATCAGCTATACCAAGGCTCGTTACTCCGTCATTTTTTATATTAAATTTTTTAAATTCATCCATTTTTAGGGTTGGAAGCGCACCTTGAAAGCTATCATTATAAAAAAGTGCGATATATACTGCGTAAAAGCTATCTTCTTGGCGTTGCACATATAGCTTTACTTTGTCATCGATATTGTATGGGTCTATGTCTGTAAATTTTGCGTTTAGAGTTTTTATGACCTTGCCATTTTTAAAGACACGCCCATAAAATACGCACTCCGTCCCCTCTATCACAACGCTTAGAAAAAGGTTAGAAAATAGCCTACGAATAGAAAAAGCCATACCGCTCCAAAGGTTAAAAATTTGTTTATATTATCCAAAAACGCATTAAAAAGAATTAAATTTAACCATTATTTGCCCAAATTTTCAAGTAAAACGCATGCTTGTTTATATTCAAGCTCGCAACTTTTCTTAAAAAGTTCAAGCGCTTGGCTAAAATTTTGTCTATCTTGCACATAAACTAACATAGCTTGATTATAGCACCCAACGCCATCGTTACTAGCGCAACCAAGCTTATAATAAGCAAGTGCTTTTTGGCTATCTTTTTTCTCATCTATCAATCCGTGTTCATAAATTTGCCCTAAATTTGAGCAAGCAGTAGCTAGCCCAAGATCGCAAGATAGTGCATAAAATTTCGCAGCTAGTTCAAAATTTTTAAGGCTTGAATGAGCGACAGCCACATTGTTGCAAATCACGCTATCACGCTCATCTTCGCATTTTTGCTCATTTTGTTTTAGCTCTAGTTTAGCCTTTTCTTCTAAAATTTCTTCATCACTTTTTATAATCCCAAATGTCAAAATGCTTTGCCACGAGCATCCACTAAAGGCAATGAGACAAAAGAAAAGAGTTATAAACTTAAGTTTCATTATCTAATGCCCAGCTTTATCCCAAGTCGCTTCATATGAGAGCAGGCACGCTCAAGACCACGGTAGCAAGCAACTTTATAAATTCCATGTGCTCTTGCTTCATCTTTTGTAACCCCAAGTCCTAGCTCATACATCGAACCGATACTCGCACAACTTGTTATGTCGCCAAGATCACAAGCATTTTTATACGCCTTGTGTGCCTCGTAGTAATCTTGTTTGACATATTCGCCCTTGCGGTAGATATTTGCTAAATTATAGCAAGACAGCGAGCCTCCGTTGTTGCAAGATGTTTTATAGATATCTATGGCTTTTTGTGGGTCTTTTTTTGTTCCTTTGCCATTTTCGTACATGTTTCCAAGGTTGGCGCAGCCTATCTCAACAGCACCATCACATGACTTTTTGTAGGCTTGAAAAGCTAGCTCATTTTCGCTTAAAAATTCATAATTTACCCCAAGGTCGTTGCAGGCTTTCATATCGCCTTGCTCGCATTGTGGCAAGAGTAGGGTGACGGCATTGCGTGATACTTCTATTTTATCTATAGGTTGTTTATCTTGGGTAACATTTTGTTCTGGTTGAGTCTCTTTTAAAGGCTCATCTGCCTCATGCTCTTGTGATGTTTGCTCAGTTGGTATAGTGCTTGGAGTTTGCTTAGTCCTTGCATCATAGACATTTGTCAAAGAACATCCGCTAAATAGTAAAAATATAAAAAGGGTTAAAAATTTTTTCATCTATTTTCCTAAAATATAGTAAGTTTTCTCGTTTACTTTTTCAAGGCTTAGCTTGTTTTTCTCAGCCCATTTTGCAATAATCTCATCAACCGCACTCTTTATCTCGGCAACAGTGGCTGTATTTTTTATCTTTAGCCTATCAACTGAACCGCTCATGGCAACAAAGCAAAGATGTGGCTTTAGATGATCACTTAATGCTATAACGCTTTGTGCGCTCAATCCATCGGTGTTGTTAAAAATTCTCTCAAGTTTTGACAAATTTGCCTCATCGTTGTTGTAGCCAAGTTGTGTTAAAAGTGCAATTCTATCCATTTTTGTTCCTTTGGGTGAAATTGTTTTTATAATTATATTGAGTTAATATCATTTTTATCTTAAATTTGCTTTTTAAATTCTATTGATTTAAGATTTTTTAGATAAAATTTGCCAAATTTTAGTAAGGTTTGCGATGAAAAATTTTATTATTTTTATCTTTTTATTAGTTTTTTCTGGCTGTTTTATGGTTCAAAAAACCCAAGATGAGCTTGTGCAAGAAGATATTTTAGAACAAACTGATCCAAAAATAGCCGAGCTAAAAGAGGCTTTTAAGCTTCATGAAGATAAAAAATATGCCAGCGCACTTAATATCTTTAAACATAAGGCTGATAGCGGAAATGATGAGGCTATGTATATGATGGGTGTTTATAATATCAAGGGCTATGCTGGCAGTCGCGACTATGCAGCAGCCCTTCATTACTTTAAACTGGCTGGATTTAATGCAAATGCAAAGGCACTTCGCATGGCTGGATATATGTATGAAAATGGTATGGGGACAAAAAAGATCACAAAAAAGCGGTTAGATATTACGAACTGTCAGCACAAGCTGGCGAGATGCTTGCAAATTTAAGTCTTGGCGAGTTTTATCTATTGCAAGGTGAGAAGGATAGGGCTGGGGAGTATTTTACCAAAGCTTGCATTGGTGGCGTGAATGAGGCTTGCGCAAGATAGATTTAGCTCTAAAGTTTGTAGCGGTTTTTAACCACCTTAAAATATATCGCTCCAGCAAAAAAGAGCAAACCCATAAAAATCGTAATGCTAAAAAGTGAAAATCCAAGCTCAAAAAGCGTGCCTATGCCAACTGAAATAGCCGCACTTGTGCCCAAGAAAAACATATCATTATAAGCGATAACTCTACCATAAAATTTCTCATCACAGTGCTGCTGAACTAGCGTATATGTATAGCTCCAAAGGGTAGAGGTAAAAAAACCAGCACAAAACATACCGATAAAACCAAGATAGAAATTTTGTTGCAAGATCGCCCAGATTATTATGCCAGCCCCATGGCCTATATAAAAAAGATGGACATTTTGGTTGTTTATAAATTTACTCAAAAACATCGGAGCAAACATCAAAGCAAGCGCACGAGAGGCGTTTGTAAGCCCGATGACTAGTGCTGTGCTTAAAATTCCTTTATATGTATTATCGGCTAAAAGTGCTATGAGTGCATCATAGGCGGTTATGCCAACAAAGGCATGAAGCAAGATAAGGTGTAAAATAAGGCGGTTTTGTTTTATGTAGGTAAAGCCTTCGGTTAGCATTTTTAAGACTGATTGGTGTAAATTTGTGGTGATATTTGCGATATCTAGCTTTAAAAGTAGCCAAAATCCAAACAAATAAAGCACAAAATCAAACACAAACGCGCTTTTTACGCCAAAAAAATGTATGTAAAAGCCAGCAAGACCCATGCCTGCACTATAAGATACTGCCCAAATTATAGAGTGTATCTCATTTGCAAGTTTTAGCTCGCTTTTGGTGAGAATTTTTGGCAGTAAGCTCATTTCAACTTGAAAGTATATCCCGCCAACTCCCATACGCAAAAATATCAGTGTTAAAAGCAACCATAAAAGTTCAAGGGTATCGATAAAAACAAGCATTAAAACGCTTATGGCTTCAAAAAGTATCATCACTATAAGCATAGGTTTTGCTTTAAAGCGATCGATTAAAACTCCGCTAAAAGGAGCTAAAATAATGCCCGGAACAAAAGCCATGGCTGCACTTATAGTTATAGCCCAAACTGGAGCTTTTAGCTCGATAAGCATAGTAAAGATACCAGTATGCGAAAACCATGCACCAAAGTAGCAAATAAGCTGGATAATGCTTATAAGCATAAAATTTTTATTTGTTTTTAGTAAATTTATATATGCGTTCATTTGTTATAGCCAGTTTATAGTAATACTTTTTATCTTTGCGTCTAGCGGGATATATTTTGATTTTTTGCTAGTATTTTCTAGTTCAAAGATAATATTTTCAGGATCTATCTTGATAAAAATTTTATCTTTATTTATAAAAGTTTGCTTTATTTTGTAGGCATTTTTTAGCTCACTAAAGCTAGAGCCTACTCCTATATGTTTTGTGGTTTTAAAATTTTTATTTTGTGTTTTTATGGTTGAAATTTTATTATTAAATATAGTATAGCTTAAAATTTTTGAGTTTGCGTTGTAGATATCATAGCTTGCAGCATCTTTTTGCTCTTTATTTCGCTTTATGTTTTTTGCACCAAAGATTTTGATGATATCTTGATGGCTTGAGTTTTTATTTAGTTTTCCTACTGAGCCTTTACTTATCGTCCAAGTTATATCAAAGGCTGTAAAGCTGGCATTTTTAACGAAAGCTTTTTGTTTTAAAAATAGAAATTTATCATCTTTAAAATAGTAAATACCATCTCTAAATTCAAGCTCTTTTTCTAAAATTTCACCATCATTTTTGGTTATAAAAACTATCGCCTTGTCATTAAATGGGGTAAATATGATGGTTTTGCTTTCATTTTTATATCCTTTTACATCTTTTACCGGGTAAAGTTTTGTATAAAATTCCCCGTTTTTAGAGACGATGTGATCTTTATGGGCTGTAAAATTTTTACCATTTAAAAAAATTTCATTCATCTTATGTTTAAATACTCCACTTTCTTGTTGAGCGGTTTTTAAGTTTTCAAGGATAAATGTATCATTTTCTTTTATGATTAAAAGCTCGCTAGTTTCGCTATTTACATAGCTTCCAAAGTATCTGAATTTGTAACTTTTTAGCTCATTATTTTTTGAAATTTTAGCTGGACGAATAGGTATATTCAAGTCTTGTTTTATTAAATTTTGAGCATTAGAAAATAAAAAAAATATAAAAATAAGTAAAATTTTACGCATTATTTTACATATTATTTTACGCGTTTATAGCTATTTTTGCTATTTTGCACATTAGTTAAACTTTTTTCATCACTGTCTAAAGGGATTAATTCATTATTTTTTATCTTAAATTTTTGCTGCTCTTTGTAAAGATTTGTAATGGTTAAAATGTCATTTTTTATTTCATAGACTCCGCTTTGTTGCTCTTTTTCATTATCTGAAGTTTGATAAGCGTATTCAAGGTTAAATTTTTTATCTTCTGTGAGCACCAAAATAGCGTCTATACCACTGCAATCAGCACAAACAAGTGTGGCTTTATAAGTTCCTGCAACAAAGGCATTTTGGCTTAAACATTTACCATTTGTATCACAAATTTTTGGCTCAGGTGAGCTTATTGCACATCCTGTAAACAATAAGGCAAAAAATGTAAGCGACATTTTGGTGGTTAGTTTCATTTTAAATTCCTTTTAAAAGATGAAAATTTGTGATATGATAACAAAAATTTTATAATAAGGAAGTAAAATGCAAGTAGATGAGTCAGTTGTCGTATTTTTGGTAGTTTTGGTAATCTTGCTTATAGTTTTTTTAAAAAGTGCTATAAAGATAGTTTCCCAGTCTGATATCTTAATCGTCGAGCGACTAGGTAAATTTCACAGTGTTCTTGATGGAGGTTTTCACATCATTATCCCGTTTATTGATCGCATTAGAGAGACTATAACTATAAGAGAGCAGCTTGTTGATATAACAAAGCAGCAAGTTATCACTAAAGATAATGTTAATATCAGTGTAGATGGTATCGTCTTTTTAAAGGTTGTTGATGGCAAAATGGCGCTTTATAATGTTGAAAGTTATAAGCGAGCTATCGGAAATTTAGCCATGACAACGCTTCGCGGCGAGATAGGGGCTATGAATCTTGATGATACTTTAAGCTCAAGAGATCGTTTAAATGCAGCACTTCAGGTAGCTTTAGGCGATGCTGCAAATAACTGGGGTGTAAAGATAATGCGTGTGGAAATTTCTGAAATTTCAGTGCCTGCTGGCATAGAGGAAGCTATGAATATGCAGATGAAAGCAGAGCGTGAAAAGCGTGCAATAGAGCTAAAAGCTGAGGCTGATAAGGCGGCACTTATACGAAATGCAGAGGCAAATAAACAAGAAAAGGTACTTCAGGCTGAGGCGATAGAGCGTATGGCTGATGCTAAAAAATATGAGCAAATAGCCCTTGCAACAGCCCAAAAAGAGGCTATGGATATGATAAACGCTAGTATGGCTAGTAACGCAAAGGCTGCTGAGTTTTTGCTTGCTAAGGATAGAGTTTCGGCGTTTAATGAGCTTGCTAAAAATAGCTCAAAGGATAAAATTTTAGTCCCTTATGAAGCTAGCGAGATGATAGGCTCTATGAGTGTTTTAAAAGAATTTTTAGGTTCTAAAAAATGATGATTAACGGTTATGTTTTGATGGCTATTGGCACTGTTTTGGGCGTAGCTGAAATTTTTGCATTTGGATCTTTTTACCTATTTTTTTGTGGTATAGGATTTTTTGTAACTGGCGTCATAAGTGTGATATTTGGCGACTTTGCTTGGTATTTTGGTTTGCTTTATTCTCTGACTTTGGCAGTTGTTTTTGCTTTTTTGTTTAGAAAAAGAATGCTTGGTTTGATAAAGCCAAAAGAGAGTTTTGAAGCTGAGTTTCTAACTCAAAGCGGAATTGGGGAAGTGCGAGAAAATATGGTATATTTTAAGGGTACTTTTTGGCATTTTGATCCGAATTTGGATTTAAAAAACGGAGATAAAGTAGAAATCCTAGGCACAAAAGGCAATGAAGTTATTATAAAAAACTAGCCCAAAATTTTGGGCTAGTTGTCATCTTATTTTACTGTGCAAAGTCCAGCATTTTGATGAGCCATATCGCAAGGCATTTTTTGTCCTGGCTTGATATGGGCGTGATTTTTGTCATGTGGCATAGCTTTTAAATTTTTATGTGTTGCATCGTTTGGCATAGGTGTGCCAGCTTTTACATCTTTATGGGTCGCATCATTTGGAACAGGCATCATGGCTCCGTGCATATGATGATGGTGATGATGTCCTTTTTTGCAACCACAGCTAGCGTTAGTAGTGTTCATCTCATGGTGTTTATGAGTCTGATGAGATGTAGCACAACCAGCGATAAATAAAATAGCACAAACGCTTAAAGCAAACTTTTTCATATCTATCCTTTAGATTTATTTATGGCAAAGCCATTGGATAATTTTACCTATAATATGTTTAAAAATTTTTAAACATATTTGATGTTTTCTAAAATTTTAAAGCATTTTTTGCTAAACTTGTATAAAAAGTAAAAGGAAAATTTTGAATAGACTTAGTATAGAGCAAGCGGTTGATCTTATAGAAAATGCGTCGCTTCACGAGCTTGGTGCCATGGCTTATGACAGAAAAAAGCAGCTACATCCTGATGGCACTACGACATTTATTGTTGATAGAAATATAAACTACACAAATGTTTGCTGGGTGGATTGCGAGTTTTGTGCATTTTATCGTCATGCAAAAGAGGAAGATGCCTATGTCCTTAGCTTTGAGGAGATTGGTAAAAAGATAGAGGAGCTTATAGAGATAGGTGGGACACAAATTTTATTTCAAGGTGGAGTGCACCCAAGATTAAAAATAGAGTGGTATGAGGAGCTCGTGGAGTTTATCACAAAAAACTATCCAAGCATAACTATACACGGATTTTCTGCGGTTGAGATAGACTATATAGCAAGAGTTTCTAAAATTTCAGTAACAGAGGTTTTAAAGCGCTTAAAAGATAAAGGGTTTTACTCTATGCCAGGTGCTGGGGCTGAAATTTTAAGCGATAGAGTACGCGACATCATAGCTCCAAAAAAGTGTGATACCACTGTTTGGCTAGATATCCACAGACAAGCGCACAAGCTTGATATAAAAACTACTGCAACTATGATGTTTGGAACTGTTGAGACTACGCGCGAGATAGTTGAGCATTGGGATCATATTAGGAATTTACAAGATGAAACAGGCGGTTTTCGTGCATTTATACTTTGGAGCTTTCAGGGATTAAACACAAAGCTTATGGCAAAACATCCTGAAATTTCTAAGCAAAGCTCAAACCGTTACTTGCGCCTATTAGCTGTATCAAGACTTTTTTTAGATAACTTTTTAAATATCCAAAGTAGTTGGGTTACGCAGGGTAGTTATGTTGGTCAGTTGGCACTTAAATTTGGTGCAAATGATCTTGGTAGCACCATGATGGAAGAAAATGTCGTAAAAGCAGCTGGCGCAGCATTTAGAATGAATCAGGCTCAGATGATAGAGTTGATACGAGATGTTGGTGAAAAGCCAGCAAAGCGCAACACAAACTATGATATTTTAGAAAGATTTTAGATGAAAATTTTAAATTTAAATGTAAAAAATATAGAAATTCCAGTTGTTTTTGAAAGCTCAAATTCGCTTGAAGTGGCAAATTTAAAGCTTGTTTTTAAAGTAGCCGGTGCGTGCAAAAATAAAAAGTCAGGACTTGCTAGGTTGGCTGCAAATATGCTAAATGAAGGCACGAAAACAATGGGCTCGGTAGCTTTTGCTAGAGAGCTTGAGAGCAGGGCGATAAGCCTTGATGTGAGTGCTGGATTTGAGACATTTGGGATTGATATTAGCTGTTTAAAAGAGCATTTTTCTTTTGCGTTAAGTTCGCTAGAAAAGTTGCTTCGCGATCCAAATTTAACTGATGAGTGCCTTGCTAAGTGCAAAACCATCACGCTTGGTGAGATCTCAAATAACCAAAATGACAACGACTATCTAGCAAGATGCGGGCTTTACAAAATGCTTTATAATGGCACAAATTTGGCTGAGCCAACTATTGGCACAAGCAAGAGTTTACAAGATATTTCACTAAAAGATATAAGTGAGTTTTTGAGTTTACATATGGATCTTTCAAATTTATTTATAGTTTTTGGTGGAGATGTAAAAGCTGATGAGCTTGATGAGTTAAAGAGTGCCTTAAGCGTGCTTAATGTTGGCTCTAAGCGCGAGCTTGAAATTTATAAAACGAGCGATAAGTGCGAAACTAGCATTATCACAAAGCAAAGTGAACAAGCTTATATCTACTTTGGTTCGCCGTTTAATGTTGCTAAAGATGAGAGATTTAAGGCTAGTGTTGCGATGTTCGTACTTGGAGAAAGTGGCTTTGGATCGCGTATAATGGAGGAAATTCGCGTCAAGCGTGGTCTTGCTTATGCGGCTTATGCTAGAGGAATTTATGGTCTTTCTAGTACGCAAGTTTTTGGATATTTGCAAACTAAAAATGAGAGCAAGGACGAAGCGATAAGCGTAGTAAGGGCAGAATTTGAGAAATTTATTAAAAATGGTGTAAGTAAATCTGAACTTTTGCAAGCAAAGAAATTTTTACTTGGTTCATTGCCATTGCGTTTAGAAACGCTTTTTAAGCGTTTAAATATAGCTCAAGATGAGTTTTATAAGGGCGAAAAGCTTGGCTCATTTATCCAAGAGCTTAAAAAGATAGAGCAACTAACACAAGATGAGCTAAATAGCTTCATCTCATCACACAGCGAGATAGGCAAGCTAAGCTTTTGTGTGCTTTTTGATGGAAAATGAAATTTGAGCCAAAAGACCGTGAAGAGCTAGCAAGCATTGGTATATTTAGCCTGCTTGACCTAGCACTTTGTCTACCAAAAAATTTTGAAAGCAGTTTTCTTACGCAAAGCCCAAGACAAGGCATGGTTTGCGTTGAGGCTGAAATTTCATCATTGCGGCGTGCAAATGGTGGCATGCTTGTAGCTAGTGCTTTTTGCAAGACTTGGGAGTGTGAGATAAAGATAGTTATATTTCACGCAAAGAGCTGGCACTATGGTGCCTTTAAAGTACATAAAGAGCTTATTTTAAGCGGTACTTGCGCCTATGCTTATGGAGCTTGGCAGCTTACAAATCCAAAAATCATCACAAAAACTGGCACTATCACTCCAAAATTTCGTCGCGATATGAAAGATGAGAAGCTGTTAAAAATTATCGCAAAATATATAAATGAGCAAAATTTAATAGATGAAGGTCTAAATGGCTTAGAAATTTCATATCTTTTATCGCTTCATGGTGGCGATGAAAATGCTGTTTTATTGCTTGAGAAGCTAAGAAGTGGTGAGCTTGATACGAATGTTTTAAAATTTGTAGAAATTTTTAACTATATAAAAAAACTAAATTCAAAAAAACTAGTCTATAAAAATCAAAAAGTGGAGCTTTTTGAGATTGAGCAGTGGTTAAAAAATTTGCCATTTAGTCCAACAAATGACCAAATTTCGGCTATTTACGATATAAGGACAGACTTAAAAAACAATCACGCTGTGAGGCGAGTGGTGATGGGAGATGTTGGTAGCGGAAAGACTATCGTTATGCTTGCTGGTGCTCTTAGTGTTTATCCGCAAAAAGCTGTCTTGATGGCTCCAACAAGTATCTTGGCTGAGCAGCTTTATAGTGAGGCTGTGCGACTGCTACCAGAGTTTATGCGTGTTGTTTTGTTAAAGAGTGGCGAAAAAAATTCTAACTTAGATAGCGCAAATTTAATAATCGGCACCCATGTTTTGCTTTATACTGATTTACCAAAAGCTCCACTTGTTATGGTTGATGAGCAACATCGTTTTGGCTCAGCACAGCGCGCAAAGATAGAAGAGCTTGTAAAAGATGGTGACCGTATGGCTACTTTTGTTCAGTTCTCAGCCACGCCTATACCTCGCACTCTTACGCTTATTAACTCATCTTTGGTGAGTTATAGCTTTTTACGAGAAATTCCTTTTAAAAAGCATATAAGAACGCAAGTCATTAAAAATGCGGACTTTTTGTCGTTTTTAAGCCATTTGCGCTCAGAGATAGCAAAGGGCAGGCAAGCCATCATCGTCTATCCGCTTGTTGAAAGTAGTGAGAATTTTAACTATCAAAGCCTGAGTGAGGCAAGCGAGTTTTGGCTTAAAAATTTTAAAAATGTCTTTATAACGCATGGAAAAGATAAAAATAAAGAGGAAATTTTAGCTAAATTTCGTGATGAGGGTGAAATTTTACTTGCTACTACGATCGTTGAGGTAGGTATATCTTTGCCGCGACTTAGTACGATATTAGTTGTTGGGGCTGAACGGCTTGGACTTGCTACGCTTCATCAGTTGCGTGGTCGTGTTGGTAGAAACGGCGGTGAGGGGTATTGTTTTTTATATACAAAACTTAAAGCCATCCCTGCAAGACTTACTGAATTTTCGGCAACGATTGATGGTTTTAAGATAGCTGAACTTGACCTAAAAAACCGCCAAAGCGGCGATATATTAAACGGTAGCGTGCAGCATGGAGCGACATTTGAGTATTATGATTATGAAGAAGAGATAACCCTTGCAGCAAAGGATAGGGTGCAAAAATTAAGCTATGTCTAAAATGCATGAAGTTACTTAATTGCTATTTTATTGCTCATTAATAAAAGGATAAAAAATGAAAAATATAAAAATTTTCTTGCTTTGTATAGTGTGTGTGATTTTTGCAGGTTGTACAAAAAAGAGTTTAGAGGAGCGTCTAACAAAACTAGATGATCCTACAGCTAGATACTGCGTGCAAGTTGGCGGTAAAATTTTACCAAGGGTAAAAACTGAGTCAAATAAGCGACTTCTTTGCAGGCTAAGCCCTGTAAAAGTAGTTGATGCTTGGGAGCTTTATGAGGCTTCACGAAAGCTTAATCCTTAAAAAGTTCACTTTTTAGCTTTAGAAAATTTTCATACATATCTTTGGCATTTTGACGCAGCTCATCATCTCTTGTGTAAACACTTGTAAGAGTTACAAAATCATCGATCATGATCTCGCACATGATTTTTATCCGCTCTCTATCCGCCTTGCTTACGCCTTTATCGCTCATTGCACGAATTTTACTTAGATATTCGTTGCCTTGGGATATGTAGGTTACAAATTTTAGTGAGTTCGTAGCATTTGCGTGTGTTGCGGTTGCCATCTTATTATATGCATCAATGCTAAGTGCCTCTTTGCTTAGTTGTAAGGCTTGCTCGTAGTTTCCGATACTTTCGTAAAATCTTGCTTTAAAACTTAGCTGGTACGAGCCATTAGTCGCAAAGAAAAATGAAAATAGTAAAACAATCGATATGCCTAAAATAAGGGCTAAATTTTTAGCTCTCATTGCTTTGCTCGTTTTGCTTCTTTGCTTTTTTAGCCCACCAAATTTTAAGGTTTGCCACAAAGTCGCTTTTATTTTGCAAGGCACTTTTTCCGCCATCTTGCTCGCTAGCTAGCCACAGCTTATTTTGAATGAGCTCTTTTGCCTCATCTTGTGACATATCAGCCACACTAAATGGCTTTGAGAGACTGAAATTTATAGTGCAAAATGGTTTTGGGATTATCATCTTATCCCAGCTTTTTAGCTCCCAAAATGAGCTTGCTTCATAGTTTAGCGCGTAAATTTCACGATTGGTTTTTTGTGCTATCACGACCGCTCCATCAGCCACGCTATGTCTTGGTCCGCGTGGTCCATCTGGCGTAATGATGACATCGGTGCCATTTTTTATCTCACGAAGTGCCTCGATGAGCGCCTTTGCACCGCCTCTTGAGCTACTTCCGCGGATGGTGCCGATACCAAAAAATTTTATGATTTTTGTTATTAGCTCGCCATCTCTGTGATCACTTATGATGACCTTGCCAGCCTTTTTACCGCCAAAGTCCTTGCCCCAGTATCTTAAGTATGCAAAGCTCATAAAAGCAAGCCGACCGTGCCAAAATACAACGACACAGCCATCTTGCGGGAGCTTGGTATTTGTATAAGTTTTTTTGCAGGTCAAAAATATAAACCAAATCAGCGCATTTATCGCAATCACAGCGCAATTTAGCTTAAATTTTTTAAACCAACTCGCCATAAAGCACCATGCGCTTTGGATTATCAACGCGGACTTTTAGCGTCTTGCCAAGTAGCTCTTCACTACCTTGGACTTGAACTAAGAAGTTATTAAAGCTACGCCCAGCCACACCGCCGTTTGCGCGAAGCTCTTCAAAATAAACATCAAACACCTTGCCATTTTGCGCCGCCACTATCTCATCAAGTATCTCATTATGGCGCGCTTGCAGGCGTGTTAGGCGTGCGGAGGCTACTTTTTCATCGATTTGATTTGTAAATTCAGCCGCCTTCGTAAGCGGGCGTGGAGAGTATTTAAAGCTAAAAATTTGCTCAAACCTCACCTTTTCTATCACATCCATCGTATCCTCAAACTCCTCATCGCTCTCGCCAGGAAAAGCTACGATGATGTCGGTTGAGATGCTTACATCAGGGCAAAGCGAGCGAAGTTTTTGCGCGCGGTCCAAAAACCACTCTTTTGTATATCCGCGCTTCATTTCGCGCAATACCTTTGTATTTCCGCTTTGAAGTGGCATATGCATGGACTTGCAAATTTTAGGATTATTGGCAAAAATTTCTAGGAATTTATCATCCATATGAAGCGGATGTGGGCTAGTAAATCGGATACGCTCAATGCCATCAATCTCGCTAAGCCTTACCAAAAGATCTGAAAAGTCCATCTTCTCGTGCGAGTTTGAAAACCTTTTTCCATAATTATTTACATTTTGACCGAGTAAGAAGATCTCGCTCGCACCGCTTTTGGCAGCTCTTTGCGCCTCTTTTACTATAAGATTTGCAGGGATTGAAATTTCATCGCCTCTAGTGTGTGGCACGATACAGTAGGTGCATTTTTTATCACAACCGATTGAGATGTTGATATGGCTTTTATACGGAGAGCCACGAAACTCGCCAAATGCGTAGTCGCTCTCATCGTAGTTTATATCAGTTGAGATAAATTTTGGTGTTTTTACGGCAGTTGAAATTTTGCTCACATTTCTAGCGCCAAGCACAAAATCAACATAAGGTGCGCGCTTAAAAATTTCACTCCCAAGATGGCTTGCCGTACATCCGCAAACACCGATCTTAGCGCCGTTTTTCTTAGCTTTTTCAAATGCCCCAACCTCGCTAAAAAGCTTATGCACAGGCTTTTCGCGCACAGAGCAAGTGTTTATAAGTATGAGATCAGCCTCGCCCATCTCATTTGTGAGCTCATAGTCATCTTTATCTTTTAGCTCAGCGATGATATGCTCGCTATCGCGGACATTCATCGCACAGCCTAGTGTCTGAATAAATAGTTTTTTAGCCATTATAATATATGAACTTCATACATATAGTCGTTGTCATCAAGTCCGTACTTAACCGTTCTGTGATACACACTAAGCCCCTTTTCTTCAAAGTGTTCAACAAGGGCTATAAGCTGTTTGTGGCTATTTTCTTTATCAAAGTAAAAAATTTTCTGTCCCTCTTTATTTACGGCAGCTTCTATCTTATCAAGTGAGATAGCTTTTGGCTTTGCGTCTATCTCGTTTCTAGCAAGTTTTAACTCCATTTTTTATCCTTATTTTGACTTTTTGAATTCGTGAGTATATCAAAATGCTAATAAAAAGCACATTAAACTTTTTATTAGTAACAAAATTGTATAATTATCAAACTTCACGATTTAAATCCCAAAATTTATCGTCAACAACGGAGAGATAATGGAAAGAATTTCAGATATTATAGAGTCTATAGCAAACGAAAAAGGGCTTGAGATAGATGATGTTAAAGAGCGTGTAAAGCGTGCTTTGATAAATACTGCAAGACATGTGTATGGTGAGCATTACGAGTATGATGTAAGCCTTGATGCTAATAAAAATTTAAAGCTTTATCAAAAAATTTTGATATTAGCAAATGATGATGAGCGTTTAAGCGAAGATAACGAACATTTTATAGGCGTCAGTGAGGCGAGAAAGATTCACGGAAGCGTGGAAGTTGGAGATGAACTCACATATGAGCTAAGCCTTGATAACCTAGGTAGAACAGCTGCTCAAACGCTTCATAAAGAGCTTGAGTTTCATATACAAAGACTTGTTGAAGAGAAAATTTTTCAAAAATATGAAGAGATGGTTGGAAATGTTGTTTTTGGAACGGTTGTGCGTGTTGATGAGCAGGAAAATACCTTTATCGAAGTAGATGAGCTTCGCGCAGTTTTACCGCGTAAATACCGCATAAAAGGTGAAAAATTTAAGATGGGCGATGTTGTAAAAGCGGTTATTAGAAAAGTTTATAGTGATAAAAATTTGGGCATAAAAGTAGAACTTTCTCGCACATCCCCTAAATTTCTTGAGGCACTTTTAACGGCTGAAGTGCCTGAGATAAAAGATGGTGGTATTGTCATACAAGGTAGTGCGCGCATACCTGGAGAGAGGGCAAAAGTGGCGATAATGTCAGTTTCTCCTAGCATTGACGCTGTTGGTGCTACCGTTGGTACTAAAGGCGTGCGTATAAATGCTGTAAGTAAGGAGCTAAAAAACGAAAATATCGATGTTGTTGAGTACTCTCACGAGCCTATCATCTTTATCACTCGTGCGATGAGTCCAGCCATTATTAGCTCTGTAAAGATCGATTACAAAAAGGCTATAGTAAGCCTTGTGAGTGATCAAAAAAGTAAGGCCATAGGTAAAGCTGGCATCAATATCCGCCTTGCAAGCATGCTAACTGGCTATGAGATAGAGTTAAATGAGCTCGGTGCTGGCGGTGCAAAAACAAACAGCGATGGCAATAGCATGACTCGTGATTTAAAAGCTTTATTTGGGGATTTGTAGTATTTGTGAAAACAGCTTTGGTTGTTGGCGCAACTGGTGTGGTTGGGCGTGAAATTTTACTTCAGCTCTTAGCCGATGAAAGATATGACAAAGTTATAGTTTGGGCTAGAAGAGAGATTAAAATTTCTAGCGCCAAACTTGAAACAAGGGTTATTGATTTTGAAAAAATTTCAGAACTTAGTTTATATGGCGTAGATGAGGTTTTTTGCGCTCTTGGTACTACTATAAATCAGGCAAAAACTCGTGCAAATTTTATCAAGGTAGACTTTACATATACTTTTGAAATCGCAAAAGTTGCTAAAATATCAGGTGTTCAAAAATTTATCCTAATCTCTGCTCCAAATGCAAATTCTACTTCAAAAAATTTCTATCTTTGTACAAAAGGCAAGGTTGAGGACGCGATAAGGGGTTTAAGATTTAAAGCTCTACATATTGTAAGAGCGCCTTTGATTGATGGTAAAAGAGCTCAATTTAGGCTTGGAGAGTGGATTTTTATAAAACTTTTTAAAATTTTGCCAAAGGGATTTTTAAAAACATATCAGCCCTTAGGTGGCAAGCAGATAGCAAAAGCGGCGATACTTAAGGCTCAGGATAGAAGCTTAGGAGTTTGCGAGTATTTTGTATTTGAAATTTTAGGCTAATACTTTTTGTAAAAATCGTAGTTGTTTTTTACGCTTTGTTAGTTTTATTAATGTATCTTTTTAATATTATCATCGCAGCTACGCTGTCAAATTTACCATCTCGCTCATCTTTTGTAAGCTCACTTGCCTCAAAACTACTTAGCGCCTCATCTTGGTAAAAAATTTCCCCATCAAACTCTAAAAGTGATACAAAATGGCTAATCCGCCTTTTCATCTCATCTTCACTCGCGCCCCCAAGCGGAACACCAACAACTAAAATTTCAGCTTCTCTTTGTCTTATTGCTTCACTTACATCTCGCGCGGCTTGGTTGCGATTTTTACGAAGTATGGGTGTAAGAGGTAAGACTACTTCGCCGTAAGAAAATGCCATACCTATGCGCTTAAGACCTATGTCTAGTGCGATGATTTTGATCTTTTTTGTGCTTGTCATGCCATGCTTTTTACTTGTAAATTTTTTATCTCAAGCTTGCCAAGAAGTTCATACTCATAAATCTTATCGCCAAATTTTGAAAGCGCCATATCAAGTGAAATGCCACCATTGCAAAATTCTAAAATCTCATCACTTTGAGTTTTAATTTCACTTTTTTTGCCAAAAATGCTAGCAAAATTTTCAAAGTTATCTATGATTTTTGCCTTACCTTCGCTTAAGAGTTTATTTGTGCCACGACTTTCATTGATACGCTGTGGCAGGACAAATATCGGTACTCCAAGCTCACTTGCTAGCCTTGCGCTTTGCATAGAGCCACTTTGTAAGTCCGCTTGTGCTATGACAAGGGCTTGTGAGAGAGCTACAACTATGCGGTTTCTTTCTAAAAAGCGAAAGCCAAGAGCAGGTGTTTTAGCTGGATATTCACTTAATGCAAGACCTTGTGCATAAATTTGCTCTATAGTTTTTGTGTTTGATGGTGGATATATGGTATCAAGACCAGTTGCAAAAACACCAATGGTACAAGGTAAAGATGCTTTATGTGCGGCTATATCAACACCTATAGCACCCCCACTAACTACACAAATACCAAAATTTACAAGCGTTTTACAAAGCTCGTTAACACACTCTTTTGTATAAACACTCGCTTTTCTTGAGCCAACGACTGCTACTTTTGGCAGGCTTAACAACTCCAAATTTCCGCTGTAAAAAAGCTCTTTTGGGATATTTTTTAGCCTTTTTAGCTCGTGCGGAAAAATTTGATTATTTAAGCAGTTCATAAGCTTCATTGATATAGATAAGTTCTACATCTTTAAGTAGTTCATTTGCTGATTTTAATACGGCTATCGTATTTTTTCGCGGATGACCTATGGCGATAGCAACACCATTTGTTTTGGCGATATGCACAGCTAGTTCAAGTTGTTTTTGTATCTTAGAAACACTGTCTGTATCATCAAGAAATACATCTCTACAAAAGTAGGGTACTTTATGATTTTTTGCAACCAGTTCGACCTTGCTAGAGGCTATGGTTTTGCTGTCCATGAAGATAAAGCCTTGATTTTGTAGTATCTCAAATGTCTTATTTATGGCGTTAAAGTTGCTCGTAAATTTTGAGCCAGTATGGTTGTTTATAAATTTTGCTTTCGGGAAGTCGGCGCGGATTTTTCTTATCTTCTTTTCTATGCTTTGAGAGCTTTCATCTACCAAAAGAGTTTCTGGCTCTTGGTTGCTTGAGTTTTGTGCTTGCATAGGCAGATGTATCATAAAGTAGCCAAATTTTTTGGCTATCTCTTTGGTGTCTGGGTAGTTTTTTGAGACAGGAAAAATGGATGGCGTCATCTTTAGTCCAGTTGATAACATCATGTTTACATGCGCATGTGTCGCGACATCATCTATAACTATGGCTAGCTTCGGCTTGCCTGTATTTAGGTATTTTGATCCAGTTTGTTTTTTTGTTTTATACTCGCTAAATTTTGTGTTTTGGGTTTGGTCTTTAGTTTTTTGAATTTGTTTTTTTGTCTCTTGTTTTTCTGCTTTTTCTTTTATATGTGACTCTTGATTTAGTGGTTTTTGCTCAGGCTTTTTTTCGGCTTGTGTTGCAGGTTTTGTTAAATTTTCTTCTGATTTTATGGATATTTTGCGCCAATCATCAGTCGTTAGCTTGTCACTAAATATGACATCAAGCTCTGTTGGCGTGTAAGTTTTACTTTGATTTGTCTCTGTGTTATTAATATCTTGTGCTTTTGTTGCGTTAGTCTCAGGTTTTATATCCAAAACTTTATCATTAGGCAGTTTTTTAATAGGCTGCTCTTTTGGTGTTTTTGGTTTTGGTTTTTGCGAGAGTGCATGCGTTTCGTCTATGCTTTTTGGGTCAAGGAAAATTTTACTTAGATTTTCATCTTTGTCAAATTTTATAACCTCTCGTACATTTTTTTGCTCTTTTTTTATCTTTTCTGCGACATTTACGGCTTTGATTTGCTCTGATTTTTGCTGTTTTGGTTGTTCGGTTAAATTTGGTTTTTTGCTATCTAGTGCAAGATAAAAAAGTCCAGCACATAACAGAACAAAAAGTAAAAGTGCAACATAAATTTTAGTTCGCCCAAGCGCAGGCTTTTTGCCTTTGCTCGAGCGTTTTTTGGCTGGTGCCGTAGATTTTTTGTTAGCCAAATTAATTTTTGCTTTGATCTACGATTTTATTTGAGCTTATCCATGGCATCATAGCGCGAAGTTTTTTGCCAGTTTGATTTAGCAAGCTTCTCTCGGCTAGCCCGCGCTCAGCGTTCATTCTAGCATAGCCTGTTGTTTTTTCTAGTACGAAATTTTTAGCAAAAGTGCCGTTTTGTATCTCTTTTAAAATCTCCTTCATAGCCTTTTTGCTGTCTTCGTTTATCACGCGTGGTCCGCTTACATAATCACCATACTCAGCTGTGTTTGAGATAGAGTAGCGCATATCAGCCATACCGCCTTGATACATTAGATCCACGATAAGTTTTAGCTCGTGCAAGCACTCAAAGTAAGCCATCTCATGCTCATAACCAGCCTCTACAAGCGTTTCAAAGCCAGCATTTACAAGTGAGCATAGACCGCCACAAAGAACAGCTTGCTCGCCAAATAGATCTGTTTCTGTCTCATCTTTAAATGTTGTTTCGATTATACCAGTTCTTCCGCCGCCTATCGCGCTAGCGTAGCTTAGAGCGATCTGCTTTGCTTTGCCGCTTGCATTTTGCTCAACCGCGATAAGATCAGGTATGCCACCGCCTTTTACAAACTCGTTTCTTACGGTGTGACCCGGTGCTTTTGGAGCTATCATGATAACATCAATATTTTTTGGAGCTTTGATCTGTCCAAAATGCACGTTAAATCCATGCCCAAATGCAAGTGCAGCACCATCTTTTAAATTTGGCTCGATTTCATTTTTATAAATTTCGGCTTGATGCTCATCTGGTGTAAGTATCATAACTACATCAGCGTCTTTTGTAGCCTCTGCTACCTCTTTTACGCTAAAGCCCTTTGCCTCAGCCTTAGCCCAGCTACTGCCACCCTTTTTAAGACCGATAGTTACGCCAACTCCGCTGTCGCGCAGATTTTCAGCGTGTGCGTGTCCTTGTGAACCAAAACCGATGATGCTTACTTTTTTGCTTTTTATCAAGCTTAAATCGCAATCTTTATCATAGTAAATATTTACTGCCATACTCTCTCCTGTATTAAATTTTGACCGATTATACATTTTAAGAGCAAAAATAACGCTGAAAGAGATAAAAATTTACACTTTAAGTTTTATAACAAGGCAATTTTGATACAATTGCCGATAAATTTTATAAAAATGAGAGCTGAAAATAATGAATGATTCTATTTATACTAAGATAAAGACACTGCCACCGCTTGATGATACTGTTGTAAGAATTCAGCGTTTGTGCGCAGACGAGAACAGTTCTATTGGTGATCTAACCAAGATAATCGAAAAAGACCCTATGCTTACTGCAAACATCTTGCACTCAGCAAATTCTCCGCTCTATGGTTTTAGTAAAGAGATAACAGCTATATCTAGAGCTATATCACTTTTTGGGATGGCTACCATCCGTGGTTTTGCTCTTTCAAGTGCTATTAAAAAGAGCTTTAGTATAAATTTAGAGCCTTATGGTATCACATCGCATGACTTTTTAAGTATCTCTATAATGCAAAATGCGCTTATGTATAACTGGTATTCTAAAATTAAACCAAAAGATCTTGAGATACTCTCTCCAGCATCTTTTATGATAGAGGTTGGTAAGATAGTTTTGGCTAACGAGATAAGTGAAAGCGGTAAGATAAATGACTTTAAAGATCAGCTAAAAAATGTAACTCATCCAAGTGACCTTGCAACAATAGAGACAAATATGTTTGGCATTACAAACGAGGATATAACTGCTAAAATTTTCGAACAATGGAACCTTGAGAGCGAGCTTGTTGGCTCTATACAGTTTGCAAATGACCCAGATGCGGCTCCAAAACACATAGTCGAATATGCAAAAGCCCTAAAAGTGGTAAAAACTGCAGTAAATATTTTTGGTCAGCTTGATGACACAAGTATCCAAAATTCGCTAATGCTGCTTGATGAGTATGGTTTTGACCACGATACATTTTTAATGGCTGTTGCAAAAGTAAAAGATAATCTGTGAAGGAATTTCTCTACGCCCTTCTTAATGGCGTAAAAGAGCGAGAGATCTCAAACGAAAATAGGGAAATTTTACGCAACCTTGAAAATTTAAAAGCTGTAAGCCAGCACAAAGCAAGCTTTTATCTAAATGATGGTTTTGTTTGTGGGCGACTTGATATAAGTATAAACGGCACAGGTTATCTTACGCCGTTTGACCCACGCTTTAAACAAGACATAATAATAGAAAATAAAAATTTAAATAACGCCCACTATGGTGATATAGTTTTAGCCAAAATTTTACGAACCAAAAAAAAGCGTGAGAGCGCAAAGGTAATCATGAGCCTAAAGCTTGCGAACGAAACAAGTGTGGTTTATACGAAATTTTTTGGACAAGCTATACTTGGCGTAAATGTAAAAACTGGACTTAGTACAACCTTAAGAGCCAGCCAAAAGAGCCTAAAACAGCTGCCTATAGGTACTTTGCTAAAGATAAACAACATAAATGGTGAGGTTACAGAGGTTTTAGGCAATATAAACGACCCGCTGAGCGATGAGAAAATTTCACTTGCTATCTATAATAAAAATGATAAATTTAGCGATGCTTGCGAGGATGAGGCGCTGGCTTGGGGTGATAGTGTCGAGGCTAGCTTTTATCCAGATAGGGTCGATCTAAGAGAGTTGGAATTTGCTACTATTGACCCAGTTCATGCAAAGGACTTTGATGATGCGATATATTTTGATGTCAAAAAGCGTGAAATTTATGTTGCTATCGCCGATGTAAGTGAGTATGTAAACGCCTATTCTCCTATCGATAGTGAGGCAAAAAAACGCGGTTTTTCTATATATTTTCCACATATTGCTATACCAATGTTGCCACGAGCTTTGAGTGAAAATATATGTTCGCTTAAGCCAAATGTTGATAGGCTTGCATTTTGCTTTAAAATCTCACTTGATGAAAATTTAGATGTCGTTAAAGAGGAGCTTTTTGAAGCTATCATAAACTCAAAAAGACGCTTTAACTATGATGAGATAGATGAAATTTTAGACGGTAAAAAAGATAGCGAAATTTCTTGGGTAAAACCACTTTTTGTCATTACCTCAAAGCTTAGAAAAAAACGCCTTGTAAATGCTTTTGACTTTCGTACTAGCGAACTTAGAATGAGTCTTGATGAGGCAGGTATGCCAAGGCAGACTATCTTTGAGACAGACAGCGATTCTCATAGGCTTGTTGAGGACTGTATGTTGCTTGCAAACAAAGCCGCTGCAAAGCGTATAGGACGCGGAGTTTTTAGGAATCATGCTTCGCCAGATTTTAAGAAAATTTATAATTTGCTTGAAGACTTAGCCTTGCTTGGTATAGATGTTGCCTATGAGAATGACCTTGCTAAGCTGATACGGAAGGTTCAAGCTCAAGCTGACTTGCTGGGCAACCGTGAAGAGATAGATAAGCTTATTATTAAGGCACAAAAAAAGGCTGAGTACAGTAGTGAAAATTTGGGACATTTTGGTCTTGGATTTGATAGATATACACATTTTACAAGTCCGATAAGGCGTTATTCTGATTTGATATTGCATAGAATCTTAAAAGCAGGGCTTAAAAATGATGAAAGGCTCGTAAATTATCTGCTTTTAAATATTCAAAGCACATGTGCTACTCTAAGTGAGCTAGAGCGTGAAGCAGATAAAGTGGCATATGATTTTATGGATCGTAAATTTGCACGCTGGGCGGCGCAAAATATCGGAAAAGAATTTCGTTGCTATATAAGTGAAAATCAAGGCGTGGTAACGGCTAGGCTTGATGATGAGCTAAAGGGAGCTAGAATTTTTATCACAGGCTTTGGTTGCGAGCTTTTAACTCCAGTTATAGTACGCATAACAGAGTCTGACATAGCTCTTGCAAAGATAGTTGGCAAAGTGGTAAGAAAGCTCGAAAAAAAGAGTTCTGATGTATAGAAGAGAGCTTGAAAGTCAGCTAAACTTTGGTTTTAAAGCGAATTATTTTTTACTTTTTGGTGCCGATGAGTATCAAATAGAGATGTTCGCAAAGGAAATTTTAGCTATTTACTCAAATGATGATAGTAATGTTTTAAGCCTTTATTTTGATGAGTATGATTTTACTCTTGCAAAGTCTCATTTAGCCGAAAGTTCTTTGTTTGGAGGCGAAAATATACTTCATATAAAAACTGATAGAAAAATTCCAACCAAAGAGTTAAAAGAGCTTATAAGCATATGCGAAGCTGATAAAGACAAGAAATTTGTCTATGAGTTTTATGAGTATGATATGAAAATTGTCATGGATGCACAAAAGACTTTTGGAGTAAATTTTGCTAGATTTTTTAAGCCAAGCAATCCATCAGAGGCGGTAGAGCTTTTATCCAAAAATGCTTCAAAAATAGGGCTAAATATAACTCGCAACGCTCTTTTTGAGCTTTATGCAATACAAAATGAAGATCTATATCTTGCAGCTGCGGAGTTAAATAAGCTTGCCAGCTTAAATACACATATTGAACAAGATATGGTAAGAAAGCTTGTTTTTGGGCTTGGTAGCGTTAGTTTTGATGATTTTTTTGCAAAACTTATAGGGCTAAAAGATATAAAAAATGACTTTTTTGCATATGAGCAAGATGTAAATTTTAATGAAATTTTACTAATAAATTCACTCTACAAGGCATTTTCTAGACTTTTTAAATTGTATGCTCATGTAAAAATAAACGGGCGTTTTGATATAAAAGAGACCCTTGGTTATGCTCCGCCAAAAAATATTGAAGAGGCGCTAAAAAAGCAGAGTTTATCTATAAATTTAAAGAGTTATAAGGATATTTTTATGGCTTTAAATTTGGCTGAATTTGAGCTAAAAACCAATAGCAAAATAGATAAAAATACCTACTTGCTTACATCGCTTCTAAATATCCAAAATATCATCTCAACAGCAAATATTAAGTAAAAAAAGAGTACAATCTCCAGTTGCCGTTTGGCAAACATCCTTGCTTATGCCACCAGGCACAGGCGAAATCCATAAGGAGAATACATGAGACATTACGAGCTTTTATTTATTCTTAAGCCAACGCTTACAGAAGAAGAAGCTAAAGCAAAAGTTGACTTCGTAAAAGAGGTTATTACTAAAAATGGCGGCGAGATCGCTAGGATAGACGAGATGGGTACACGCAAGCTTGCCTATACTATACAAAAGTATGAGCGCGGTACATATTTTGTTATTTACTACAAAGCTCCACCAGCACTTCTTGCGGAACTAGTAAGAAATATAAGAATTACAGAAGATATTATTAGATTCTTAAGTGTTAAATATGAAAACAAGCGTGAGATAGCTGCTTGGGATAGAATGAGCAAAGGTATAAAGCAAACTATCGTAAGAAAAGAGCGAGAGCCAAGAGCACCACGCGAGCCAAAAGCTGAAAAAAGTGAAGAAATAGCGTTTTCAGAAGAAAACTAAAGGAATAAAAGATGTTTAATAAAGTTGTTTTGGTAGGAAATTTAACTAGGGATATTGAGTTAAGATATACTACAAGTGGCGCTGCCATAGGAAACACTGGGATAGCTGTTACTAGGCGTTTTACTGCAAACAACGAAAAGCGTGAAGAGACATGCTTTGTAGACATCTCATTTTTTGGAAAACAAGCTGAAATAGCAAATCAATACTTAAGCAAGGGCTCAAAAGTCCTTGTTGAAGGACGCTTAAAATTTGATCAATGGACAGACAATAATGGTCAAAATCGAAGTAAACATAGCATAAGCGTTGAAAATATGGAGATGCTGGGCGGTGGTTCAAATCAAGGTGGATTTAATCAAAATAATCAGGGCGGTTATGGCTCAAATGGCGGCTATTCACAGCAAAACAGCTATGGTAACCAAAATAATTCACAAAACTACGGTAATCAAAATAGCTACAACTCAAATAACCAGCAAAGAGTAGCCCAAAACCAGCCAAATAAACAGCGAAACGATGATTATTATGAAGAAAAAATTCAAGAAGTAGATGTCAATGCCGATAAATTCGATATTGACGAAGATAATATACCATTTTAAAAAGGGATAACAAATGGCAGAAAAAAGAAAATATTCACGCAAATACTGCAAATTTACAGAGGCTAAGATTGATTTTATAGACTATAAAGATACTTCACTTTTAAAGTATTGTTTATCTGAGAGATTTAAGATTATGCCACGCCGATTAACAGGCACATCTAAAAAATATCAAGAGATGGTTGAAAAAGCTATCAAGCGTGCTCGTCATGCGGCTATCATACCTTATATAGTTGATCGCGATAATGTAGTTTCAAATCCATTTGAGGGTCTATAACATACCAAAATTTCGCTCAATTTTTTGAGCGAAATTTCTCATTCTTTCTAAGCCAATACAGAAAATAAAAGTTAGCTTTTATAAAAAATAAATCTTGTAAAGTATAAATTTTTAGTTATTAGTGCCACATTTATGGTTAGTCTTATCGGGCTTAAAAATTCCCTCCATCAAAACCACAAATAGATAAAACATCTTTTCATCGTTTGCTTTACAAATTTCTTGCAATGTTTGACTTTTGCTTTTTACTTTTATATCGCCATCATTTAAAATTTGCTCCACATCTGCATTAAACTGCTTACTGAGCTCATCTACTCTAACATCTTTTAATGCTTCGATAAAACGCGTTGTGTTGCATTCTAGTTCAACTTTTTTGCCTCGCAAAGCATTTGCAAATTCACTTGTAAGTTTTTTGATCTTTTTCTTTTTGATGTAAGCATGTATAAGAGATATGGACACAAGCATTACTCCAGATATAGCGTGTGTTTGTATTAAAAACTCGCTGTATTTGCCTTGATAAAACATAAAGCCACTTATGCCAAGCGAAAATACAAGTGCTACTAAAGCTATTAGTATAAGATATTTAAATACGACTTCAGCTAGATCACTTTGCATATCTCATCCTCAGAGTAAATTTTAATTCCTACAGCGCTTAGCTTTTTTGTTGTTAATCCTTGCCCCACAATTAGTCTTTTACCAAAGCTCCCATCATAAATTTGATAAACGCCACAGCTTGGGCTTCGCTCTTTTAAGATTGCTATTTTGCAGCCATTTTGTTGAGCTATATTTACGCATATTTTCGCACCCATTAAAAACTATTCACTTGCATCTGTGTGGCTAAATTTTGTAATTATTTTTTCACCTACTATCTCGGCAGGCTCTCTTAGAGTACTAAGTCCACCAAGCTCTTCAGGGCAGAGTGCTATTAGTTCAAATTTTTCTTTTAGCGCCTCTAGGTTTGGCATTAGCTCTTGCTTTAAGTTATTGCCGCCATTGTATTTACAGTTTGTGCCAAGCAAACAAGCGCTTATTAAAATTTTTTCTTTCACTTTGATTCGTTGACAAATTTTTGTTCGTATAATTGTCGTAACTGTTTTGTGTGTTTGCCAACTTGTCCGCCATTTATTAGGTGCTCATCAGCTTGAACGATAGGCAAAAGTATAAGAGTCGCTGCGCTTATAAATGCTTCGTCGGCTTCATAAACTTCATCAAGTGTAAAATCCCTAAGTTCAGTTTTTAGACCAATTTTATCAGCAAATTCGAGTAAGTTTTTGCGTCTTATGCCTGGTAAAATTTCATTTGAGAGTGGCTTAGTTATCAAAATATCATCTTTTATGATAAAAACACTTGAGCTTGAACCCTCGCTGACAACTCCATTTTCTATCATTATAGCTTCAAATGCGCCTTGTTTTGCTGCTTCGTTTTTTGCCCAACATTGCGCTAGTAGGGATATTGACTTTATGTCACGGCGTTTCCATCGTATATCTGGCACACTTGCGACATGTATACCACTTTTTGCAAGTGGGTTGTTTATGATTTGAGCTTCGTAGCAAAAGATAAAAATAGTAGGGGCAAGTCCGCTTAAAAATTTAAAATCTCTTGGTGCTGAACCGCGAGTTATTTGCATATAAATGCCACCTTCTTTAAGCTCATTTTTTGTTATGATGTCTTGCAAAATTTGCTCAAATTCCACATGAGAGTAGGGTAGTTTTAACTCGATCTCGCTCATACTTCGTTCAAATCTTTGCCAAAACTCAGCCTTATCAACCATCTTTGAGTTTAGCACAGGAACAACCTCATAAATTCCATCGCCAAATATAAAACCGCGATCAAACGCACTTATTTTAGCTTCGTTCGCGCTTACAAATTCGCCATTTACAAAAACTGTATTTTTTAGTTCAGACATCATTTTTCCTTAGTTTGTTTTCTTAATTTTATCCAAAAATTTATCATATTTTGAAAAAATTTGCTATAATTTGCCAAAAATTTATAAAGATTGAGTAGATGTGTATAAAATTTAAAAAACTAATTTTAGATAGAATTTTTATAGTTTCACGCCAACCAGTGCTTTTTAGAGATCTTTTGGAGGCAAATTCGCTTTATAATGAGGGTATGTTGATTGATTGTGCAAAGCTAAATTTTAGATTTGATACACTAAAAACATATGGAATTTACACAGTTATCTGCACTCTTATACTTTTTATTTCGCTATTAATAACGCATAGTTTTTTGGCTAAAATAGACAGTCACATCTCGATAATAGGCACTATGGTTATAACATCTTTGATATTTTTAGGCTTTGATATGTTTAAAATTTGGGCTAGAAAAGAAAAGAGCGCTGAGCTCATAAAGCAAGCTTGGACTGTTCATTTTCCATTTTTTGCCTATGAAAAATACTCAAAAAAAGTCGATGAAATTTACACTCAAGCTGTAAAAGATGGTATCACAAAAAGTGACTTAGAACAACATGTTTTAGAAAAGTTAGTTTCAGAACGAAGTGAGTAGTTAAGGCTTTAGAACACAAATTTATGCTACTACCACTATTCTGCTTGAAGTGGATTTTTGATATTTATTTTGTATTTTAACGCTTCTAATTTATTTTTTAAAACGCGATTTTCCTCAAGCAAAACATCTCTTTTGTTGCTAATCTCAGTTATTTCCATACTTATATAGTAAATTTTATTTGCAAAGTAGATTTTTGGTAAAAATATACAAAAAGCTATCGCAAGGCATGCAAACGCCACAAATAGCGTCCTCCAACCCAAATTTTCCTCTCGCATTTGCTCAATGTCATGAAATTTTAAAAGCTCTTGTTTTTCACTCATCTTGATACCTTAAATACACGCATTTTTGCACAGCTACTACGCGAGTTTTGTTTTATCTCAGCTTGGCTTGGTGTGATAGCTTTTTTGGTCATTATCTTTCCGATCGCATGGTTGTTGCCACAAACACAGCGCATTACACCACTTGGGCAGATACAGCTTTTTGCCCAATCTTTAAATGTATTTTTTACTATCCTATCCTCAAGTGAGTGAAAGCTTATTATGCAAACTAGACAGTCGTTTAGCTCTGAGTTCTTGATACTTTGAAGTAAATTTTTAAGCTCATTAAGCTCGTTATTTATCTCAATGCGAATTGCCTGAAAAGCTAAAATGGCAGGGCTAACTGAGCGTCCGTTAAAGCTTTTTGTGCCGACTATCTCGCTTAGCTCTTTTGCGCTTTTTATGGGAGCTTGTTCTCTTGCACTTACTATCTTGCTGGCGATATTTTTTGCATTTTTTAGCTCGCCATACTCAAAAAATATGCGTGAAAGCTCATCATGTGAGTATGAATTTACAACTTCGTATGCACTAATGCCACTACTTGTATCCATTCGCATATCAAGAGTATTTGAATTTATACTAAAACCACGCTCATTTTTATCTATCTGAAGTGAGCTAACGCCTATGTCAGCTAAAATTCCACGGACATTTTTTAGCTCATTTTTGTCTAATTTATCAAGTAGGTTTGAAAAAGTTGATTTATAAATTTTTACTCTTTCGCCAAAGTTTGCTAGCCTTTTAGTGCTAAAATTTATAGCTTCATCATCACGGTCGCATGCTATTAGCTTGATATTTTTATTATTTTCTAAAATTTCACTACTATGACCAGCGTATCCTAGTGTGCAGTCGATAAAAATTCCGCCAATTTGAGTAAAAATCTCTTTCACTTCATCAAGTAAAACACTTTTATGAGGACTTTGCAACTTTTTCCTTGTCTAAATTAATACGATAATTTAGCAAAATTTTACTTAAAATAAGAAATTGTGTATAATTTTACACAAAATTTTTAAAAAGGTGTTTAGATATGGAGATTAAGCGATCGATACAAGAGATGAAAAAAATTTCACTTGCGATGTTTAGAAAGAATTTTTTTGGTGTTTTTCATGGTTCCATCTCATCAAAAGTAGAGGGTAATCAGTTTGTTATAAATAAACAAAATGCAATATTTGACGACATAGGAGATGATGATGTTGTCGTACTTTCGTCTAAAAAGGACTATAGATGGAATGACGCTAGTATGGATGCTGCTATACATCACAATATCTATAAAAACATAAATGAAGCAAGATTTATCTGCTATGCTATGCCTCATTATACGACTGCTTATAGCTTAAACCATAGTGTTTTAGTGCCAAAAGATTATTTTGGATATATGAAATTTGATGAGATAAATATCTATGATCCAAAGCAGTTTGAAGATTGGTATGAGCGTGCAGAAACTGAAATTTATAGGCACTTAATTGAAAATAAAACCAACATAATGATAATTAGAGGTTATGGTGTTTATGCTTATGCGAGAACTGCCTCTCAGCTTGCAAAAGATGTTGCTATACTTGAAAATAGTGCAAAACTTTTGATGCTTTCAGAAGATACTCGCTCTCAACTAACAGAAAATTAGAAAATGTTAGTAAAAATTGCCTTGAAAATGTCGATTTTAACGATATTTAAGGCTAAAAAATGTAAAATAACACATTTTTATGTTAGTAAAAGATTAAGGAAATTTTATGATAACTTGGATGCAGAAAAATAAAAAATATCTTGTTCCAACGATTTGGATAAGCACGATAGCCTTTGTGGGTGCTGGTTTTGTGGGCTGGGGCGCTTATGATATGAATACTAATCGCGCTACATCTGTCGCAAAAGTTGGCGATCGAGCAGTAAGCATTCAAGAGGTTAATGAAAAGTATTCTCAGCTTTACAACCAGTATAATAACATCTTTGATGGAAAGCTTACTGAAGAAAAAGCTGGTGAGCTAGGACTTCAAGGCATGGCTTTGCAAGCTGCTATACAAGAGAGTATGTTGCTAAATTTTGCAAATGAACTAGGGCTTAGTGCCAGCGATGAAGACACGGTAAGATATATCGCAAAGAGCCCAGAATTTCAAACAGACGGTGTTTTTAATAAAAATTTATACTATGACACACTAAGAAGAGCTAGGATAAATCCAAATGATTTTGAAAAAGGTATTAAGCGAGCGGTGTTGTTAGAAAAGCTAAATACAGCACTGTCGCTTAATGCTAGCGCAAAAGATGTCGAGATTATGAGTTCTGCTTTTTCTATGCAAGATACGATAGCTTTTAGTATCATAAGCGCTGATGAAAGCGAGATAAAAGTTGATGAAGCAGAGCTTAAAAAGCTTTGGGAATCAAATAAAGATAAATACCTGACAAAAAAGTCATACGATCTTGAGACATTGACCATTGGTATTAGCAATGATGAGGCCGATGAGGCTTTGGTTAAGGCTTTTTATGAGGAGAATAAAGCAAACTATCGAGATGCAGAGGATAAAATTTTGTCTTTTGAAGAGGCGAAAGAGCGTGCTAATAAAGACTATTTGATAGAGCAAAGTAGAAGAAGTGCACTTGAAAAATATGTTGCTGTTAAAAAGGGTGAGCTAGCAACTGATGGAAGTTTGAGTTTTGCAGAAGATGATGCAAAGCTACCTCTTGAAGAGTTTAGTAGTGCCAAAAGCGGAGATGTTTTAAAGCCTATACTAACTCACAATGGTTATATTATAGCAAAAGTTAAGAGTGTAAATTTGCCAAAGCCAATGGAATTTGATGCGGCAAGAGAACAGGTTTTAAAATTTTATATGCAGGATAAATTTAGTGCATTAATGAGTGAAAAAGCAAAGAGCGAGTTAGTAAAATTTGATCCAAAAAATGCCGAAAAAACTACTATAGCAAAAGACAAAGAGAGTAAAGTTGGCGATCTTGATATGTTTGAAGTCGGAAATTTTGTATCACAAGTTTTTGACTCTGCTAACAAAAAAGGTTATGTTGTGTTAGGAGAAAAAGCTGTTATATACGAAATTTTGGAACAAAAATTGCTTACTAACAGTGATGAAAGCCATAATGTGTTAGCTATGCAAAACATGCAAGCTATGAAAAATAATGAGATGTTACAAGATCTCATAAAAGAGCTTCAAAAGCGCTATAAAGTAGAAGAATATATTAAAAGGTAGTCTGTTTTGGGAACAAAAATTTTAGGTATTGATATTGGCTCTTTTCAGATCAGAGCCGTTATGGCGGAGCAAACAGAAGACAGTATAAAAATTATAGGCATTGGCGAAGAAAAAGCTCAGGGTGTTAAAAAAGGAACTATTAGCAATATCGAGCATGCCTCAAGGTCTATTAAATCTGCTATCGAAAAAGCTCAGCGAATAGCTGGGACTCAGTATGAAAAAGTCGTAGTTTCTATCTCTGGAGCATATACAAAAAGCACAGAGAGCGGAAGTGTTGTAAATTTACCAAACCATGAAATAGGCATTAAAGAGATTGAGCGTGCCATAACTACCGCAAAACATAATGCCATGATACCTAGCGATTATGAAATTTTACATGTGCTTCCTTACAGCTTTAAGGTAGATGAGCAAGAGCATATAGAAGATCCTCTTGGCATGAACGCTAATAGGCTTGAAGTTCAGACTTACATTATAATGGTTCAAAAGTCATATTTAAGCAATGTTAAAAAAGCAGTAAGTATGGCAGGAGTAAAGGCTGATAATATCGTTCTTTCTGGCTATGCATCGGCTATTTCTACATTAAATGATGATGAAAAAGAGCTTGGTGTTGCACTTATAGACATGGGTGGTTCGACTTGCAATGTTGTGATACACTCTGGAAATTCTGTAAGATATAATGGATTTTTACCAGTTGGCTCTACAAATATAACAAATGATATATCTATGGTCTTGCATACTCCGTTTCATAAGGCGGAAGAGCTTAAGCTAGAGTATAGCTCGCTTTTAAAAAGATCAACTGATATTATTGAAATTCCAGTTCTTGGAGATGAGAGCAAGACGAGCGAAGTTTCTATGGATATCGTTTCAAATGTTATTTTTTCAAGAGTTGAAGAAACTTTAATGATACTAAATGAAATGCTTCAAACTAAACGAGAGTTGGTGGGTGCAGGAGTTGTTTTAACGGGCGGTATGACAAAGCTTGACGAGCTTAGGGATGCTGCTGGGGCCATATTTAAAAACATGCAAGTTCGCATAGCAAAGGCAAAAGAATTTGATGGCCTTTATGAGCGAGATCCATCTCACTCTTGTGCTATCGGTCTTTGTATGTACGGGGCTGGCTACTTTACCCCTTATGAGCTTGACTCGGAACAGAAAATGAGATATAAAGGCGAGGCTATAACAAAGCCAAGGGCTGAGTTTAAAAACATGCATGCTGAGCATACAAAACCTATAATACAAGAGCAAAAACTAGATCTAAATTTAAGCGATATAAAGATAGAAAATACACAAGCGCAAGCTAAAAATGAACTGGCTGACATTAGCATAGAAAAACCAAAAAAGCCAAATATTTTAGCAACATTTTGGAATAAATTAACACAGGCATTTTAAGGAGCAACAATGGGAAATTTTAAGGTAGAAGAGAGCCACGGCACTTACGGCACAAAGATAAAGGTTATTGGTGTTGGTGGCGGCGGCGGAAATATGATAAGCACTATGATAAAGGAGTATCCAGATCTTGATATAGACCTTATCGTGGCTAATACCGATAGACAAGCACTTGATAAATCAAAAGCTTATACTAAGCTTCAAATAGGCGAAAAGATCACTCGTGGTCTTGGTGCTGGCATGAAACCAGAAGTCGGCAAGGCTTCTGCTGAAGAGAGTTATGATGAGCTAAAAAGTGCGTTTGAAAATACCGATATTGTGTTTATAGCCGCTGGACTTGGTGGTGGTACTGGTACGGGTGCAGCTCCTGTTGTTGCTCAAGCTGCAAAAGAGTGTGGAGCCCTTGCTGTTTCTGTTGTTACTTTGCCATTTGCTAGAGAGGGTAAAAAGCGACGCTTACTTGCCGATCAAGGCTTGGCTGAGCTTAGAAAAGAGAGCGACTCTGTTATTGTTATCCTTAATGAAAAGCTTGTCTCGCTAATTGATAGACGCATGAGTGTTTCTGATAGCCTAAAGATAGTGGACGGTGTTTTAACTCGTGCTGTTGGCGGTATGAGTAGCGTTATACTTGGAAATGGCGACATAAATATCGACTTTGCTGATGTTAGAACGATCATGAGTCATCGCGGTATGGCGATAATGAGTGTTGGAGAGGCTGTTGGTGAGAGCGCAGCTCAAGAGGCTATGAAAGAGGCAATACAGTCACCACTTCTTGATGACATTAGTATAGATGGAGCACAAGGTGTTTTAGTGCATTTTAAACATCATCCAGATACACCTCTTTATGATATCAACGAGGCTATGGAGATAGTAAATGACTCTGCCGATGACTATGCTGATATTATTTTTGGAACAACTGCTGATGCTAGTATGGAAGAGGGTAGAGTTGAAGTTACTATCGTGGCTACTGGTTTTGAAATTCCAGCTGCTCAGACTATAACTCCAGAAAAAGAGATTCAAAAGGACGCTATAAAGCGTGATTATGTTATGCGTATTAAAAAAGCAAGTGGTGGAGAGGGTTTTGATAGCGAAGCTTATCTTGATCAGCTTGACACACCGCCTTGCATACGCCATCAAATGGACTAAACTTTTAAACTGCATTTAAAGGGCGCAAGTCGTCCTTTAAACTCTACAAATTTTTTATCTTTAATCTGAAATTTTAAAAAAATAAGTATAATACATAAAAATTTAGTAAAGGATTTTTATGGCTTTTGAAAAAGTTATACAAGCTATTGATGACATTAAAAATGGTAAAATGATTGTCATGGTTGATGATGAAGACAGAGAAAATGAAGGAGACTTGGTATTTGCTGCGGATAAAAGCGATATTCAAAAAGTAAATTTTGCTATCACACATGCAAAGGGAGTGCTTTGCCTTGCGATGGACGAAGATAATGCAAGGCGACTGGATTTGCCGCTTATGGTACCTAAAAATACCTCAAGTCATGAGACGGCTTTTACTGTAACTATAGATGCAAAGCAGACGACAACTGGTGTTAGTGCTTATGAGCGAGACCTTAGCACGCGTTTGGCTGCTGATCAAAACTCAAGACCAGAGGACTTTGTAAGACCTGGACATATTTTTCCACTTATCGCCAAAAATGGCGGAGTTCTTGTTCGCACTGGTCACACTGAAGGTTCAGTAGATCTTTGTCGCTTGGCTGGATTAACTCCGATGGCTTCAATCTGTGAGATAGTAAAAGATGATGGTAACATGGCTCGCAGAGATGACTTAGAAATTTTTTGTAAAAAATTTGGACTAAATATGCTTTCTGTTTCTGAGCTCGTTGAGTATAGGTTAAGTAGTGAAAGTTTGGTTAGTGTTAGTGAGCCTATAAGCTGTCAGATAGCACAAAAAAACGCAATGCGTTACGATGTTACCGATCATGAAGCTAACAAGCATGCCGTCTATCTTTTTGGTGATATCAAAAATGTAACAAATGTAAAATTTATGAAATCAACTAGCGACTTTGATTTTGTTAGTTCAGTAAAGTTTGATGAGCTTTTGGTTGCTATTGAAATTTTAAAGAAGGAGGGTGGCTTGCTCGTATTCTTATCAAGTCAAACAAATTCTACAAATGCTAAAGACTATGGCATAGGCGCACAAATTTTAAAATATTTTGGCGTAAAACAGATAGCCCTTTTGTCAAATAAAAATAAAGATTTTGTTGGCATTAAAGGGTTTGACTTAGATGTGGTTGAATATAAAAATCTTTAATATTAACTTTTTATAAAAAGCAATCTTTTTTAAAATCCAAATTTACATAAAACTGTTTGGAGGCGATGAAAGTCGCTTTCAAATTTTTATAAACACATAAAATTTTGTATACTATTTTACAAACTCTCTCATCATACAAGCCCAATGTGCGCCAATGCTCTTTATCATATCAAGGTTGTTAAAATTTACACCACCGATGGCATAGGTAGTGATATTAAGCCGTAAAATTTCCTCTAAAAACTCAATTCCACGACCGGGCTCGCCTGCATGACTAGGAGTATCAAAAATGTGTCCTGCAATGATGTAGTTAGCACCTAAATCACGAGCTATTTTTGCCTGCGAGATAGAGTGTATAGATACTCCCACGCTATCAAACTCATCAAAGCTAGCACCGCCGTTTTTTAACCCTACAAAGTCATCAAAGCCAAAATGCACCATTTTTACACCTAGCTTTCGCGCGACATTAAAATGAGTATGCACGATGAGCTCGTACCTGCTTGCTTGCAAAATTTCACTGACATTACGGACTAGTTTCTCATACTCACTTTCGCTTAATGAGCGCTCCCTAAGTATGAGATAGTCAGGCTTTTTTTCATATGCTATGCGCCTAACATCGCTTAAAAAGTCATCGCTTAAATGGCGGTTACTAACACAGATGAGTTTGAAATTTTTACTGCTAGACATAGATATGGTTACTCATCACGGGCGCTAATCCAAGAGCCTTCATGTCAGTATAAATTTGCTCGACATCACGGCAGTCGCTTATGATAAACTGCCCGTCGCCTTTCTTTTCATCTTCGCTATGCTCGCCCACGCCCACGCTCACTCCAGCTGAAATTTTACTAGCTGCCACGCCCACTACGCCGTTTCGAAATTTCTCACTCTCTCTGGTTGAGATGGTGATATTTGCATACGGTAAAAATATACGATACGCGCAAAGCACGGCAAATAGCTCTTTTTCACTCACTCCATCGCTACCTACGCTATCATCACACTTTGTAGGACGTAGCCTAGGCACTGATAGCGCTATCTCGGCGTGAGGATACTTTTGCTGTATAAAGTGTGCGTGAAGTGCTGTAGCCAGCGCGTCTTTACGAAAATTAGCAAGTCCAAGCAGGGCTGCAGCCCACGCTTCGCATACCGCCCATTAGTGCGCGCTCTTGTGCGTTAAAACGATATGAAAATACCCGCTTTGTACCACCAAGGTGCTTTTGCGCGTAAATTTCAGTATCATAAGTCTCTTGAAATACCACCACATAATCCACCCCGCACTCGTGTAAATACGCGTACTCATCGCTGTTTAGCGGATAAATTTCAACACCTACATTGCTAAACAGTTTGCTTGCTTGCTTGCACGCCTCGCCGATGTAGGTAAGGTCACTTTTTTTGGTGCTTTCGCCGGTTAGTATAAGCACATCTTTTAGCCCAGTTTTTGCGATATTTTCAAGCTCAGTGGCGATTTGTGCATCTTTTAGCCTTAGTCTTGCTATCTTATTTCTCGCGCTAAATCCGCAATAAACGCAGTTGCTATCGCAGTAGTTAGAGATATAAAGCGGGGTAAAAAGCTCGATGGAGTTGCCAAAAAACTGCCTAGTCTTTGCCTTTGCTACTTGCGCCATTTGCTCGGTATACTCACCCCCAGCCTCGCTAAGTAGGGCTTTTAGTCCGTTTATACTAAGTCTTTCTTCATTCAAGGCGCGCGCTACATCAGCGCTGGTGTAGCCTTTTGGATCGTAGCTTGCACGCTCATTTAGGACTTTTTGCATGATCTCATCGCCGATATCTTGCATGTTTTCATGATAAGATGTGGCGTCTATCGCATAGCTAAATTTCATCTAAAAACCCACTTAACGGTGAGCTAGCACGCGCACTTTCACTCACATCGCCAAGCCCTGATAAGTACGCCGCTCTGCCAGCCTCAATGCCTAGTCTAAACGCTCTAGCCATGAGCCTTACATCGCCAGCTGTGGCTATGGCTGTATTTGCCATCACGGCCGCACAGCCCATCTGCATGGCCTCGCAAGCTTGAGCAGGCGAGCCAATGCCAGCATCCACAATAATAGGAAGCGAAATTTCATCAAGTAAAATTTTTATAAACTCCCTTGTCGCAAGACCCTTATTTGTCCCGATCGGCGCACCAAGTGGCATTACGCACGCAGCTCCCGCGCTTACTAAATCGCGCGCGACATTTAGATCAGGATACATGTATGGCATGACGATAAAACCATCATTTGCGAGTATTTCTGTGGCTTTTATGGTTTCGTAATTATCCGGTAAAAGATACTTGCTATCGCGAATGACTTCAAGCTTGATAAACTCCCCGCACCCAAGCTCGCGTGCAAGCCTAGCGATACGCACGGCTTCGTTTGCGTCTCTTGCGCCTGATGTATTTGGCAAAAGAGTAACGCCTTTTGGTATAAAATCAAGTATATTTTCACGCCCTCCGGCATTTGCCCGCCTTAGTGCTAGAGTGATGATCTGTGCGCCAGCTTCTTCTACGCATGCCTTGATGAGCGGTAGTGAAAATTTACCCGATCCCATGATAAATCTCGAGCAAAATTTATGCCCGCCAAGCTCTAAAATATCGTTCATTTTTATCCTTTTATGTTATAAATTTCACCCGCCAGCTACAAAGCAGACTATCTCAAGGCTATCGCCATCTTTTAAAATTGTATCAAACTTATCAGCTGTTAAAATTTCCATATTTAACTCTGCTGCTATTACGCCAGCTGTGAAATTTTGACTTAGTAAAAACTCTTGCACACTTTTGCCTATGAAGCTATCTTGCTTTTCACCGTTTATTTTTAACACTATTTTTTCTTTTTGATTTATTTGTATCGTGGGACTTAAGGGATCTGCCTACGCTAGTATTATCTAGTTCAGGTCATAAGGGTTTAGGGCGATGCCCATTCTCAGCCAAAGCTCCCCTGATACATTTTGGTGATTATATCAAATTTTAGCCGTTTTGTAGCAATGCTTTTGCTATCTCGCTTATGCGTTTTGCGTCTGCGCTTGCTCCGATCTCTTGTTTTGCTGTTTTTACAAGAGTACCGAGCTCTTTTAAGCTGTGTGCACCAATACTTTTTGCCACTTGGCTTACCTTTTCTTTTAGCTCATCATCACTTAGCTGTGCTGGTAGATAGCCAGATATGATAGCTATCTCGTCTTGCTCTTTTTGTGCCAACTCGGCTCTACCGCCTTTTATGTAAAGCTCTGCTGAGTCGTTTCTTTTTTTGATCTCTTTTTGAAGTAATGGTAGTGCGATCTCGTTAGTTATTGTAATACGCTGATCTACTTCTACTTGTTTTAGCGCTGCATTTAGCATACGCAAAGTGTCGCGCACGAAGTCGTTTTTATCTTTCATGGCTATTTTTATGTCATCTAAAATTTGCTCTTTTATACTCATTTTAACTCCTTTAAATTTTCATTATTTTATTAAAAATTCACTTAAATTTCCATCTTTGTAAGCCACTGCTATCCCCTCTCTTAAACCATCATCTATGACGATTAGCTCGGCATCACACTCTTTTAAAATTTCAGCCAAAAGTACGCCACCAGCTACTAGGAGCATTTGTCTGTTTTTGCCAAATATCTCGTCTGCTTTTTGTGCTGATATTTCTAAAAACTCAGCTGTTAAACTCTTTATATCATCAAGACTTAATCTTGTTTTGTTTATCTTGCTGGCGTCATAATTATAATATGTTTGACCTATTTTATATGCTGCCATTGTTGTAGGAACGCCAGATGTTAAAATGATGTGGTGTGCATTTAGTGAGTGTAGGAAAATTTTAGCTTCCATGCATGTTGTTTTTGCTGCTTCTTGCATTTTGTCTAGTGTTTTAAAATTTTCATAAAATGTTATGATGCCAAAGTTAAAGCTTTTACGCCTATCTTTATTTCCTATCTCAGTACTAGCCCCGCCAAGATCGATAAATGCGCACTTTTTAAGATTCAAGCCCTCTCTTTTTAGTGAATTTTTTACTCCCAAAAAAGTTAAATTTGCCTCGCTTTTTCCCTTTATAATGCAAAAATTTAACCCAAATTTTTCCTTAATATCAGCTAGAATATATTTTGCATTTTTTGCTACGCGCCATGCTCCAGTTGCTACGCCTTGGTGTTTTTGGGTTTTGAAGTTAAAAAGGTTATCAGCTTTTTCAAGGGTTTTATAGAGCGTATCTATGGCTTGGTCTGAAATTTTGCCAGTTTTATTTAGATTATGAGCTGCGCCAATAATATTTTCATAAACTTTTATTTGCCTTAAATTTTTATCGACAAGCAAAAAACGCACGGTGTTTGAGCCTAAATCTATACTTAAAAACATCTCGTCTCCAAAAAAATTTACTTTGTGTTGAAATTTTATCAAATTTCAATAAAATTAAGGCTATAATTTGGAAATTTTTGCAAAAAGGACAAGATCTTGGGACGCGAAAACGCCATTATGTCGGCTGGATTTTTAATCTGTTTGGCATTTTTTTCATACTGGGGATATAACTACATTCCATCTGAGCATCATCTCTTATTTTTTCTAACTAGTGTATTTGGTATATTTATGGCGTTTAATATCGGCGGGAACGATGTGGCAAATAGTTTTGGCACTAGTGTAGGCTCAAAGACGCTAACCTTAAAGCAAGCTTTGATAATAGCCGCTATTTTTGAGCTAAGCGGGGCTATATTTGCAGGCGCAGAGGTTACTGGAACTATACGAAATGGTATTATAAAATTCCCAGATAGTGGCGTTGATCCGATGAAATTTGTTGCCATTATGACCTCAGCACTTCTTAGCTCTGGACTTTGGCTATTTTTTGCCTCAAAAAAAGGTCTACCAGTCTCTACTACTCACTCAATCATTGGTGGTATAGTGGGAGCTGGTGTTGTTATGGGATATACAACTTATGGCGGAAGCGAGGCGTTTGCTATGGTTAGCTGGAAGGAGATAGGTCGTATAGCCATTAGTTGGGTTATCTCTCCACTGCTTGGTGGAGCACTCTCTTATGTTGTTTATGGATATATAAAAGGCAAAATAGTTGAACCTACTTTAATGCTTAAAAATTCTCTAAAAGTGCTAAAAAAAGAGCGTAAGCAGTATAAAGAAAATTTTATAAAATCTCTTGCACAAAAACCACATGATGAGCAGATACGCACACTTTCGCACATGGTTTTGACAGATGATGATGAAGTTGAAAGTATAGGATATGGCGAATATCGTTCACAAATGCGAGCCATGAAAGAGCGTGAAAAGCAGATAGATACATTTGCAGCCATTAAAAAGCATGTGCCGTTTGTTGCGGGGTTTGCAGCTATGATGATATCTATAATGATGCTTTTTAAAGGGCTTAAAAACTTACATCTAAATTTTGATGTCATAGAGACTATATGGATAGTGTGTGTGATAGGAATTTTAGCATATTTGGCTAGTTTTGCCATTATAAATTTGATGCTTAAAAATGACAGTGAAAAGAGCATAAACCGCATATTTTCATGGTTTCAAATTTTTACCGCTAGTGCCTTTGCTTTTTCTCATGGTGCAAACGACATTGCAAATGCTGTTGGACCATTTGCAGCCATCATAGATGTATTAAAAACTGGAGCTATAAACGAAAAGTCAGCAGTGCCTGATATGGCTATGCTGATGTTTGGTATCGCTCTTGTCGTTGGACTCTGGTTTTTGGGCAAGGAAGTTATAGGCACCATAGGCTCAAAGCTGGCTGAAATTTTACCGACCACTGGCTTTAGTGCCGAGCTTGCTTCAAGTATAGTTATTTTAGTTGCTACAAAGCTTGGCATACCTGTAAGCTCTACTCATATCCTTATCGGGGCGGTTATTGGTATCGGTATACTTAATAAAAATGCCAACTGGGCGATGGTGCGACCTATCATCTTGGCATGGATCATCACTTTGCCAACCGCAGCAGTAAGCTCTGCTTTATTTTATATGATACTTAAAAATTTTATGGGGCTTTGAAATTATTTGTAGTTAAATTTATAAAAGACTAGGCTCTAAAGCTTACCAGCTTCCGCTAGAGCCTCCACCACCAAAGCCACCTCCGCCACCACGAAATCCGCCACCTCTACTACTTCTACTGCCAAAGCTACTACGAGAGCCTCCCATGTTTGTGCCACCAAAGCCACCGTTTATACTGCTTCCAAAGTCATCATCGTCAGTATAGTTGTTTTGCCTTGGTTTCGCGCTTGCAATTAAAATATAGACAACTAAAAATATACATACAAAAAGCCCAATCCCCATCGCCGAAAAGGGCGCGACCGCTAAGGCGTCGTTGATGAAGGTTGCTAAAAGTCCTGAAAATGCAAGAGAAAAGCCTATTTGCTTACCAGCTTTACTTTTAAGTATCGCACCTAAAAATGTAAGCGCAAAACCAAAAAGTGCCCCCATTAAAGATAGGGGTAAATTCTCATCATCGCTGCCATCTGTCTTAAATGCTCCAGATGCGGCTGCTATTATACTAGTTACACCATCTTTTATGCCTGCGTTGTAGTCATTTTGTCGAAATTTTGGCAAAATCGATCGTTGTATTATCAATCCTGCTACGGCGTCTGTTAGCTCGCCCTCAAGCCCATATCCAACCTCTATGCGAACTTTACGCTCATTTGGAGCTACAAGAAGCAAGACTCCGTTATCTTTGCCTTTTTGTCCGATACCCCATGCCCTTGCTAGTTCATTTGCGTAACTTTCTATGTCTTTATTTTGTAGCGAATTTATAGTAGCTACAACAACTTGCGTTGAGTTATTGTGTTCAAAATTTTCAAGCGTAACTTCTAACTCATCTTTTGTAGTTTGGTTTAGAATTTTGGCACCATCAACAACACGACCACTAAGCTGTGGAAAGTCTATGCCAAAAATGGATCCAACAATTAAAAAAAGAGCTAGAAATTTATACACTATTTTTTCTCAAAACTTACGGTTGGTACGCTTTGTTCAGCTTCGCTAGCCTCAAAATTTGCCTTTGGACTTAGGCTGGGGTGTAAAAATTTCGCCACTAAGTTGCCAGGAAATGTTCGAAGTGCGACATTATACTCTTTAACTGCCGTTATATAGTCTTTGCGTGCAACCGAGATACGATTTTCGGTACCTTCTAGCTGGTTTTGTAGAGTGATAAAATTTTGGTCTGCTTTTAGTTGTGGATAGTTTTCGCTAACTGCCATTAGTCTTGATAGCGCGCCACCGAGTGAATTTTGTGCTTCTAAAAATGCTTTTACTTTGGCTGGATCACTAAGCGAGCTAGCATCTAAAGTGATATTTGAAACTCTACTTCTAGCCTCTGTAACTTCGGTAAATACGCTCTTTTCGTGGCTTGCATAGCCCTGAACCGTCGAAACTAAATTTGGTATAAGGTCAGCTCTTCTTTTGTATTGGTTTTGCACCTGCGACCATTTTTCGCTTACACCTTCATCAAGTACTGGGAATTTGTTGTATTGTGGGACTATAAGCACGCCAAGAAGTAGCAATGCCCCAACTATAAAGCCTAAAATTTTCATATCTTTCCTTTGTAAATTTTGGGCAAATTATAGCTAAATTTTGTAAATAAAGCACAGCGGTAAGCCGAGTTCTGTCGTGAGCGATCATTTATCTACGCTTGCATTTACATACAAGCTTAAGCGAAGGGTTTAATATAAGACTAAAACCACCCCTTCTTGCTGCAAGTTGGGTTTATAAATGCGTGTGTTACCAAACGCAATGGTGGGCTCTTACCCCGCCGTTTCACCTTTACCGCTTACGCGGAAGTCTGCTCTCTGTTACACTTTCCCTTGGGTTTCCCCAGCCATCCGTTAGATGGAACTTTGTCTTATTGCAGCTCGGACTTTCCTCTATTTCTAGCGATCGCTTGCTGTGCTTTGGCTATTATATCAACTTTGCCTTAATTTAATTTGTATTTGATATAATTTACAAATGGATAAAGAGCAGTTTGTTATAAATGACTTTAAAAACCCATTTTTAGGCGACGACGCTGCCGTTGTTAAAGATCAAGTCTTTAGCAAGGATCTGTTTTTTGAGGGCACGCACTTTAAACGCGAATGGATGAGCCTGGATGAGATCGGATATAAGGCGATGGTGGTAAATTTTTCAGATACGATCGCGATGAATGCAAAGCCAAAATTTGTCCTATTAGGACTTGGACTCCCAAGCTCTATAAAAAGCAGTGAAATTTTAGAGCTAAATGGCGGTATAAAAAGAGCTTGCGATGAGTTTGGCGCAAAAATCATCGGTGGAGATACGATAAAAAGCGATAAAATTTTTATAAGCGTAAGCGTGATAGGTGAGCTTTGCTCTAAGCCGCTTTTAAGAAGTGCGGTAAAAAATGGTGATCTTATAGCGTACACAGGAAAGCTAGGCAGTAGTTTAAAAACACTAAACGCGCTACTTAGAACGCCAAAAAATGGCTTTAGAGCAGGGCGAAAGTCTAGGTTTTTCACCCCTATTTTAAGGGATAAATTTTTATACAAATCAGCTAAGTTTTTAAACTCGGCGATGGATATAAGCGATGGCTTAGAACAAGATCTGCCAAAGCTTTGCAAGAGCGCCAAAATCTCATATAAATTTCTTAAAAAACCGCTAAAATACGAGCTTAGAAGCGGGGAGGAGTATGAGGTGCTATTTAGCTTTGCGCCCAAAAATTTAGCCGTCATACGCAAAATGGCTGCAAAGTGCAGAACAAAGGTAAAAATAATCGCAAAAGCAGTGAAAGGAAGATGTAGAAACAATGTCAGAAAACACCATTTTTAAGCCACTTTACGCGCTTACTCACGCGCCGATAAATGCGCATTTTAGCAAAAACTCAGATGATTTTGTCGTGCGAGAGGTGCCGCTATATGAAGCTAGCGGAGAGGGCGAGCATCTTATGCTACATATCCAAAAAAAGGACTTAAGCACACAGGAAGCCTTAAGGGTGCTAAGCGAGACAAGTGGCGCAAAAATGCGTGAGTTTGGCACTGCTGGGCTAAAAGATAAGCAAGGCCTAACCGTGCAATACATCACAATGCCGGCAAAATTTGAGAGCAAACTAAGCGGGTTTAGCCACGAAAAGATGAAAATTTTAAGCGCCACAAGGCATAATAACAAGCTTCGCACAGGACATTTAAAGGGCAACAACTTCTTCATCCGTCTAAAAAAAGTAATGCCAACAGACGCACAAAAGCTAGCTGGGGCGCTTGATAAGATAAATGAGATGGGGTACGCAAACTACTTTGGCTATCAGCGTTTTGGCAAATTTGGCGACAATGCCAAAAGCGGCCTTGAGGCGTTAAAGGGCAACGGTGTGCGAAATGTCAAGCTAAATGAGTTTTTGATCTCTGCTTTTCAGAGCGATCTTTTTAATCGCTGGCTTAGTAAGAGGGTTGAGATGTCGCGATTTGCGCAAGATTTTAGCGTTAGCGAGCTTTGCGATATCTATAAATTTGATAAAGAGAGCGCAAAAGAATTAAAGTCGCAAAAGCAGTTTTTCAAGCTTTTAAGGGGCGAAGTTCTGGGGCATTATCCATTTGGTAAGTGCTTTTTATGCGAGGATTTAGAAACTGAAATTTCACGTTTTAACGCAAGGGATATCACAAGCTGTGGCTTGCTGGTGGGCGCTAAGAGCTATGAAAGCGCGGGAGCAGCAAGGCAGATAGAGGATGAAATTTTTGCACCAGCTCAGCCGTATCTCAGTAAAATGCAAGGCTCTCGCCGCTTTGCGTGGAGCTACTTATCAGACCTAGAGTATAAATACATCCCTGAAAAAGCGCACTTTCAGTTTAGTTTTATGCTTCAAAAAGGCTCTTATGCGACTGTGGTCTTGGAAGAGATACTACATAGAGACATTTTTGAGTAAAAATGTAAAAATTTAAGTGATTTAGCCGTTTTATAAGCTATATGATTTATAAAATTTGCTAAAATGTTAAAAAGGAGTAGTTTTTGAGAGTTAAATTTATTGTATTTTTGTTGTTTTTAAATATAGCTTTTGCTAATCACTGCGAACTTTTAAAACAAAATCCACTTGAGCATCTAAAAACAAGCGAAATATTAAGCGAACATGAGTTTTTTTGCGATGGCTCGGTGCTTACACTACATGAACTACAAAGACTTTTTGCAGTAACAAAAAAGATAAGAGATGAAAATGAAGCATGCGTTGGTAACGCTGTTGTAAGTGAAAATTTATCAAAATTTGGTAAGCGAGTTTTGCTTGCTAGCTATGCCCACGAAAACTACCTAAAGCTACTTAAAAAGCCAGAAACTGCCGAGGCTATAAAAGATGAACAAATAGCGTTTTTAAGGTATTGGGGTTATCAGTGTTTTGATAACTTTTTAAAATTTAAAGAGTTTTGGATAGCTTATAATGAGGCGCAAACCCCGCTTGTAAAATTTTATGAAGCAAAGGGGCTTGATACCCAAAGTGCAGCATTTTATGCAACTAGTATTTTAAACGATTTTTTGGATTTCGCAGTTGCAAACCAACTTATAAAAGGTGCTGATATAAGCCCCGAACAAAAAGCCTTAAGCGATAGAAGCAGTGGCGAAGAGGCGGTTTTAAGTATGCTTTATTCAAAAAAATTTAGTCAAAATGAACTTGATGAAATTTTAAAAACAGCACTTCTTTTAAATAAAGATACACAAATCATAGCACAAATTTTAAGACTCTCACAAGGGCTTGAAAATACAAATGAAAGTATACTATTTTACGCTCTGGGTTCTGAACAAAATGTTGAGTTTTTGCTAAAAAATGGCGCTGATATAAGGCTTAAAAACAGCTTTGGAGCCAATGTCTTGTTTGATGCTGTAAAGTTAAAAAATGAAAAATTAGTAAAAATTTTAATTAACGCTGGAGCAGATGTTAATCAAAAATTAATCGATCAAAATACCAAAAGTATGATGGCTGGCATGGGACAAAGTCTGCCGTTTTATCTTAAATTTTGTGAGCTAGAACATACTGCTATGAGCCTTTTTATGCATGCTGCAGCAACTTCAACGGCTGAAATTTTAGAAATTTTAGTTGAAAGTGGCGCTGATGTGAATGCACTTGATGATCTTGGGTTTAATGCACTAGATTATGCAAAAAGAGTAAAAAATAGTGAAAATATAAAATTTTTAGAGCAAATTGGATTAAAAGCAAATATCGAATAAAGGAGCAAAGATGAAGACAACAGCATTTATAACTGGAGCAACAAGTGGTTTTGGTGAAGCTATAGCAAGAAGACTTAGTAAAGAGGGATATAAGATCATAGCTCTTGGACGCAGAAAAGAGCGTCTTGAAAAGCTTGCAAACGAGCTTGGCAACACGCACATTATAGCTTGCGATATAAGGGATAAAGAGGCTGTTTTAAAGGCGGTTAGTGAGCTTCCAGAAAATTTTAAGGGTATTGAAATTTTAGTAAATAACGCAGGTCTTGCTCTTGGCACTAATGGCGTTTTGGATGCTAGTATAGAGGATTTTGAGGTTATGGTAGATACAAATATCAAAGGACTTTTGTACTCAACAAAGGCTGTTTTGCCACTTTTAAAACAGAGCAAAAATGGCTATATCTTTAATCTCGGCTCAACTGCTGGTGCTTGGCCTTATCCTGGAAGTAATGTTTATGGTGCGACAAAGGCATTTGTAAAACAGTTTAGTAGAAATATCAGGAACGACCTTCGCGGTACAAATATCCGAGTAACTGAGATAGCACCTGGACTTTGCAAGACAGAATTTAGCGAAGTTAGGTTTGGTGGAGATAAGCAAAAAGCAGATGCTGTTTATGAGGGTACAAATTTTATCACAGCTGATGATATAGCTGAAATTTTAGTAAATTGCCTAAACATGCCACCTCGTGTTAATATAAACATCGTTGAAGCGATGGCAAATACCCAAACTTGGGCTGGTTTACATATAGAAAAGTTATAAATTTATTAAAAGGAAAACAATGGGGAGATTCTTATTTTTATTGACGGTGTTTTTGCCAGCCGTATTGCTTGCAGATGCGGCTGAAAATGCAAAAATTTTTGGTATATGGACGCTTGTTCCGCCAGTAGTGGCAATAGCACTAGCGTTTATCACAAAGGATGTTATATTATCACTTTTTATAGGGGTTTTTAGCGGAACATTTCTGATAAATATCATAAATGAAAATGTTTTTATGTCCTTTATCAAAGGCTTTACTGGTATAGTTGAGCGTATAGTTGGCTCCATGGCTGATAGCTGGAATGCTGGCATTATGCTGCAAGTGCTTTGTATCGGCGGTGTGGTTGCGTTAGTAACTAAAATGGGCGGAACAAAGGCTGTTGCTTTATGGCTTAGTAAAAAGGCAAAAACAGGAATTTCGGCACAAATTTCAACTTGGATAATGGGTATTTTTGTATTTTTTGATGACTATGCAAATGCACTTATAGTAGGTCCTATAATGAGACCTATAACTGATAAGTTTAAAATAAGCCGTGAAAAATTAGCTTTTATAATCGACGCAACAGCAGCACCTATCGCTGGCATAGCTATCATATCAACTTGGGTTGGACTTGAAATTTCGCTTATTAAAGATGGATATGGGCTTATTGGCGTTGAAAATATCAACTCTTATGGGGTTTTTATAGAGACCATACCGTATAGATTTTATAATATCTTTATACTATTTTTTATAGTTTGTACAGCCTTTATGCAGCGTGAATACGGACCAATGCTCGCAGCTGAAAGGCGAGCTAGAAGAGGCGAGCTTCACTCTGGAAAGACTATGATGGAGGATATTGAAGATAAGACGCTTGAGCCAAAAGAAGGGATAAAACTTCATATGTCAAATGCTGTTGTGCCTATTTTGGTGCTTATCGTAGGAGCATTTGTAAGTTTTTACTTTAGTGGTTTAAAGGCCCTTGAAGGTGAGGCTCTTGAGGCTGCTTTGGCTAGTCCGCTGTCTTTTATGACTTTTAGAGAGACCTTTGGTGCAGCAGATGCTTCTGTGGCGTTATTTCAGTCTGCTCTTTTTGCAAGTATTGTCGCGATAACCATGGGTATTTGGCGTAAAATTTTTACTGTTAAAGAGGCCATAGGTACTTGGGTAAAAGGCTGGAAAACAATGATTATAACGATAGTTATCTTGCTTCTTGCTTGGAGTCTTAGTTCAGTTATTAAAGAGCTTGGCACATCTAGATATTTGGTTGAGTTATTAAGCGATACCACGCCTAAGTTTATCTTGCCAGTTGCCATCTTTATGCTTGGTTCATTCATATCTTTTTCAACTGGAACTAGCTATGGTACGATGGGAATTTTAATGCCACTTGTCATACCACTTGCAAATGCTGTTGGGCTAAACTATGGGCTGAGTGGCGAAAGTATGCATGCATATATGATAGTAAATATCTCAGCTGTTTTAACTGGAGCGATCTTTGGCGATCACTGCTCTCCAATATCTGATACGACGATACTTTCATCAATGGGTGCTGGTTGTAACCACTTAGATCATGTAAGCACTCAGTTTGTATACGCTTTAAGTGTAGGGGCTATAGCTATTTTTGCAGGATATTTACCAGTTGCGTTTGGTGTTAGTATCTGGATAGTTTTACCGCTTGGGCTTTTTGCAACTTGGGCTTTAGTGCGTTTTGCTGGCAAAAAGGTGGAAGCATAGTTGAATTGTACCCATTTTGATGAATGCGGTAGTTGCGTTCTTGGTGGAAGTTATGAGGAGCAAAAAGCTTTAAAGATAGATAAAATTTCATCTGATTTTGCTGAGTTTTATGATGGCAAACTGGAGTTTTTTGCTTCAAGCGAGAAAAATTACCGTATAAGGGCTGAGTTTGGCATTTGGCATGATAGATATGATATTTATTATACTATGCATGCTAAGCAAAAAGGTTGTAAAATTTTTATAAATGAGTGCCCAAAGGTTGCAAAACCTATAGCAAAGTTAATGCCAGATGTTCTTAAAAATTTGCAAAGTAATGAGATGCTAAAAACTAGACTTTTTGGAGTTGAGTTTTTAGCCTGTACAAGCGGAGTTTTGCTAACTTTGCTATATCATAAAAAACTTGATGAAAATTTTCAAAATGAACTAAAAGTTTTTGCTAGCAAGCTCAATATCACCGCTCTTGCTCGTTCTCGTGGGCAAAAAATTTTAAGTGATGAGCTTAGTCTTATCGATGAGCTGGAAATTGATAAAAAAATATACAAGCTTAGCCTTAGTGAAAATGCTTTTACTCAGCCAAATAAAGCTGTAAATGAAAAGATGATAAGCTGGGCAAGGAGCTGTGTGCAAAACTCCAGTGATTTGCTTGAACTTTACTGTGGACACGGAAATTTTACCATCCCGCTTAGCTCTTGTTTTACTCGTGTTTTGGCTACTGAGATTTCAAAAAGTTCAATCCTAAATGCGACAAAAAACTGTGAATTAAACGATATAAACAATGTTTTATTTTTAAGAATGAGTGCAGATGAGTTGATGAGCGCATTTAAAAAAGAGCGTGAGTTTAATCGCTTAAAAGGACTTGATCTTTTTTCTTATAACTTCTCGCATATCCTAGTTGATCCGCCACGCGCTGGACTTGAAGATAGTGTTATAAATTTTATAAAAAAATATGAAAACATCATCTATATATCATGCAACCCACAAACACTAAAAGATAATCTAAGAGAGCTAAGTGCGACACATGAGATAGTAAAATTTGCTATTTTTGATCAGTTTGCACATACAAATCACATAGAGTGCGGTGTTTTGCTAAGGGCAAAAAGAGCTTTTTGAGTTAAGAAAAGCTTAAAAACAGCAAAAATCTGATAGAATAAATGCTTTAAAAAAGGAAGAAAATGGTATCACTAAATAAAATCATTCAAGCAAAAATAACCACTGGACATTTTATTAACAAAACTCCACTTGCTTTTTCGCAGCGTCTTAGTGATATGAGCGGTGCAAAAATTTATTTAAAAGAAGAAAATTTACAACGAACTGGAGCATATAAAATCAGAGGTGCTTATAATAAGATAGCAAATCTAACCCCAGAGCAGAGTAAAAATGGTGTGGTTGCTGCAAGTGCTGGTAATCACGCTCAAGGAGTTGCTATCAGTGCTAGAGAATTTGGAGTAAAGGCAACAATAGTAATGCCTGAGTCAACACCCCTTTTAAAAGTTTCTGGTACAAAAGACCTTGGAGCTGAAGTTATTTTAAAAGGAAATAACTTTGATGAAGCTTACGAGTTTGCGACTGAGTATGCAAAAGATCATAATATGTGCTTTGTTCATCCTTTTGATGATGAATTTGTGCAGGCTGGTCAAGGAACAGTTGCTCTTGAGATGTTAGATGAGATAAGTGATTTTGACATTGTTGTTGTCCCAGTTGGTGGTGGCGGTCTTGTAAGTGGTGTTGGAAGTTGCGTAAAGCAAGTTAATCCAAATATAAAAGTTGTTGCAGTTGGGGCAAAAGGTGCGCCAGCCATGTTTAATAGCTATAACGCCAAAAAGAGTATAAATTCAAAGTCTATTCGAACTATTGCTGATGGCATAGCTGTTCGCGATGCAAGCGAGATAACTTTGGCAAATATACTTGAATGTGTCGATGAGTTTATTCAAGTTGATGATGAAGAGATAGCAACTGCGATACTTTTTTTGGTTGAAAAGCAAAAGATAGTTGTTGAAGGTGCTGGTGCTGCTGGTGTTGCAGCCTTAATGCATAATAAGATAAAACATAAAAAAGATGCCAAAATAGGCATAGTTTTAAGTGGTGGCAATATCGATGTGCAGATGTTAAGCATTATTATTGAAAAAGGTCTTATAAAGTCATCTCGTAAAATGATAATCAGAGTAACGCTAATCGATAAACCAGGTGCACTTTTAAGCCTCACTGACTCTCTTAAAAGAGCAAATGCAAATATTGTTAAGATAGACTACGACCGTTTTTCTACTGAGCTTGACTATGGCGATGCAAATATAACTATAACTCTTGAAACAAAAGGTAAAGAGCATCAAGAGCAGGTCGCCAATTCTTTAAAAGAGTCTGGTTTTGAGTTTAAACAAATTTTTTAATTTAATATAAATTTGCTTAAACTTGTTAAAATTCCTAAAAAGGATAGAAAATGAACGAGATTGTAACACTCATACTTGCTATTTTGTTGCTTATATCTTTTGTATTTATATACCGTGCAAACAAGGCACTAAAAGATAAGAAAGATAGTGGCGAGACAAGTATAGTAAGCGATATTTCTCAACTAAAAAGCATTGGCGAGTTGAGCGTTTTTCAAATTTATAGCAAAGAGATCATCACAAAAACAGATCACGCTTTTGGAAATTTTGGCAAAGAGTACTTACGCTGGCTTATAAGCGAAAAAAAGCTCTCTATGATATTTGAGTTTGAGATAAACTTTATATATGATCTGCGTTCTACAAAGATGGAGATTTTGCCACTTTCAAGCTCATCATATCTTATAAAAATGCCACCTTGTAAGTATAAATTTTCAATTGCAAATATGAAATTTTATGATGAAGAAAATGGAAGATTTATACCATTTTTGCTTCCAGACTCATTAAATGGCTTTTTTGGTGGCGGTTTTAGAGAAGAGGATAAAAATAGGCTCATCATGCAGGCGCGCGAAGAGGCTGAAAAAATGAGCATAAAGCTTATTAGTGACCTAGAGTATAAAATTCACAAATCAGCAGCCGATACACTAGAAGCTATAGCAAAGAGCTTTGGCGTTAGTAGAGTAAGTTTTGAATTTAATGACAACAAAGATGAGCTCGCAAATAACCCAGTTTTACAAAATATAGCTTAAAATTTCTGCCTAATTTTTATAAATTTGTAGGATTAGGCAAGAAATTTGTAGAATCTATCTAACACTTTACAAAAAATTTCAGTAAAATATTATAAATTTTACATAAAGGATCAAAATGACAAATTTTAGTTTCTGCAACCCCGTTCGTGTCGAGTTTGGCAAGGATAAAGAGAAAAATATCGGCAAATACATGAAAGAGTGCGACTCAAAAAAGACGCTTGTGCTTTACGGAAGCGAGCGTGTAAGAAAGAGTGGGCTTATGGATGTGGTTGAGGCTAGCTTGAAAGAAAACGGCATAGAGTATGTTTTGCTTGGTGGTGTTAAGTCAAATCCCGTACTAAGCAAGGTAAATGAAGCGATAAAGCTGGCTAAAGAATTTAGTGCAGATAGTATCTTGGCTGTGGGCGGTGGTAGCGTGCTTGATAGTGCTAAAGCTATAGCTGCTGGCGCTTGCTATGATGGCGATGTGTGGGACTTTTTTACTGGCAAAAAGCCTGTAAGTGCGCTTAAAATTTTTGACATCATAACACTTGCTGCGACTGGCTCTGAGATGAATAAAGGCGGCGTCGTTACAAACGAGGCAACAAAGCAAAAGTACTCACTTGACGCACCATGTCTTTATCCAAAAGTATCTGTGATAAATCCAGCGCTTCAAGCCACAGTCACTAGCGAGTATCTAGTTTATAGCGCAAGCGACATCATCGCGCATAGTATTGAGGCATATTTTACGGCGACTCATCATCCAGAGCTTATCAGAATGCAAATCGAAGCAAACATCAAAGCCACCATCCGCACGACTGAAATTTTACTGGCAAATCCAGATGATTACGACGCTAGAGCTGAGTTTGCGTGGGCTGCTACGATGGCGCTAAATGGCTTAACTCACCTTGGCGTTAGTGGTTTTGGCTTTCCAAACCACATGATAGAGCACGCCATAAGTGCCGTCACAGACTGCGCACATGGTGCCGGACTAAGTGTCGTAATGCCAGCGTGGATGAAGTGGTATGCACCGAAAAATCCAGCTGCGTTTGAGAGATTTGCTAGGGAAATTTTTGGCAAAAACACAGCCGAGGAGGGCATAGAGGCGTTAAAAGCGTGGTTTGATAAGATAGGCACGCCAACAAGCCTAAGTGGCGTAGGAGTAACGGACGCAAATCTAGAGGAGGTCATCAAAGTAACGCTTATGCACTCAAAAGACTGGGGCATGAGTGACATCTACACGCGCGAGAGTCTTGAGACTATCTTTAGCCTAGCAAAATGATACAAATTTTCGCCATTTCGGTGGCGAAATTCTCATTTTTTTGATAAAATTAACTCTAAAAAAGGGTTGATTTGACAAAACTACGATACTTAAATTTCACTGATATTTTGATACTTTCTTTCATAATGTTTTCGCTTGCGATTTACAACTCGACAAATTTACTTTTAGAAAATTTTACAAGCGGTGCAGATGTGCTTGTAAGCGAGGCTAGCGAGATGGATGATAGTGGGCATTTGTGGCTTATTATAGAGGAGCTATTTACCGCAATGCTAGCGCTTTTGTATCTATACTATAGGCGTTTTGACTTTAGCTCATGGCACTTTAAGATAAGTTTAAAAGACACTGCGCTTGCAGTGGCGATGTTTTGCGTGTGCTCGGTTTTGATGGATCTGTTTTTTTACATTTATGACGCATTTTTTGCATTTTGGCAGGAGCAAGATGCGCAAGAAAATGGCATGTTAGCCTTACAAATAAGCACTCTTAGCATACTTAGCTCGTTTGTAAATGCTATCTTTGAAGAGCTGTTTTTTATAGCTATTTGTCTTAGTGTAAGGCGCGAAAATTTGATGAAGGTCTTTATCTTTTCACTTATCATTCGTATTAGTTTTCATACCTATCAAGGCATTTACACGGCTGTTCTTATCGGGCTAATTTTGGGGATACTTTACTTTTTTGTCTATGAAAAGCTTAGATATAAAAATTTGTACGCATTTTTTGCTTCGCACGCTTTGGCTGATGTTTTTGGGCTAGGGCTTGTTAATTTTTTATATTTTGAGCTTGTATAAAGTTTAAAAAAGTATAATTTATTAAAAATTTGAAAGGCGTAAGATGAATTATATTGAAATTTTAAGACAAAATGGACTTTTGCGTGAGATCAATGAGCCTTGCGATATAGAGCTTGAGATAGCTCACGCAAGCTATATTGAGGTAAAAAAATCAGATAGCAAAGCACTTTTATTTACAAATGTAACTGATAAAAATGGCAAAAAGTATCCACCCGTTCTTACAAATATCTTTGGCTCAAAACGCGCTACTGAGCTTATTTTGGGCGTTCATCCTGATGCTGTGGCTAGTGAAATTTCATCACTTTTAAAGCCCAAAAAACCTAAAAATTTTGGCGAAAAGCTAGACTTTTTAAGCTATCTTTTTGGAATGAGAAAGGTCTTTACAAAGCGTTTAAAAGAGCGTGGAGAGTGCCAAGAGGTGGCTTATTTTGGTGAGGCAGCAAACCTATATGACTTGCCAGTGCTTAAAACTTGGGCACTTGATGGCGGGGCGTTTATCACGATGGGACAGGTATATACGCAAAGTTTAAATGGCGAACTTCAAAATTTAGGCATGTATCGCTTGCAAGTTTATGATAAAAACCGCCTTGGCATGCACTGGCAGATACATAAAGATGGTGCAAATTTTTTTAACGAGTATAAAAAAGCAGGGCGTAAAATGCCTGTATCTGTGGCTATCGGTGGTGACCCACTTTATATCTGGTGCGGTCAAGCTCCACTTCCAAAGGGCATTTTTGAACTGCTTCTTTATGGCTTTATACGAAAACAACCAGCTCGCCTTGTAAAATCGCTAACAAATGAAATTTATATCCCACACGATGCTGATTTTGTGATAGAGGGCTTTGTTGATACATCTAAGAGCGAGCTTGAAGGGCCGTTTGGCGATCATACTGGATTTTACACGCCCATAGAGCCATTTCCTGTGATGGAAGTAACGGCGATAACGCATAAAAAAGAGCCTATCTTTCACGCCACAGTCGTTGGTAAGCCGCCACTTGAAGATAAGTATTTTGGCTGGGCGACTGAGAGAATTTTCCTGCCACTTTTGCAAACCACTGTGCCTGAGCTAGTTGATTATAATATGCCTGAAAATGGTGTCTTTCATAACCTAATCCTAGCAAAACTTAACACACTTTATCCAGCTCATGCAAAGCAGGCTATGCACGCATTTTGGGGAGTGGGGCAGATGAGCTTTGTAAAGCATGCAATTTTTGTTGATGAAAATGCACCAGATTTGGGTAAATATGATGAAATTTCAGACTTTATCTTAAATCGCTTTGGGGTAAAAAGTATGCTAGTTAGCGAGGGTGTGTGCGATCAGCTAGATCACGCTTCGCCAAACTCTTGTTATGGTGGAAAGCTTGGAATAGATGCGACAAATGATTTTAGCATTAATGCGCCAGAGCTTTTAAGTGATGAAGCTTTGCTATCAAAATTTCAAAGCGAAGTGGGCGAAATTTTAGCTCTAAAACAATACAAAACAAACACTAAAAATCCAATTTGCATAGTAAAAATAGATAAAAAAGAGCCAGTTAAATTTGCTTTTGAAAAGCTAGTGAAGTTTAGTAGTAATTTTAGAATTCTCATCTTTGTTGGTTGTGAAAATCGCCTGGATAATGCTTATATGCTGATTTGGCGAGTTGTAAATAACATCGATGCATTGCGTGATATTTTTATAAATGAAGCAGTAGTTGGTGTCGATGCTACAAGCAAAAACGCAGCAGATGGGTATGAAAGAGAGTGGCCAAAGCAAACTGACTGCAGCCGTGAAGTAGTAGAAAATCTCATTAAAAAAGGCGTGGTTAAAGACGATCAAGAGTTGTTTGAAAAATTTGAAATTTTTGGGTGAGTTTGCCCAAAAAGTGGTGGGCTGGCAAAACAGCTAGTCTACCTTATATCCTTTAATCTAATCCACGCGAGAATTTGTATAATAAAACTTATTATAAGTATAAAAATCCCAATTCCAAAAGCAAGCATAATAATCCCAGCAACATAAAAACATGTGTGATAGAAAAATAATGGCTCGCAAGAGATAAGAGAAATTTTCTTAAAAACTTTAAAATACTTAAAAGTAGCTACTGCTAATAGGCAAACTCCAACGGCCGCTATTGTAATTCCAGTTGCATTTTGTGGGCTTATCGAAGCACAAGATACGCCGTAAATAAGTTTATCACTAAATATACCAGCCAAAAATAGTCCAAGCACTATCAAGGCAAGGGATATTGCTGTACCAAAAATAGAGATAAGATAGCTTATTCTTAGCTTATGATCTTTACTAAGTTCTGAAATTTCTGTAATAGCGTGAAGTAAAAATATATATCCAGCTACTATAAATATCAACCCAAAGTAGGGCAACGCACCAAAGACAAGAGGTAGGGCTGAGCCTACTACTCCAAGTCTTTTAATGCGTGAAATTTTATCGCTAGAGTTAGTTTTGATGCTTTGCACAAAAACTCTTTTTAGAGCTATGCTTGAAGCTTTTAGCTTGCATTACTCTTTATGCTCTTGTACCATTTGATTGTAAATTCTAAAAATTTCTTGACTTAGTGTCTCAATGTTTTTAAATCTATCAACTACAACATCGATATTCGCACCATCAAAACCATCTTGTGTTAATGCTAAGTTGGTTTCTATATTTTTCAAAAATTCCTCAACAGGTGCTTTTAGTTTTTGGTATGAGCGTGTGTCACCAAAATTTTCTTTTGCATCATTTTCTATCCAAGTGCGTAGCTTTTGCGCCATTTCTTGGCTATTTTGTAAATTTACAGTTTCATTTATGATGTCTGAATATGCCCTTGTTTTTAACACAATCTGTGAAATTTTAGCGACTATGGTTAAGTTTTTATTTTCAACATGTTGTGAAGTTTGAGCTGTATTTTTTGCATCTTTATCAAACTGCAATACAGAGTGCTTAAATTCCTCAACACTTGCGCTTGAGCTTTGAGCGATCTTTGCTATCTCATCTGAGTTTGAGCTTATCTCTCTTGCTTCTTGTTGTAGAGTTTGTATACTTATACCGATCTCGCTTGTTGCTTTTTGAGTGTTTTCGGCTAGTTTTCTCACCTCATCTGCAACAACGGCAAAACCTCTACCATGTTCGCCAGCACGAGCTGCCTCAATAGCTGCATTAAGCGCTAGTAAATTTGTTTGCTCTGCTATGTCTTTTATGAGGTCAACCACTGAGCTTATCTCGTCAGTGCGCGTAGATAGCGAGCGGATAGAGTTACTTGAGTTGCTAATAAGCTGCTCTAGTGTGCCTATGTTTGAGCTTAGTTGGCTCATGTTGCTTAGTGTTTGATTTGCTGTTTGGGCTGTCTGCCTAGCATCTTTTGCCATTTGTCCAAGTATATGTATACTTTCATCTAGGTCTGTTTGAACTTCGTTCATGCCTTCATTGCCATTTCCAAGCTTACCAAATTTTTCAGATAAAATGCCTCTTATCTTACCCTTTTGTCCCTCTTGTATACCTATAACACCCTTATTCATACCAACAGCATTTGTTTTAAACAGTCCACGAAGTCCATCTTCAAATATATTTCTGTATTTTATACCGTTTTGGGCTTGAGTTACGCAGGTTGCCATTTCACGCTGAAGAGCCTCTACTTGATCTAGCAAGTCATTGATGCCATTTGCTATCTCATAAAGGGGATCGCTTGGATCCGGATTTATAACGCGTGGTTCTAGTATGCCGTTTTTAGCAGCTGTTATGACTTTTAAAATTTCGTCTTTGCATTTTGATTTTTTACTAAACATTGTTTTGCCCTTATAGTCTTTGTAGGTTATTCATAAGTTCGTTGTAGCTAACGCCTTTTTTTGCTAAAATTTCATCTAGCATCTTTTTTGAAGCGTCTATCCCTCCACTTTTTTCAGCCAAAAGTAGTTGCTCATAAAGTGGCTTTATGACTTCAAGTGCTTTTGGATTTGGTTTTCGACGAACTGAATAGTAGCCAACTATGTTGCCATTTTCATCAAGAGAAGCAGTAACATTTGCAAAGACCCAGTAATACCCACCATCAAAACTTCTATTTTTTACATAGGCAAAAATTTCCTCTTTATTTTTTACATATTGCCAAAGTAGTTTAAAAACTATGCGTGGCATATCAGCATGACGCACTATGTTGTGTGGTTTTCCGATTAGTTCGCTGCCTTTTGCACCGACTATTTTTATAAAAGGCTTATTGCAGTATGTTATGATACCTTTTGGGTCAGTTTTTGAGACCAAAAATGAGTTGTTCTCAACCTCTTTGATAAATTCTGACATGAAAAATCCTGTTTTAAGAAATAAAGATTATATTTTAACATAAATTCTTTAAACTTTTATGATTTGCGCCATATCCCACATCGGTGTAAAGATACCAAGTGCTAAAAATGTTACAAAAAGTGTTAATACGCAAAGTAATATCGGCTCGATATAAGATGATATGTTTTGTATAATATTTTCAAATTTTTGTCTAAAATATTCACTAACTTGCCTTAACATCTCATCTAAATTTCCACTTTGCTCGCCAGCATTTATCATGGCTATTAGCATATTTTCAAAAATTTTCGTCTGCTTAAAGCTGTTTGTAAGGCTAATGCCTTGCATGATGTTTGTATTCGCTAAAAGTAGTTTTTGTTTTAAGTATTCGTTACTAAGGGTATCGGTGGCTGTTTTTAGGGCTTGAGAGATGGGGATGCCGGCTATAACAAGCTCAGCAAAAATGAGTGAAAAGCGACTCATGTTTGAGTAAAAAATGATGTTGCCAATTAGATAAATTTTAAGTACAAAGCTATCAAATTTTAGTTTAAAATATGGATTTTTATTATAGCTATGTTTGGCATATGCCCATATAAAAAGAGAGGCTATAAGTAAAAATATAGCGTAGTTTGTAAAGAATTTTTCCAACCAGATGAGAACTTATGTTGCAAATGGAAGTTCTGAGTTAAAACTATCAAACACAGCTTTAAATTTTGGCACAACAAGGGTTATGACAAATATAAATGCAGCTATAAGCGAGATTATGATGATGGCAGGATATCGTATAGCTTTTTTAAAATTTTTCTCATTTTGCTCGATACCTTCTAAAATTTCAGCGAGCCTAGCAAGACTTTCACTCATATTTCCAGTATTTTCGCCAAGTTTTATAAGTGCTAAAGTAATGTCTCCAACTTACTCTTTAAAAGCACTTAAAGCAGCCAAAAGACTTAGTCCTTGAGATAGGTCTGTAGCCACTTTACTAAAAATTTTCTTTATCCTTATGTCATCGTTTGAGTTTGCGATCTCTTTAATACTTTCATTTATAGCGATACCAGCACGATTCATAACGCTAAGTTGTCTTACGCATGCGATAAGAAGCGGTAAAGGAAGTTTTGGTTTAACAAAAAGTCTTAGAAATTTATCTTTTAAACTTACTTGATCGTTTTTAATAATACTTTCGCTTAGTTTTGTTATCATGCCTTTGTTGCTACTGTTTGAGATATTTTTGATGGTTGTTTTGTTGTCTACTTTTAGCGATATTTTTTGATGTTTGCCATCTTTTATCTTGTCTATCTGGATATTTTTCATTTTTAAGCTTTTGCTACCCTAAAAACCTCTTCAAGGCTGGTTATACCGTTTACAGCTCGTAAAAGCGCATCTTCAAACATATCTTTAAATCCATCTTTTGTAGCACATAAAAGTAGCTCATCTTTGTTGGCTTGGTTTGCTATAAGACTTTGTAGTTTTGTTGTAATATGTAAAATTTCACCTATCATCTCGCGTCCCATGTAGCCAGTTTGTGAGCAGTGGTGGCAGCCAACGGGAGTATAAAACTGATATGAGCTTGGCAAAAGATGTTCTATGCTTTTTAGTTGATGATGTGTTGGCAAAAATTTTGCTTTGCAGTGCGGGCAAAGTTTACGGATGAGACGCTGAGAAAGGACGGCAACTAAAGAACCGCTTATGAGATATGGCTCAATTCCCATGTCTGCTATTCGCGTTATAGCTGAAAATGAGTCGTTTGTATGAAGCGTAGAAAAGACAAGGTGTCCTGTAAGTGCGGCACTAACTGCAATACGAAGCGTTTCATGATCACGAATCTCGCCAACCATGATAATGTCTGGATCTTGACGAAGTATCGAGCGCAGAGCATTTGCAAAACCAAGTCCAGCCTTTTCATTTACTTGGACTTGCTGTATGAGATTTAGTTGATACTCGACAGGATCTTCAACTGTTATTATCTTTGAGCGTATGCTTTTTATCTCGTTTAAGCCAGCATAAAGTGTTGTTGTTTTGCCACTTCCAGTAGGTCCTGTAACAAGGACTATGCCGTAAGGCTGGCGCAAACTAGTTTGAAATTTAGCTAAGTTTTGCTCGCTCATGCCAAGATGTTTTATATCAACGATAATGCGTGACTTATCAAGTATGCGAAGAACTATGCTTTCGCCATTTAATATAGGCAGTGTTGAGATACGAAAGTCATACTCACGCTCTAAAATTTGTTTTGAAAATCTGCCATCTTGTGGCTTTCTTCGCTCGGCAATATCCATGTTAGAAAGTAGCTTTAAACAGCTTGCCATAGGCGCATAGATATCTTTATCAAAGATAAATGTTTCACTTAGCATGCCGTCTATGCGGCTTCTTATGATACAGTTTGTGGTGGTTGGCTCTATGTGGATGTCGCTTGCACGCTGAGCTATGGCTGTTTTTAGGATAACTTCAATGAGCTTTAAAATCCCAGAGTTTTGCTCGTTTTGACTTTTGTTTGTATTGTTTGAAATTTCACGACGGATTTCAGTGATAAGATCTTTGATATTTTCATTTAGTTCCAGTTTTGCTATATATCGGTCTATCTGGATTGGCTGAGCTAGCGCAGGCTTTAGAAGTTTATTAGTAAAAAGCTCTTGTATGCTATCTAGTGCGATGATGTCAAAAGGATTTTTAAACACCACATACACATTTAGCTCATCCTCTTTTATGGGCAATGCGCCAAATCGCCTAAAATGTCCTGCACTGCTTTTTTCTGCTATACGGTAGTCAATATCAATGTCATCAAGGTTAAAAATTTCAATACCATATTTTTTGCTGGCACTTTCTAAAAACTCTTTTACATCAAAGCCAAGCTTATTTGTAGCCTTATCTCATTTTTACGAAAAAGCTCAACTGCAAAAGATAAAAGCTCACTTTCACTTAGCAAATTTTGCTTTAAGATAGCTGTTATTAGGCTCTCATCACTAATGTCTATCTGGGATTTTATCGCATTTTTTGTATGCAAAAAATTTAGCAGAATTTTTTCAGTTTCGTTCATTAGTAGTACTCGATTTTTTCTAAAATTTTATTATTTTTATGTATTGTTAGGATTATTTTTGGTATTTTTGTGCTTTTATCGGCATAAAGCCCATAAAAAATATCTGAGTTTTTCTCTCTAAAAATATATCCATCACCTTCTTTTTTAAAATCATTTTTTACAAATCTATCAAATATCATAGATAAGATATAATCACTCTTTGAAAGCCTTATATAGCTTATATCTATGTTGTCAATGAGTGCGTGATAAAGCAGTTTTTTCTTAAGCAAAATATCAGCAAAATAGGCCGCATTTTCTCTAGATTGTGGGCTTTGTCTAAGCTTTGTTATGGGTAAAAAGAGGCTATTTATCTTATGTATTTTAACGCAAGCCGTAGCATAAAGACTAAACAACGCTTCATCATTTGCTTTTAAGCATAAATTCTCTACGCTTTTACTACAAACTTGCTCAAATTTTTGCTCATCAAATAACATTTTAACATCGCTTACGCTAAGTGCAAATAGCACATTAAACAGTGCAAAAAATAGCACTAAAACTCTCATATCTCACCCTTTTTTATCTCTCTTATTAATAAATTTACGCTTTTTTTGTTTTTGTTTGTATTGTAGCTTTCAAGTGCTCTTAGCGCCCCTTCTTTATCGCCTAGTTTAAATTTTGCCTTTGCAAAGATAAGCCAGCTATCCTCTTTTTGCTCATCTATCTCATTTGCCATAATGGCAAGCTCTAAAGCTTTAGTAAATTCACTGTTTTTATAAGCCCCGTTTGCAAGTTCTATAAGCTCGTTAAAACCTAAAATGCTCTCATTGTTCACTGTTTGTTTAGCTGGTTTTAGTGTTATTTTTGATTTTTGTTTTTGTGATTTATATTCTAAGGCTTTTGTCTCTTGTTGGGTTAAATTTTCTATATTTTTAAGCTCAATAGCATTTAAATTTAAATATCCTTGTTCGCTTTGCTTGGCTAAAACTTTTTTATCTTTTTCCTGCTCTATTTGTGCGTTTTTTATAGTTTGTGGGAGCTTAAAATTTAGCTCTGAAATTTTAGCTTTTAGTAAAGCTACTTCACTTTGATTTTGTGTATTTAAGTTTTGAGCAGAGTTTTGCTCTGTTTTTATGCTCTTTTGCTTTGTAAAAAAGTTAAAACTAGCCACACTAAGAGCTATAAAAAGAGCCAAAACGCTTAAGTATTTGTATAAATTTTGGCTCTTTTGTATGGGCTTTCGCTTTGTTTTTAGGGCGTTAAATTTTGCTTCAAGTTCATTTAGTTCGTTAATGCTAAGCACTTATAGCTCCTGTTGCGATAGCTGCCATGAAAAGCACTTTTTCGTTAATATTTGGCTCGGTTAGCTTTGATGGCATTTGCGCTTCATAGCTTTCAAAAATTTCAAAAAATTTATACATTAGCTTGTTTAACGATCGTAAATTTGCATTAGAAAATTTAAATATAAGCTTAAAGTCGCTTTCACTAAAAAAGAATTTTTCACTCTTAATTTTTTCAAGCACATAAAGTCTAATTTCGTTAATATCAATCTCTTTAAGCTCTACTCTTTCCCAAATTCTAGATCTAAAATGATCCTTGGCTAAAAGCTCTTCATTGTTTGTCTTATGAATGATAAAGAGAAATTTAAACATTCTGGTATCGCTCATAAGACGAATTTTTTCGACTAACTCATCTGGGTAAAGTTGTGTCTCGTCCAAGATGATTGTCTTTTGATTTTTTAGAATTTCACTATTTTGTGTAAAATTTTGCGTATAATAATACATAAAACTCTCAAAATTTTCTACATTTTCTAGCTTTTTACCATAAATTTTCTCACAAAGAGCAAAGATAAATTCTCGCTCATTAAAAAACGGATACGCAAAAAATATCAAATTTTTATCTTGCTCTGAAATTTTATTTAACAAAAAAGTTTTACCGCTACCAGGTTTGCCATAAAAAAGCACTATTTTAAGGGGTTTTGCAAGTACCTTAAGTAGTTTTTGTTCGCACTCAATAGAGCTTTTAAGTCGGATAAACTCGCCACTATCGCTATTAATAAAAAGTTCTTTTATCTTTGCATAGATACTGCTCATTACATAGCTCCAGAAAAACCAAGCTCTTTTAGTGTTTTTGTATTTGGCGAAAGTGGGTTGCTAGCATCTACGATCTTTGGCGTGATGATGAAAATAAGCTCGGTTGTTGAGGTGATCTCTTTGTTTGATTTAAATGCATTGCCAATAAGTGGTATGGCTGATAAGAAAGGCACTTGCGTGTTGTCTTTGCCTTTTGTCTGTCCGATAAGTCCGCCCAGGATAATTGTATCACCATTATTGACATGTACGACGGTTGAGAGCTTTTTTTGGTTTGTGTCCGGTGCTATTTCTCGCACTAGAGTACTTCTAGCGTCATCTTCGCGGTATTTAAAGCTGCTTAGGCTAGGATTTATATGAAGCATTATTTTATTATCATCTGAAATTTCAGGTAGTAAATTTAACAAGATACCGATAAATACGGAGTATTGTTTATATGTGGTTGTTGTGCGGGAGTTTATTGTGCCTGATTCGTTTTCCTCTTGAACTCGGTAGTTTATGTTATCTCCGACTGATATGAGTGCTTGCTGGTTATTTAGAGTGGTTACTTTTGGACTTGATATAACCTTTGCTTTACCGTTAGTTTCTAAAAAATTTAGAACGCCATCAAGACTAAAATTTAAATTCGCTGCTATACTTAGCGTGCGCGAGAAGCCATCACTAAAGCTATTTGTTTTATTCTCCCAGACTATACCAGATGTCCTAGAAGAGTCATTTCCTATGTAGCTATTAAAGCCAAGTTCAAATTTGCTCCAGTCAACACCTCTTTTGTACTCATTTTTTAGCTCAACTGATATAATGGATACATCTATTAGCACTTGGCGTTTTAGGCGTTTTTGCATATTTTCAATGTAACTTGAGGCTCGTGCAAGTTGAGATGGTGTGGCTGTTATAGTTATAAGACCTGCGTTTTGATTTATGACAGGGTCTGGTGTAATTATGCTTTCTGCGCCATTATTTAAAATGGCTTTTAGCTCCTCATTTAGCTTCTCCCAAAAGTCAAAGCGCTCGGTTGATGTGATGATATTGTCCTGAGTTGAGTCTTGTTTATTGTTTGCTTGATTTTCGCCTATTTCAATCGGAGCTGAATCCACTGAAGCCTTTGTCGTAGCCACTCCGGTTCTTACAGATGTTATGTAGTCAAGCTTGAAGGTTTGCGTTTTTAGAGCGGAAATTTTTAGGATATTTTTAGAAAACTCATAGTTTAAATTTCGCTCCGCGATAAGAACATTAAAAACATCGTTTAGCGAAAGGTTGTTTATATTTATTGAAGTTGCGTTTTGTTCAAGTATCTTTTGTGCACCCATATCTTTTGCAACAACACTAAATCCGCATATATCAGCTATTTCATTTATGGCTTCACTAAGTGTCGTTCCGTCATTTGTTAGCTTCATGCTTAAGTTTTTGTTTATGCAGCTTGTTGCATTTAAATTTGTTAGAAAAATCATTAAAAATATCAGAATTTTACTTGATTTTAACACGGTTTTCCTTTGAAATTTTTAGTTTTCTAGTTTCGTTGGTAGATTTTAGTATGACTGAGTTTTTATTTATTTGTATAAGTTTAAATCCGCCTATCATTTCGCCTAAATTTAGCCATTTATTGTTGATTTTTGCCTTTGTTGCGAGTATGGCATTTAGCCTTAAATTTGGTTGTTTTTTACTATTTTGTTGTATTATTTGTGTATCATTTTTGATAATTTTAAAGGGATTTTTAAGCATGTCTATCTGCTCTTTGCTTGGCATTTGCTTAAATGTAGTATTTTGCGCTGATAAAAGTAGGCAAAATAGCGATATAAGCATCAAATTTCTCATCTTGCCATACCCCAAATTCCTACAACAAGCTCAAAATCTAAAGTGTTTGAGTTGCTTGTAATGAGCAGGTTTTCTATTTTTAATAGTGGAATTCGCATCTCTGCCTGACTTAAAAATTTTAATATATCTTTAAAATCGCCACTAGCTTTTATGTGTATCGATAAAATTTGGCTTATATGCCCTAAAATAGGCGATGTTTGGCTGTTTGTTATCTCTTTTATGTTGATTTGATTTTGTCTTGCTAAAATGGCTATATCATCTAGGAATTTTGCCCAGTTTTTAGTGCTTGGAAGTAGATGAGATATTTCGTTTAAACGCTTATATAAAAGCTCATTTTCAAGTTTTGTAGCCTTTAACTCTTGTATCGTTGCATTTAGTTTGTCTTCATAGGTTTTTAAAATTTTATCTTTATTTGAAATATCAAAATCTTTTAAAGAAATTTGCTTTATGTCGTTTAGTTTTTGTAGTGCTTGAGCGTTTTTACTATTTTTATCACTCAAAAGACTGTTTGATGTTTCAAAAAATAGCAAATATGGCAAAAATGCACCAATTAAGAAAGCAAGTATGGCTAAAATTCGCCTATCGCTCGCATTTTTAGTATCTAAGTGCTCATTTATAAGTCTTAGCATTATCGTAGCCTTATGGTGATGTTACTATCAAAAATACCATTTTTTAATGAAATTTGCTCAGCATTTATGGTGTAGTTTTGACTTATCTTATGGATAAAATTTGTAAGACTAACATCATCATCGCTTAATAAATTTAGCGTTATATTTTCATCTTTTTGACTATAAGATGATAGTAAAATGTCTACTTTGTTTAGCTCTTTTGTTATCTCAAAAAGCGTTGTACTCGCACTTTGGTCGCTTACTTTTTTACTGGTAATGTCGTTTAGCAAATTTTGATTTAGCTCTTTTTTTGTTTTTTCTGTTTCTAATTGTTTTTGTGTAGCATTTTGTTCAGATTCTAAAGCTTGAACCTTGCTTTTAAAGTTTAAAAAGCTATATTCAAGCTCAGCAAACTCGCTTTGTAGCTTTTGTGTTTTTAAATTTATAAAAAATGCCTGAGTGTAGTTAATGGCAGGATAGATAAAGGCAAGGATAAATCCAAGACTTGCATATATGATTAGCTTGCCAGACTGTGTTTTAAAAAGAGGTTCTGGGCGTTTAAATATGCTAAAATTTATCTCGTCGTTTGTAAGGTTGGCGGCATAAAGTCCTAGCATTGCATGAGTACTGCTAAGATTTTTTGAAGATATAAGTGCGCTTAGGCTGGCACACTTTATGCCCGTTGTTTTTGCGATAAGCTCTACAAGTCCTTGTGTTTGCCCGTAAAAAGCGTCAAGAAATATAGAGTCAATCTCTATATTGTGTATTCGCATTAGGCTTGTTAAAACATCATTTATATACAAAAAACACTCGTTTAGGATAGAATTTAAGCTTTCTGTATGTTCACTATCTTGTGAAAAATCACTATATTTTTCAAGCTTATTTAAAAAATTTTGCTCACTAACTCGCTCACCAATAAGCTCACAAAACTTATCTTTTATAAAGTTTAAATTATATCTCAAAGCCCTTGTAGTAAGTAACTCTCCATCTTTATAAATTGCCAGAAAGGCATCATCATTTTCAAATCTTATAAAGCAGGCGGTGTCCTTTTTGGATATTTTATCGCAGGCATAAAGAGAGGCATAGAGTAGGGGTGCTGGAAGTATATGATCTATGTAGGTCGTGTTGTTTGCCACTCCGATAAATGCTGAGTTTATCATATTATGCGAAGATATAAAGACATTAAATATACTGTTTTGTGAACTTTGCGTTGGTGCTTGGATGTAGGCTATTTTGTATTGGACTTGTGGGTCGAGATTAAAATTTGTATAAATTTTTTGCGTTATCTCGTTTGCAAAATCGCTCGTTTTTATAGTTTTTGAAAGCTCTACTTGCCCCGTTTGCAGATGGATTTGCTTTATGTAAGAGATGTAAAAATTGCCCTTTTTTAGCCCTTTTTGTATATTAAAAGGCTCACTATTGCTACCAGTTACTTTAAAGCTCGTTTGTGTATAAGGATCAATGGTTATTATCGCTAGATTTTTACTCATTGGATATTATTGATAATTATTCATCTTTTTAACCATATTTTCATCCTTACTCCACCCCTTTTTCACTATGACAACAAGCTTTGTAAATACCTTTTTACCACTTAAATTTGCTATAAGTTTTCTGGCGTGTATGCCTATGCGTTTTATCGTCTCTCCGCCTTTGCCTATGATCATTGATTTGTGGATTTCTCTTTCGGTTATGATGGTCGCATAAATTTCAGTTATATCTGTTTTTTCAACCACCTTATCAACCAAAACATCTGTGGAGTAGGGGATCTCATCACTTAAATTTTCATAAATGGCTTCAAGTATAAACTCCCTAAAAATTTCCTTTTCATTTGTATTTGTTATAAACTCTGGGTCAAAAAAATACTCATGTTCTGGCAAAATTTTGCAAATTTGCTCTAAAAGCGGCTTTTGATAAGTCTTTTGTTTTATGCTAAAAGGCATTAGTGCAACAAAACGGTCTTGAAATTTTTGATACTGTAAAAACTTAGCCAAAACTGCCTCATTTTTTACTTCATCTACTTTTGTTAGCACTAAAATGTGTGGTTTTTGTGGATTTAGGCTTAAAAATGTCTCATAATCGCTTGTATCATCATGAATACTTGCTAAAAATATTATAGCATCGCAATCACCGATAGATTTAATAGCTTCATTTATCATCAGCTTATTTAACACTTTTTCGCTTTTATGAAGCCCCGGTGTGTCTATAAAAATTATCTGGTTGCCATCATGCATGACTATGCCATTTATCTTACGCCGAGTGGCATTTTGCTTGTGAGACACGATGGCTATTTTCTCGTTTAAAAGCGTGTTTAAAAGTGAGCTTTTACCAGCATTTGTTCGACCCACGATGCTTACAAAACCAGATCTCATTTTATGCCTTTTAGATAAAATTTCAAACTAAATCCTATAAAATATATCTTGCAAGATCTTGATCTTTAACCACTTCGCTTAGTTTTTCACGCACAAGCTCTGCTGTTACTGATACTTTTTCACCTGCTTTTTCACTCGCCTCAAAGCTAATGTCTTCAATCACTCGCTCTATCACGGTATGAAGGCGTCTAGCACCGATGTCTTCCATACTTTCATTAGCATTTTGTGCTATCTTGGCTATCTCACGAATAGCATCATCTTCAAATTTTAGCTCAACATTTTCAGTTGCAAGTAGAGCGATGTATTGTTTTAAGAGTGAGTTTTTAGGCTGGGTTAATATAGCATAAAGTGCCTCTTCATCAAGGCTATTTAGCTCCACACGAAGCGGGAAACGACCTTGAAGCTCTGGGATTAGATCGCTTGGCTTTGAGATGTGAAATGCACCAGCTGCTATAAAAAGTATATGATCGGTTTTTATGCTACCAAATTTTGTCGAGACATTTGAGCCCTCCACGATAGGTAGCAAGTCACGCTGAACGCCCTCTTTGCTTGGATCTTGGCGACCTGAGTTGGCTGAGCTAACGGCTACTTTATCTATCTCGTCGATAAAGATTATGCCTTCATTTTCAGCACGCCTTAGTGCCTCAGTTTTTATGTCTTCTATATTTAAAATTTTCTCGTTTGCTTCGCTTTCAAGAGCCTTTTTGGCATCTTTTACCTTCATCTCTTTTTTGACGGCTTTGTTTGTCATGCCAATTATCTTGATAAAGCTTTCTTGCATTTGAGCCATATCTGGCGGAATGTTTGAGTTTTCGGCTAGGGTAGGTTGCTGGATCTCTATCTCGATATTTAGATCATCTAAATCCCCATTTTGAAATTTAGCTACCATCTTCTCAAAGCTACGCTCATAATCAGCCATTTTCTCGTCGCTTGCACCTTTTGGAAGCGGCGGAAGTAGCTTTTTGATGATTTTATCTTGTATGTATGCGTTTATCTTATCTTGATTTTTTTCGCTTTGCTCCATTTTTACGAGATTAAACGAAGCCATAGCAAGGTCTCTAACCATACTTTCTACATCGCGCCCCACAAAGCCAACCTCTGTGTATTTGCTTGCTTCTACTTTTACAAAAGGCAGTCCCATCATCTTTGAAAGCCGTCTTGCTATCTCGGTTTTACCAACACCAGTTGAGCCTATCATGAGAATATTTTTTGGCATTATATCATCTTGGATAGCTTTTTCTAGTTTCATTCTTCGGTAGCGGTTTCTTAGGGCTATGGCAATGATTTTCTTTGCATCTTTTTGACCGATGACATAATCATCTAAAAATGCAACTATCTGCTTTGGTGTCATATCCATTACTTTTCGTCCTTAATCACATAAGTTTTTATATTTGTATTTGTGTAAATGCAAATTTCGCCCGCTATTTTTAGGCTCTCTGTTACTAAAATTTCAGCGTCAATATCTGCTAGTCTATCAAGTGCGCGAGCCGCTGAAAGTGCGTAGTTCCCGCCACTTCCGATCGCTGCTATCTTGCCATCTTCTGGCTCTATAACATCGCCCGTGCCACTTAGCAAGAAAATTTTATCGCGGTTTAGCACTAGCATCATGGCCTCAAGCTTTCGTAGGTATTTGTCTTTACGCCACTCTTTGCTAAACTCTATCACAGCCTTTACCAAATCCCCTTTAGCTTGATCTAGTTTGTTTTCAAACATATCAAAGAGATTAAAGGCATCGGCAGTGCTTCCAGCAAAACCAGCCAAGACCTTACCATCTCTGATACTGCGAATTTTTACAGCATTGCCTTTTAACACGGTGTTACCAAAGCTCACTTGCCCATCGCCTCCGATGACTGATTTGTCTTTGCCTTTGTAGGCTAAAATGGTTGTTGCGTGAAACACTACTCGCCCTCGACTTCAACTTTTAAATTTGCGTTTATAGCGTGTCCTAGTTTTACATTTAGGTTATAAATTCCAACCGCTTTTAGGTGATGGTGATCGATTTCTATCGATTTTTTATCGACAACTAAGTGGTGTGTTTTTTCTAGTTCTTGTGCGATATCATCTTTTGAGACCGAGCCAAAAAGTGCTCCATTTGCACCAAGTGGCTTTTTGATAACGACTTTTACTTTTTCAAGCTCTGATTTAAGTTTTTCTAAATTTGCAAGCTCGTATTTTAGCTCTTCGGCCTTTCTTTTTTGCTCTGCTTCATACTGGCGTAAAACATCTGGTGTTGCAGCTTTTGCAAAGCCTTTGCCTATTAAGAAGTTGTTGCCGTATCCGTCTTTTACCTCTTTTATCTCGCCCGCTTTTCCTAGACTTTTTACATCTTTTATAAGTAATACTTTCAAATTTTATCCTTTCTTATTTACTAAAATCTCGTCCCGCTTTTTTGCCGATGATAAATCTAAGCGCATTTAGTTTGATAAAGCCGTCCGCATCTTTTTGATCATAAACGCTATCTTCTTCAAATGTGCTAAATGCCTCGTTGAAAAGATTATCCGTCTTGCTATCGCGACCTAAAATTATGACATTGCCCTTGTAAAGCTCAACGCGAACGCTACCATTTACGCTCTCTTGGCTCTTGTCGATAAGTGCCTGAAGCATAAGGCGCTCAGGCGACCACCAGTAGCCGTTATAAACTAGCTCGGCGTATTTTGGCATGATCTCATCTTTAAGGTGAGCAGCACCCCTATCAAGCGTGATACTTTCGATGGCTCTGTGAGCTTTTAGCATTATCGTGCCACCCGGTGTTTCGTAGCAGCCTCTACTTTTCATGCCAACTGAGCGGTTTTCTGCGATGTCAAGGCGACCGATACCGTGCTTTGCGCCTAGGCGGTTTAGCTCGGTTAAAATTTCAGCTGCACTCATTTTTTTGCCATTTATGCTTACAGGATCGCCTTTTTCGTACCCTATCTCGATGATCTCGCTCTCATTTGGCGCATCTTTTGGATCAACCGTCCAGCGCCACATATCCTTTTCTGGTGCGTTTGCTGGGTTTTCAAGCACAAGACCCTCGTAGCTTATGTGAAGTAAATTTGCGTCCATAGAGTAGGGACTTTTACCTGGTTTTTTCTCGATCGAAATGCCATTTTTCTCAGCATACGCGAGCAGCTTTTCACGGCTATTTAGATCCCATTCGCGCCATGGAGCGATGATGGTTAGATTATCACCTAGTGCGTAGTATCCTAGCTCAAAGCGAACTTGATCGTTACCCTTGCCAGTCGCACCGTGACTTACGCCATCAGCGCCAACTAGCTTAGCTATTTCGGCTTGTCTCTTTGCGATAAGCGGTCTAGCTATCGATGTGCCTAGTAGATACTCGCCCTCATAAACAGCATTTGCTCTAAACATAGGAAATACAAAATCACGAACAAATTCTTCACGCAAATCATCAATAAAGATATTTTCAGGTTTTATGCCAAGACTTAGTGCTTTCTTGCGTGCTGGCTCTAGCTCTTCGCCCTGTCCGATGTCAGCCGTAAATGTCACAACTTCGCACTTATACTCATCTTGAAGCCACTTTAAGATAATGCTCGTATCTAGCCCACCAGAATAAGCCAAAACTACTTTTTTAACCTCTTTTTTCATTTGTATTCTCCTTTTTTATTAAATCAGTTATTTTATCAAAATTTAATTAAACTTTTATAAATGAATATTTATATTTTGTCTGGCTATAAAAATAGTGATAATTAATACTAAATTAATTGTATTATAATATAATTTTTGTTATTTTTTATGGAGAATTTTATGCAAAAAATAAAAAAATATTTTTTACTAGTGTATAGAGGATGGTAGAAGATTTTGGTTTAAAGTAAGTGCAAAATGGTAAAAATATTTATATTTTTGATAATAGCATGTGTTGAAATTTTTGCTAAACCTAGTCAGGTTATCGAGCCTATAAATGATAGCGCGTATAAATATTTTGACATAAATTCGACTATCATGCAAAGTAAAAGCGGTAGAGTATATAAAATTTTTACCGCTCTTGCAAAGGATAAAAACAATGTTAAAAATGTCTTATTTATGACTGATGGAAACGCTCAGTTTTCAATGCTTTTAAACGCTTTTAAGCCAAGCGAGCATCAAAATCCACCACTTATCATAGCTATCGGATATGATACAAATTTGGCTTATGATAAAAGTCTTAGAACATATGATCTCACACCATTTGCTAGCGGTGATGAGTATAAAGATGGTGGTGGAGCGGATGAATTTTATGGATTTATTCGTGAGACATTATTACCTTTTGTAAAGAAAAATTTTGAAGTAAAAAACGCTAAGTATAGCCTATATGGTCACTCTTTTGGCGGTCTTTTTACGCTTTTTTCGATGCTAAAAGGCAATGAGATGTTTGATAACTACTTCATAGCATCGCCATCGCTTTGGTGGGGAGAGTCAAGTATCATAAAAGATGTCTTAAGAGATGGAAAAATATCAAACAAATTAAATGTAAAATTTGTAAGAGTAAGTGTCGGAGAGCTTGAAAAAAGAAAGGGCAAAACTGATAAGCCAGGCACTATAAATGCAAAACAATTAACTCAAATTTTAAGAGATAGCGGAGTGGAGTGTGAGTTTATTTTTTACAAAGGTCAAACTCATGGTGGAGTAATACCACTGGGGTTAAGAGATACATTAAAATATCTATCAAAATAACTTTAAGCCATTTTTAGCTAAAATCTAATTCATGAGAGTAGATAAATTTTTAAATGTAGTAAATATCACTAAGCGAAGAAGTGTAAGTGAAGACATGTGCAAAAACGGTGTTGTGAGTATAAATGATGTAGTGGCAAAACCTAGCAAAGATGTAAAGATAGGAGATAAGATAACGATAAAATTTTTAGTTAAAGAGGTGAGTTATCAGGTTTTAGCTATCCCAGAAACAAAATCCATACCAAAATCAGCCCAAAGCGAGTATGTAAAAGAGCTATGAAGATAACGGCAAAGCTAGATGAAATTTATAAGATAGCAGAGCTTTTGCCAAGGCAGGGGATTGTGATCTTGCAAGGAAATTTGGCTAGTGGCAAGACTACATTGGTTAAGGAAATTGCTAGGTTGCATGGACTAACCCAGGAGATTACTTCGCCTACTTTTAGCGTTATGCAAAGCTATGAGGATAGAATTTTTCATTATGATATTTATCAAAATGGCATAGATGCACTTTTAACAAATGGTTTGTTTGAAAATTTACTTCAAGATGGGCTTCATTTGGTAGAGTGGGGCGATGAGAGGCTGGAAAATTTATTAAAAAAATATGAGTTAAAATACATAAAAGTTATTATAAAAACGATAGAAAATACGAGAGAATACGAGGTAGTTTGTGCATAAGTTACAGATAAAAGAGCTAAAAAAAATGATTAAAAAAACAGATATTATAAAAGGAATTTCACTTGAAATTCAAAGCGGGGAGGTTGTTGGGCTTCTTGGTCCAAATGGAGCGGGAAAGACGACTACTTTTTATATGATTTGTGGACTTATAAGTCCAAGTAGCGGAGGCGTGTTTTTAGATGGTGTCGATGTTACAACCACTCCGCTTCACAAAAGGGCTCAGATGGGGATAGGGTATTTGCCTCAGGAGAGCAGTATCTTTAAGGATTTGAGCGTAGAGGAAAATTTGCTTTTGGGTGCAGAGCTTATATATAAAGATAAAGCAGAATGCGCACAAAAGGTTGAAGAGGTGCTAAATCAATTAAACATAGAGCCCATCCGTGAGCGTAAGGGCGTTAGTCTTAGCGGTGGAGAGAGAAGGCGCTGTGAGATAGCACGAAGCCTTATGATAACGCCTAAATTTTTACTTCTTGATGAGCCATTTGCTGGAGTCGATCCTATAGCTGTTAGCGATATACAAAACATAGTTAGAGAACTTAAAGAGTATGGTATCGGAGTGTTGATAACTGATCACAATGTCCGCGAAACACTTGCGATATGTGATAGAGCTTATGTTATGCGAAGTGGCGAGCTACTTGCTAGCGGTACAGCAAAGGATGTAGCAAATGATAAAAATGTACGCACTCACTATCTTGGTGAAGACTTCAAGCTTTTAGAGTAGGGTATGCTACGGCAACATCAAGCACTTTCTGCAAAAACTAAGCTTAATCAAACTCTTCGTAGCTGGCTTCCGATATTGCAAAGTTCGCTTGATGAATTAAAGGAGACACTTGAGTCATTTGTAAAAAACAACCCTTTTGTTAGTGTTGAGCAAAATAGCTCACACCAAAAGTTAAAGAAAAATTTCTTTAAAGAGCTCAGTAAAAACTCAGTATCAAGCACTCTTGAGGCAACAAGCGTGCAAAAAACAAGTCTTTATGAAAAACTTCTTGAGCAGATAAACCCACCACTTTTTCCTACAACAAAGTCTCAAAATATCGCCTATAAGATCATAGAGTGTATAAATGATGAGGGTTATTTTGAGTATGATGAGCAAATTTTGGGCGAATTTTGTATGGATGATGTGGAACGTATAAGGGCTAGATTTACCCATCTTGAACCAGTTGGTGTGGGGGCAAAAGATTTAAAAGAGAGTTTTTTGTTTCAGCTTGAAAGTTTTGAGTATGAGTCAAAAATTTATGAAACTGCAAAAAAAATTATAGAAAATTTCGAAAATATTGAAAATATGCGAAAGCTAAAAAATTACGATGATGCTCTAAAAATTATAAAAAAATTTAAAAATCCACCAGCCATTGAGTATCTTGATGACGAGATGCAAATAGTCCCAGATATCGTCATAATCACGAAAAACGGCGGTATAAGTGTAAGTGTAAATGAGCATTTGTATCCTGAAATTTTGTTAGATATTGATGGTGTAGATGAGAGTGTGGAGTTTGTTGCTAGCCGTGTGCGTGAGGCTAGGGTGCTTATAGATGCTCTTGAGATGCGAAAAGCAACGCTTTATAAGATAGGTTTGATGATAGTTGAGTATCAATACGACTTCTTTTTTGGTGGCGACATTAAGCCTATGAGGCTTAAAAATTTAGCCGAGGATCTAGGCAGAAACCCATCTACTATCAGTCGTGCTATCGCAAATAAATACCTAGAGTGCGCACGCGGTACCATACCGCTTAAGAAATTTTTTGCTACTGGGCTTGACGATGAAATCTCAAATGAGATGGTAAAAGATTTGATATTAGAGCTTGTAAAAAATGAAAATCCAAAAAAACCGCTAAGTGATCTAAAAATAGTTGAGATAATAAAACAAAAATTTCAAATCCCTATCGTTAGAAGAACGATTACTAAATACCGCCAAGCACTAAATATAGGCAGTTCTGGCGAAAGACGCAGGATTTATGAGATAAATGGGTAGAGCGTATTTTAGATAATTCTATCTTGTTTAAATGCTCATTAAGCTCAGCGGTAAAAAATTTCTTAAGTGGTATGGTGGCCGTATGCGCACTCTTTAGCGTTTGGTATAGTTTTTAATCAAACACTAAAGAGCAGGGGGACTTGGGAGTGTTTTTGCTGGATAAATGAAGCACTAGGCGCTTAGGGCACGCTCTTGCTCTTTAAAAAGCGGCTTTAGGGCTTCGTATGCAAGTTGAATTTTTTCAAATTGCTTTCGGTAGGCATTTTTTACAATATCTGATTTGCTTGAGTGGCGATCTGGATGGTAAATTTTAACTAAGCAAAGATAGCTTTCACGAACAGCCTCAAAGCTACTTCCAACAGCGCATCCAAGGGCTTCAAACTGCTCAGAAAACAGTGATGCCACTGAGTTAAATCTACTTTTTATCTTTTGAGAAACACCATTTTTGTAGTTAGTTTTAAACAAATTTAGTTTTTGCACATCATAAGTAAAGCTTACTATGAAACGCAAATGTTTAGTGCTTGAAATAAACTCACAAAGCGCCTCTATATCATCATCAGTTCTCATTTTTAGTGTGAGTGTTGAAGTCTTTTCGTTTAGTATATAGTTGCATTTTTCAAAGCTTTTAATAATATAGGTAAAAAACAACTTATCTTTTTTATCAATAGAAAAAATAGCATTATCCTTTGCAAAATCAACACCTACACAAATCACCTTTGATAGAGTATTTTGTTGTATATAGTTTAGTTTTATGGTTTTGTATTCAGCAAATTTTATATCGATGACTTCGTTATTTTCACGCTCATAAAGGCATTTTATGAATTTTAGAAAATATTTACGCTGAGGCATCTCGTTTTCGTCATAAAACGAGATAGTTTTACCTTTGCTTTTTAATGTTTTACTAAAATTTTTCTCTATCATTACACGCAAATCAGTATAAATTTTATCATCATCAGTTAAAATACTTAACGACTCAAGCGTATTTTTGATTTTCATAAAAACTCCAAAAATGTTATTTAAAATGTTTAAAGCAAAAAATGTTCCAAAAACTTTGAAAATAAAATCAGAGCATAAATTTTTTTACTATAAATTTGTATAATAATATGACAAAAGGTTAAATTACTACTGTTTTGCATATTTTGTATTGAAAACTATAATTTTCAAATAAATATATATTTTACTACTCTGCTTGCTTTTTTTATTTTAAAATGCCTAAAATTAGCCTTTTTGTGGACTTTACTTTTTGGATGATAAAAATTTATCCATAAAATTTAACATATAAAAATACAAAACATTTGACACAAAATTTTTCGTATAGACTTTTTGGTGTTTTCATTATGTTTTTACATTTTTTTGGCTATTATCTATATTTTAAAATTTTAAGGAGAAAAGATGTTTTCATCATTTTTCGCAAGTAAAAAATGGCTACTTTGGGCATATCTTGGACTTGCATTTTTGCTCTGCTCTACTTATGCGCAGGTACAACTGATGGTTGAGATAAATGGCTGGTATAAGGACTTTTATGACATGCTTCAAAATGTCAAAAACTACAAGATAGATGACTTTTGGGGTGCGATCGCAAAATTTGCAATGATAGCTTTTCCATATGTTTTAATAGCAACGATAACTAATTATTTTACTCGTGTATGGACATTTAAATGGCGCGAAGCTATGACTTTTGACTATCTTTGCTACTGGCAAAAAGTTCAAAAAGATATAGAAGGTAGCTCGCAGCGTATCCAAGAAGATATATATCGTTTTGCCAAAATTCTAGAAAGTCTTGGCTCTCAGATCGTTGATGCTATCATGACGCTAATAGCTTTTATCCCAATACTTCTTGCTTTAAGCTCTCAGGTGCAAGTAACTTTTATGGAAAATGTATCTGGTGCTTTGGTGTGGATAGCGGTGGCTACGAGTGTTGGAGGGCTTGCTATATCGTGGTTTGTGGGCATTATGTTGCCTGGACTTGAGTATAATAACCAAAAGGTAGAAGCATCTTTTAGAAAAGAGCTTGTTTATGCTGAAGATGATAAGCTCAATCATGGCGGAACTGAGAAATTTACATCACTTTTTAATGACTTAAAATATAATTATGGTAGGCTATTTTTGCACTATGGATATTTTGATGTGTGGCGATACTCTTTTAGTCAAGGCATGGTCTTGATACCACTCATAGCTATGGCGCCAAGCGTTTTGGCTGGAGCGATAAGCCTTGGTGTTATGATGCAGGCAACAAACGCATTTAGACAGGTGCATGGCAGCTTATCTGTTTTTATGAATAACTGGACAGTTATAACCGAATTTCGTTCAATACATAAGCGTTTAAAGGAATTTGAAGAAAATATAAACTATAAAAAGTAAACCATCACGGCTTACTTTGCTTGGCTTGGGCTATTTATCGTAGTTATGATATTTATATTATTTAGATACTTTCTAGCTGCTGTTTTTATGTCATCACTTGTTATGTTTTTAAGTGTATTTTCATACCATTTTCTATCAAAAAGCTCATTTTCAAAAATAAAATGTCTCATTAAATTTGCTAGCCAAAACTCAGCATTTTCTAGGTTTTTTGGTATTTGAGTTAGGCTTGCTTTTTTGAAATTTTGCAGATATTCTTTGCTTGCGCCCTGCTCTTTTAAACTCAAGATACTCTCATGGATAGAATTTATAACATCATTTAAATTTTTAGGATCAGTACTAAAGGATATGTTGGCAAGGGAGTTTTTGTATGGAAATTTATCCAGCCTAATGTTTGTCGCAAAGCCGTATGTTTGCCCTTTTTCCTCTCTTATATTTTCACGTAAGAGAGCACTTAAAACAGAATTTAAAGCCCTAGCCCTTAAGCTTTCTAGTCTTGAGTAAGTTATATTTTCATCTTTAAACATTATGCTTACATCGCTTCTATCCGTGGTTTGAAGCTCTTTTTTAAACTCCAAAACCCCTCCCCTACTTCGCACACCATCATCTATAAAATTTTCTTTTTCCCCGTTACTTGGTAAATTTGCTATATATTTTTGCAAAAGTGGTTCTAGTTTTTTTATCTCAAAATCGCCAACTACAAAAAAGATAAAAGAGTTTGCATTTGTAAATTTATCATCTATGATTTGTTTAAGCTCATGCAAATTTAAAGAATTTATCTCATTTTCGTTTGGCTCTTTTTTGCGAGGATCGTCGTTGTATAAAAAATTAATAAACTCTGTATGAAATTTATACTCTGGAAGCTCTTTACTCTTTTTTAGGCTATCGATAGCTTTTGTTTTTATCTGATTTAAAATATTTTTATCAAGCCTTGGAGCATCAAACTCAAGCCATATCGCTTGTAAAAGTGACTCAAAGTCGCTAGTTGAGCTAGAACCATAGTATCCTTGTGTTAGATTGCTAATGCGCTTTTCATAGCTTATGTTTTTACCGCTTAAAATTTTTGCCAGCTCATAGTTGTTAAACTCGCCAGCACCACTTTCATTAGACACTTGCACAGCATACATTCCTTTGTGTGGCTGAGCTAAATTTGATGTCCCGCCACGGCTTATACCCCAAAGTTCTATTTTATTTTTGTGTGTTTTTAACTCTTTTAGGACAACTTTTGTGCCATTTTTAAACTCTAAAGTCCAAAAATCACCATTTTTATTATGCTCTTTTTTGGCTATTTTTTGTATTTTTAGCTTTTTTGTAGCTAAGCTTTTTGGTAAAATTTTACTGAGCGTGTTTAGATTATGTGGCTTTGCTGTTAAAACTAAACTTTTGTATTCATCGTTTAAAAGGCTAAAGTCTTGGGTGGCTAGTATGTTTAGCTCGCTTGAGTTTAGGCTAGTTATCTCGTTAAAACGACTCATAGCTTCATCAAGGCTTATCTCTTTTAAAAGTTTCATATTTAGTTCAAAACTATCTTTTTCACTAAGTATAGTGGAGCCGTTTGATAGTGATGAGATGATGGCGTTAAGTATGTTTTGTGACTTTTGGTTTTTGGCATTTTTATACCTTGTTTTGGCTAAAGATATAAAATTTTGCCTAGCTATCTCAAAGTCATCTTTGCTAAATCCATGCTCTTTTATGCCTTTTATTAGGCTGTTGATTTCAGTAATTGATGCGTTAAAATCGTTATTTAAAACATTTGCGCTAAATGTATAATAAACCTTTTGGTTGGCTATGACTGGTCGTGTTAGACTTACTTGAAGTGGATTTGTGCTCTCGTTTTGATGTTTTTCATAAAAACTTAAAATAAGACTTGAGATGTAGGTATCGGTTAAAATTTTTCTAGCTACAGCATCGTTTGTGCGCGCTTCATAGCGGTCTATGAACACAAGACTTGCGGAGTTTTGTCCTATCTCTTTGTCATCATAAATATTTATATTAAACCCATTTTGAAATGGTATAGTTTTATCTGGAATTTGATAGTTATTTGTATTTTTTGCAGCACTAAAGTGTGTTTTTATGAGTTGTTCTATCTTTTTTACATCAAAGTCGCCAACGGCTATAAATTTCATATTTCTTGGCTGATAAACTCTCTCATAAAATGCTTTTATCGTTGCTACATCTACGCTTTTAACAACATTCATATCGCCTATTGGAAATTTATCAGAGTAGATACTATCTTTGTATAGATTTTTGGCTTGTTGTAAAAATAGCCTATATCTTGGCGTATTGCGCTGGCGTTCTTCTTCGATGATGACTCCCCGCTCCTTTTCAAGCTCAGTTGGGTCAAATTTTACCCCATCTATCCAGTTACTAAAAACTTGAAATGCACTTTGTAAATTTTCATCATTTACTGAAATTTCAAGAGTATAAGCCGTTTCATCATAGCCAGTATGAGCATTCAGGTCAGCGCCAAATCGCACGCCAAGACTTTCAAGCTTTTTTATAAGTTCGTTTTTATCAAAATCACGACTACCATTAAATGCCATATGCTCTACAAAATGTGCCAACCCTCGCTCATTAGGCGCTTCATCTATCGACCCAGCATTTATCACTAGATAAAAGTGAGCTGTTTTTGCAGGTTTTGCGTTTTGTTTTATGTAGTAACTTAGCCCATTTTCAAGCTTTGCAGAAAGCAAATCAGGATCTTGCTTAAAGGCAAAAAGATTAATAAAAAAGAGTAGTAAAAGTAAAATTTTTCTCATTTTTTCTCCGTAAAATAGACTAAAAAAGGAAAAATATGTAAAATTTTATGTATTTTGCATATTTTGTTTGTGATAAATTTTCATAAGCTCATTGACGGCTGTTTCAAGATCGTCTGAGCAGATGGTGTGGTCTATGCGTTGTTGTTTTTTATAGACTTTATCATAGTATTTTTCAAGTAAAATCTCACATACTTTTGCCGTATCGCCATCTTCGTATGCGTTTATGGCGTCTGATTTTACCTGTGATGAGATAAATGGAGTAATCTTTCGCATGCACTCATAAAAAAATGAGTTGTCTATCTTTGCGTAATCTTTCATTGTGCATTCTACGCGTTTTGACATGCTGGCTATTATTTGGACATTTATGCCATTTCTCATCGCCTCATAAATACTTGCTGGAAGAGTAAGTGCGCCTATGCGACGACTCTCGCCTTCTATAAAACAAGTTTTTATGCCCTGCTCTTTTAATGATAAAATTTTTTCAAAAAGCTCATCTTCAAATGCCTTTTGACTTGGTTGTGCGCCACCTATTGCGCCAAATACTGAGCCTAGGTGATTTGCCATTTTTTCTAAATTTATTGATGGTTCTAGACGCTCAATAAGCTTTGTTTTATAGCTTCCAGTGTTGCCAAAAAGTGTTATAAAATTTATATCACAAGGCATGTTAAGCTCGCGTAAAACATGCTCTCTATAAGCTTTATAGCCGCCAACTAGACGCACCACTCTATATCCTATCATATCTAAAACATGAGCGATAGAGGCTGAACGCATACCTCCACGAGCACAGTAAATCCCAACCATTGCCCCAACCCGTGAAATTTGGGCTATTTGCGGTAGATGAGTGGCGATATTTTGTGAGATATATGTAGCACCAAGAACCTTTGCACTGGCTCGATTTTCTTTATAGAGTGTGCCAGTTTCTTTGTGCTGAGCATCATTTAAGGCATAAAAATTTTTAGCCGAAGCTATATTTGAATACAAAAATTCATTTGGCGAGCGAGCGTCAATAAGCAGGTCAAATTCATTTCTAGCCTTAAGCCAGTCTGAAATTTCAAGCTCTATTAGCACTCAAATGCCCTTTTTAGCTTTTCAAAAAGTGGAGCAAAAGGAACGCCGTTTACCCTTACATCAGCAATGGTAGTGATAAAATTTGTATCTCTTTCCCAGCGCGGCACAAGGTGGTAATGCACATGTTCGGCGATACCGGCGCCAGCTGACGCACCAAGATTCATGCCTATATTTACACCAGTAGCATGTAGCTCTTGTTTTAAAATTCCCACACCCTTTCTTACAAACTCACTCATTTCTAGCCAAGTGGCTTCGTCTAGTTCTTCTATTTTATCAGTGTGAGTGTAAGGTATGACCATGAAGTGACCTGGTGAGTAAGGGTAGCGGTTCATCACACTAAAACAGTGTTTTGCACGAAATATAACACCAAGCTCGTCATCTTTTGTATCCTCTTTTATAATCTCACAAAACACGCATCCATCACGCTTTTGTGAAAAATATTCAGCCCGCCACGGAGCGCACAAGTGATCCATTATACCTCTCCTTTTATTTTTCTAAGCGCATCTAAAATGCTATTTTGTCGCATAAAATGTTCGCCTATCAAAAAGGCATCAACTCCAAGTTTATTTAGCCAAACAAGTTGTGAGTGTTCATATATCCCGCTCTCTGCGACGATTATTTTATCATTTCCAATAAGCGGTACTAGTCTTTCGCAAAGGCTCATATCCATATCAAATGTTTTTAAATTTCTGTGATTTATACCGATAATCTTAGCATTTGCATAAAGCGCTTTTTGTATATCATCTTCATCGTGAGTTTCAACAAGAGTGCAAAGCCCAAGTGATGTGGCGTAGTCGTTTAGTTGTTTTAGATCTGACTTTTCTAGTGCTTTTGCGATAAGCAGAACAAAGTCTGCCCCGTAAATGAGTGCTTCTAGGATTTGATACTTATCTATGATAAAATCTTTCCTAAGCAAAGGCGTTGCACTGTAGCGTCGAATTTGTGTAAGATATTCCAAATTTCCTTGAAAAAAGTAAGGCTCAGTAAGTATACTCATGGCATTTGCGCATGCACTTTCATACTCTTTTGCTATGGCAAGCGGATCAAAATTTTCCCTTATAACTCCCTTGCTAGGACTTGCTTTTTTAATCTCTGCTATTATGCGAAATGGCTCGTCCGTGGTGCTTTTTAATACAGATACTACATCTCTTGGTTTGTAAGGGTTGGCGCTAAATGCCTTTTCTAGCCACGCTTGCGGATAGGAAAGCTTTCTTTTTTGTAAGTCAAGTTTGGTTTGGTTTAAAATTTTATCAAGTATCACTATTTTTCCTTGCATTCATCTATGGCTTTTTTGTGCTTTATGGCCTCATCGTCTTTAGCAAATTCCTCATCTTTTAAAGCCTTAGCCATCTCATCTTTGGCTGCTTTGCATTTTCCAAGCTTATAATATCCCCACGCCAAAGAGTCTATATAATACACCGAGTCTGGCTCAAGCTCAAGTGCTTTTTTAACTAGCTCAATGCCCTTTTTTATATCAATGTCATGATCTATTAGCAAGTAGCCATAGTAGTTAAAGTAAAGCGCATCGTTTAGTGAGCTCACGCTAGCTTCAAAGTTTTCTATGATATTTTTTAATGTTTTTTTATCTGGCTTTTCTCTAGAGTTTTCATACTCATAAATAGCCATCAAAGCTTGCATTTGCGGATCTTTTGTGCGTTCAAATGAGCTTTTTGCAAGGTCATAAGCTTTTTTAAATTCTTTTAGCTCAGCATATCCTTTTGAAGCTAGCTCGTCATCTATGGGATTTGATTTTATAAGCTCTTCAAAACCCTTCGTATCTCCTGCTATTATGTAGGCCCCAAGGGCTCTTTTGAAGTGATTTTCATCTTCGCTTAAATTAAAAAGCTCCTTGCTTGTGCTTGCAACTAGGTCAAATTTTTTGTTATTTGCATAAATTTCAGTTAGCGTTTCGCAAACATTTATCGTGCATCCATTGCGAGTTTTAAAATTTTCAAGATATTTTTGTGCTGTTTTGTCATCTTTTGTTTTTGAAAGTAAAACGCTCGCTAGTCTCATTACGCTCTCTTCGCTACCATCAAGCTCATAGGCTTTTTCAAAACTTTTTATAGCCTCTTTTTCATTATCTGTAAAGATGTAAATTCCGCCAAGTATGATAAAATTTCTAGCGTCAGTTTTTTCCTTTTTTATAAGCTCAAGTGCTATTTTTTTTGCTGGTTCAAACTCGCCTTTTGAGGTGTGTTGCATGATGAGCATTCGGTTAAATTCAGTGTCATTTTTAAGCTGATTTTTGCCCTTTTTTAAAAGCTCGTCTAGTTTTTTGGTATCTTGAGAGCTAATAGCAAGCCTGATAGCCTCTTTTATATATGCGCCATCTTTTGTTGTGTTAAAAAGTTTTTCATAAATTTTCATCGCCTCACTATTTTTACCCTCATCAGCTAGCATAAGCGCCTTGAGAATCTCTAAATTTTGCTCATTTGAGAGCGATTGAAGTGGTAAAAAAAGTCCAAAAATAAGTGTTATAAAAATTTTACGCCAATACATTCTTGCTTTAACTCCTCTAAATTTGTCTTAAAATGCTCCCAAAAAGGAAAGCTTCTACACTGCTTTGGTCTGTACTCATAAATTCCACAATTTTGCTCTTTTTCGTCAAAAAATATACAAGCATGACCGCCTTTATAGGGTTTTTCTTTTATACTAAATTTTCCTTTGTATATAAATAAAAACTGATCTTTAAACTGTTCTGTCTCAAATTTTAAATATTTTGCAAGAGCTGCTATCTCGCTATCATCAATCCATATTAGTCCGCTATCTCCAGTGCAGCACTTTCCACCACAGCTTTGACAAAAACTCGGATCAAATTCCCAAGCAAAGCCCTCAGCCCTTAACATCATAGTCCTCACTTAATGTGTTGGCTCGCTTAAAAATTTCCTCTGCTTTTTTTGAATGCTTGCCATTTTCTTGCATAAAAAGTGGTGGCAAAACCGTGCATTTTGAGTGCGAGTTTTTTTGTGCTTTAACTAAAACCAGTTTTGATGGCTCGTTATTTGTAGAATGGACAAATTTTAGCGCAGTTGGCTTTAGTTTTAATGTGTGAAATTTGATAAAAATCTCATCTATCGCCCTACTTTCATAGCAAAAATAAAGTGTACCATTGGGCGTTAAATGGCTATTTGCTACGCTTAAAAACTCATCAAGTTTTAGATGTTTTGCATATCGGCTTAAGTTTAGATGTTCGCTTGTGCTTTCTAAGGCCCCCTCACTATAAAATGGTGGATTTAGCACGATATTTTCAAAACGCTCATCACTTTTAAATTTTCTAAAGTCAATCGTTTGAAAATTTGCTTCAAGAGTATTTAATCTTGCATTGTGTATTGAAATTTTAGTGTTTATATCTTGCAAATCAATGCCAAAAAGATAAATTTTAGGAAAATCTCTCTTTAACAAAAGCCCTAGTATCCCACATCCGCAGCCAACATCAAGCACTTTATGTTTAAGGCCTTGAAAAGATGAGATAAAGTCATACAAAACAAGCGTATCTGAGTTGTAGCGATAGCCATTTTTAAGCTGTGCTAGTCTCATCTATAAGCCTTTATGATAAAGCCACGAGAGCTTGAGCGAAGTACTATTTCGCTACTTATGCTTATGCGCGCAAAGTCGCCAAATTCATCCCTTATAAGACCAGCCGCAACCATAGCACGCTCTTTGCCAACACCGTAGTTTACATATTTATTAAGCGTGTTAAGCTCATCTTTTTTTAGCATTTTTTTAGCGTCATAAGGCATTGCAAAAGACTTTTCATCGACAATGGGGATAATCTCATAGATGTAGTTTGAGTTATAGCGTTGTAAGAACTCGCTTAAGCGGTTTTTACACATTTGGCTTGGAGTATTTTGCATGTCCATATCTAAGCATTCAAATTTTTCTACAAAAACAAGCTTTTTAGGTACTTCTGGCTTTGTTTGTGTTTGTAATATCGCTCGTAAATTTGCATTTTCATCTTCAAGACGATCTTGGTTATTTAGGCTTGCTTCGATGTCTTGAGTTAGCTCTTCTATGCGTTTATAATACTCGGCACTGCTCATCGTATCTTTGCTAGTTTTTGAAATTTGTGATGTGAGTGACTCGATGGTTTTGTTGTTTTCCTTTAACAAGGCTTGGTTTTTTCGTAGTTGTTCTTCAAGCTCTTTAATGCTTTCGTTTGTTTTTATGTTCTCATCTTTTTTAAAATTTGATAACTCTTTTTTGAGTGCAGTTATTTGTAAATTTAAAATTTCATAGTTTCTAGCATCAACTTTTATTGACTTTTCAAGTTTTTCAAGCTCACTTTTTGTGCCTATAAGCTCATCTTTTGCAATGGTGGCATTGCCTTCTAAATTTCTAATATTTGTATTTTTTATATCAACTATATTTTTTAAGTCATTTACGCTTTTCATAAGCTCTGCAATAGTATCATTTTTTATCTCGATCGTGCTATTTAGCTCTTTGTTTTCACTGCTTAGCTCAGATACAATCTTATCTAAAGATCTTGTTTTGTTTTGTTCGCTCATTAAGTTTTGGCTTGTTAGTTCTAGCTCTTTTTTTGTCTTATTAAAGTCTAAATTTTCACTTAAAAGCCCAACTAGCGTTGAGTCTAGCTCCTTGCTTTTTTTTTCGGCATTTTCAAACATTGTTTTTGTTATATTTGCTAAATTTATGCTTGCATTTAGCTCTTTTTTTAGCACACCTATCTCGTTTTCAAGGTCTATTATCTTATTTGATTTTCTTGAAAGTTCATCTTCTAGTGTTGTTTTTTGCATTGCAAAACCATCTTGTATGTCTTTTATATTTTTGTTTGCATTGATTTGCATAGTCTCAAGCTCTGTTTGTTGGTTTTGTAGCTGCGTTTTTAGAGTGTTTAGCTCAGTATTTATCGTGCTAAGTTCTAATTTTTTGGCTTGTATATCGTTGTTTAGTTCAAAATTTTGCCTTTTTAAAGTAGTTTGATTTTCATCACTTTGTCTTATAAACTCAGTAAAAGCTTCGCGTTCATTGCTTTGATTTCTATCAACATCAAGACGAAATTTTACCATCTCATTTTCTAGGATAGCTATGCGTTTTTCATAGTTTGAGATACTATTAATGCCCTCTTTTTGAACTTCATTTAGCTCTTTTGTGAGTCGCTGAATATTTTCATAATGCTGACTTTCTTGCCTGTTTAAAAGCTCTTCATTTTTAGCATTTAGCATACTTTTTTGATTTTCAAGCTCTGATTTTATAGCCTCTAGTTTTTCTATGAGTGCTAAATTTTTTTCACCAAGATCTATGTTGTCAGCTACTAGAGCTTTGTTTTGACTTAAAAGCTCTAAAATGCTAGTGCCATTATCTTCGCTTACGGCAAAATTTTCACTATAACTTTTCGGAGTTATGTAGCCACCATACTCGTAAAGATCGTCTTTGTTTATATATCTTTCTTTTTCAGCTTGAGGCAGATCTGAGAATTTTAGCGGGTAAATTTTGTACTCTTTTTGTGTAATCTGCTCATTTTGCTGAGACTGACCAAGGTTTTTATTTAAAAATGGTAGCGTAAAAAATACAACAAGACATAAAATAAGGACAAAGACGATCTTATAGATATTCAAATTAGCCTCGTTTTGATAATATATCTTTTATGACACTATGTGCATGATTTAGTGCAACGACGATAGAGCCACCATTTTTAAGCACCAAGTCACCACCTATATAAAGTCCTTTTATGTTACTTTCAAAATTTTGATCTACCTCTGGGTTGCCTTTTTCATCGGTTTTGATGCCACATTTTTGTAAAAAATCAACCGGACTTGAGCCACCTATGGCATAAACCACCCTATCATATACGCGAATTTTACCATTATCAAAATGCACTCTAACCTTGCCGGACTCATTTTCTATCTGGGTTATGTCGTGATTTAGTCGAACTTTTATCTTGTCCTTTTTTTCAAGTGCCCACAGTGCTTCTTTGTTGGTTTCATTTGCGCGGGAAAAGTTATCTTTTCGGTATGCGATGGTTGTTTTGTTGTATGCACATAGCTCAATCGCGTACTCTACTGCTGAGTTTCCGCCACCAACGACTAAAATTTTCTCTTTGCTAGAGCAGTTGTTTAGGTTAAAATTTACCACTTCGTTTAGAGATGGCGGGATTTTATAGTCTGGCTTATTTGGTCTTCCCATTTTACCTATAGCAATGACTACATTTTTAGATAGCAAGTCACCTTTGGCTGTTGTAACTACAAAAATTTCATCTGAATTTTTCTTTATCATCTCAACTTCTGAGTTAAAAAATACATCTATCTTTCCGTCATCAAGAAGTTTATCGAAAAAATCAAGCGTACTTTCTTTCGTGCCATCTTCAAAGGCTACGATACCATGTATAGTGCTTTCTTGACCTTTATACTCTTTATCTACACGCTTATTATCTTTATAAAATTTTCTAATGGTTTGCATGTGGTTGTCACCCTTTTCAAGTAGCACAACACGCTCAAATCCAGCGCCTTTTGCTTCAACGACGCAGGCTATACCGCAAGGTCCACCGCCTACGACGACTAAGTCATAAACATTTGACATCTTCTACCCCTTTTGTTTGAGTTTTTTAAGAAATTCTGCTATCAAAAACGCAAGCTCAATAGCCTGATCGGCATTTAGTCGTGGATCGCACTGCGTTTCATATCTATTTTTAAGTGTTTCGTCGGTAACATTAAACGATCCGCCTGTGCATTCGGTAACATCTTGTCCCGTCATCTCAAGATGTACGCCGCCAGCATGTACGCCTTCAGAGGCACAAATTTCAAAAAAGCTACGAACTTCACTTGTTATCTTGTCAAATTCGCGAGTTTTGTAATTTGTCGAGCTTTTTGTAGTATTTCCGTGCATAGGATCTATGCTAAATAGTATCTTTAGTCCTTCAGCCTTGCACTCTCTTAAAATTTTAGGCAACTTTTCGCCTATCTTGTCTGCACCCATTCTTATAATGACATTAAGTCTTCCAGCTTCGTTTTGTGGATTTAGCTTTTGGCTTAGTTTTTTTATGTCATCGCTAGTTCCGTTTGGTCCTATCTTTACGCCAAGTGGATTTTTCACGCCACTTAAAAAGTGTACATGAGCGTCATCTATGCCACGAGTTCTCTCTCCTATCCACAACATATGAGCTGAGCAGTCATACCACTCACCGCTTAGGCTATCTTGCCTTGTAAGCGCCTCTTCATAAGGTAGCAATAATGCTTCGTGTGATGTATAAAATGTTGTTTGGCTAAGGGTTGGTGTGTTTTTTGAGTTTAGTCCACATGCTTGCATGAAGTCTAGTGTTTGTGTTAAATTTTCAGCCAAAGTGGCAAATTTTTCGTTGATTTCCGCACGCCTTACAAAGCCTAAATTCCACTTATGGACTTGATGTAAGTCAGCCAAACCACCCTGAGAGAACGCTCTAAGTAGGTTCATGGTGGCTGCTGCTTGATGATAGGCTAGTTCCATTCGCTTTGGATCTGGTACACGCGCAAGCTCGTCAAATTCAAAGCCGTTTATAATATCGCCACGATAACTTGGCAGACTAACTCCATTTAAGACCTCTTCATCTGAGCTTCTTGGTTTTGCAAACTGTCCAGCCATACGACCGACTTTAACTATCGGACAACTACCTGCGTATGTAAGAACTATAGCCATTTGAAGGATAACTTTAAACATATCTCGGATGTTATTTGCATTAAAATTCATAAAACTTTCAGCACAATCGCCACCTTGAAGCAAAAATGCCTTTCCCTCACATACACTAGCAAGCTCAGACTTTAAATTTCTAGCTTCGCCAGCAAAGACTAGTGGTGGGAAGCTTTGAAGTCTTTTTTCGACTTCTTGTAATTCATTTTGATCTAAGTATTTTGGCTGCTGAAGTATATTTAACTTTCGCCAACTCTGCCTACTCCACTCCATAAAATTCCTTATATATAAATTTAAAGCAAAGATTATAACATTAAAAAGCTAAATTTAAACAACTTCAACTATAATTGCCACTTTAAAAAGTATGGTTTTGGGTAAAATTTGGTAAAAGGAGCTGGCGTGAATTTTAATGATGAGCGCACACAAGGGTATTTGCTAACAGCGCTCTCGTTTTTTATGTGGGGTATGTTTCCGCTGTTTTTTAAGCTTTACGATAAAGATGTTGGCTCCTATGAAATTCTCATTCATCGCATTATATGGTCGGTTGTTTTCTTGGGATTTTTTATTACCTTTCGTAAAGAGTTGGGTCAAATTTTAGAAATTTTAAAAGATAAAAGATCTCGCAATACTCTTTTTTTAAGTGGCTTGATGATAAGTGCCAACTGGTGGATATATGTTGTAGCCGTAAGCCATGATCAAATTTTACAGGCAAGTCTTGGGCAGTTTTTGATGCCACTTATTAGCATGGGGCTTGGTGCTTTGGTACTTAAAGAGCCGCTTAGTAGAGCGTTAAAGGTTGCTATATCTATTGTCTTTATAGCGGTTTTTATACAAGTTTACGCACTTGGCGAGTTTCCTTATATTGCGCTGATACTAGGCTTTACATTTGGGTTTTATGGACTTATTAGAAAAAGGGCAAAGATAGCTGCGGTGGCTGGAATTTTCATAGAAGCCCTACTTCTTTTACCGCTATCTCTTGCTTATCTTTTTTATTTACAAGCAAATGGGCAAAATCATTTTGGGATAAATGCAACCGGGGTTTTGATGATATTTTCTGGTGTTATAACGGTTGTTCCTTTGGTGCTTTTTAATATAGGAACCGCACGCATAAATTTAACATCCGTGGGCTTTATGCAATACATCATCCCTACAATGTCTATTGGCTTTGGAGTGTATTTTGGCGAAGAGCTTGGAGTGGCTAAAATTTTATCCTTTATTCTCATTTGGATAGCCATTATGATAGTTACGGTAGACGGATTAAGGCAAAAAAGAGTAAAAAATGCCAAAAGATGAACAAACAAAAGGTTTTTTATATGCATTTTTAGCCTTTCTTGGCTGGGGCGTTTTGTTTCCGATATATTTTAGTCTTTATGACGGTGTAGGCTCTTATGAGGTGCTTATACATCGTATAATATGGTCTGTATTTTTTATGGCTATATATCTTGGATTTAGTGGAGGTTTTGCTCAAGTTTTATGCCTTTTAAAGCAAAAACGCACACGCAACGCTCTTTTTTTAAGTGGAATTTTAGTTAGTTTTAACTGGTGGATATATGTTTATGCTGTTGGTAGTGGACAAATTTTAGAGGCTAGTCTGGGCTATTTTATAAACCCTTTAATGAATATGCTACTTGGTGCGATCGTGCTTAAAGAGCGACTAAATACGGCTTGTAAATTTGGCATAAGTATAGTTTTTTGTGCTGTAGCTTTTCAGATTTATCTGCTTGGCTCTTTGCCTGTTATTGCGATATTTTTACCGCTTTCATTTGCACTTTATGCTCTTGTTAGAAAGCAAATAAGAGTGCAAGCTATGCACGGACTTTTTATAGAAACATTGCTTGTTTTACCCTTTTCTTTGATCTATTTTGTATATATTTTTATGAGCAAAGAGAGCCATTTTGGAGTAAATTTCAATGGCTTTTTAATGGTATTTTCAGGAATTTTGACTATATTTCCGTTAGTTGCTTTTAACGCCGCAGCAACAAGGATAAGTCTAACTTCGCTTGGCTTTATGCAGTATCTTAGCCCTGCTCTTGCCGCCTTGGTGGCAGTCTTTGTTTTTAATGAGGATATGAGTACTGGCAGGGCTGTTTCATTTGCACTTATATGGGTGGCAATAGGCGTTGTTAGCTTTGATGTGATACTAAAAACTAGGAGAAAAAATGGATAGTACTACTTTGATGTTGCTTGTTGTTTTGGCTGTTGGCTTTGCTCTTTATATGCAGATACAAAAAACAACACAAAATATAGATGCTAATGAGGCTTTAAATGGGCAAAGTTATGGAAATTTCATCGAGCAAGATGATAGCGAAAAATACAAAGCTTTTTGCGACAAGATAGATCAAAAGATAAGAGAGCTTAGAGGGCTTTTAGATGATGAGTTGATAGATGGCAAAAAAGATGGATTTTTAGAAAAACTTAGCCAGATAAGTAAAAAGCTAATCTTTGTACAAACTATGAATAACAATGCAAGCAAAGAAAAGTGGGAAAATGAGCTTTTTTCACTACTTGTACAAATCGAAGAAGCGATAAATTTTGGAGTAAAAGATGCACAAAATGCTATAGAAAATATGCGAAATGATTTAAAACAAAGCTTTGAAAATTTATAAAAGAGAGAAAAAATGATTAAAAATGTCATAAATCTTTATGTTGACGGTTTTAAAAATATGAAAGTTGGAAAACGACTTTGGCTTATAATAGCTATAAAGTTACTTATAATGTTTGGTGTTTTAAAGGTATTTTTCTTTAATGAAACTTTAAACACAAAATTTGAAACAAATGAACAAAAGAGTGAGTTTGTGATAGAAAATATGACAAAAAAGTAACTTTTATGATATAAATATAAAAAGTTAAGTGTAAAAAGTTATAAAATTTTAATTTTTTATCTAAATACAATTTAAAGTATACTATAATACAGCATTCAACAATATTTTTTAAAGGAAAGTTATGGCTGAATTAGGTTCAGTAGATTGGTCTAGAGCGCAGTTTGCATTAACCGCACTCTATCACTTTTTGTTTGTTCCGCTTACGCTGGGACTAAGTTTTATCATAGCTATAATGGAAAGTATATATGTCAAAACTGGCAACCAACAGTGGCGAGATATTACAAAATTTTGGTTAAAGCTATTTGGTATCAACTTTGCTATCGGTGTTGCAACTGGTATCATCATGGAGTTTGAGTTTGGAACAAACTGGGCAAATTATAGCTGGTTTGTGGGTGATATATTTGGTGCGCCGCTAGCCATAGAGGGTCTTCTTGCTTTCTTTTTGGAGAGTACATTTTTTGCTATTATGTTTTTTGGCTGGGATAAAGTTAGCAAGAAATTTCACCTTATCTCAACTTGGCTTGTTGCCATAGGCTCAAATCTTTCAGCGCTTTGGATACTTATAGCAAACGGCTGGATGCAATATCCAATAGGCATGAAATTTAACCCAGATACTGCTCGTATGGAGATGCAAAACTTTTTTGAGGTTGCTCTAAGTCCAGTAGGTATAATCAAATTTCTTCATACTGTTACAAGTGGTTATGTTATCTCTGCACTATTTGTTATAGGAATTTCAGCCTGGTTTATACTAAAAGGCAGACACTTTATAATGGCTAAAAAGTCAATCATAGTCGCAGCTAGTTTTGGTCTTATAACTTCTGTATTTTTACTATTTAGTGGTGATGAGAGTGCATATCAAGTAACTAGGACTCAACCTATGAAGCTTGCTGCGATGGAGGGACTTTATGAGGGCGACACAAGACAGGGTCTTGTAGCAATGGGTATCCTTGATCCAACAAAGGTTCCAGGCGATGGAAAAGATCCTTTTTTGGTTGATATAGAGCTTCCTTACTTGCTTTCGCTTCTTGGAAAGAGAGATATAAATGGCTTTATAGCGGGCATAGATGATCTTGTTTATGGAAATGAAAAGCATGGCATTGAGAGTGTAGCAAGCAAGATGGAAAAAGGAAAGCTTGCTGTTGACGCACTCAAGCAGTATAAAGAGGCTAAAAAGGCTGGCGATAGTGAAAAAGTTGCACAATATGGAGAGATACTAGAGCAAAATATGAAATTTTTAGGGTATGGCTATCTTGAAAAACCAGAAGATGCTATACCTCCAGTGGCGCTCACTTTTTATAGCTTTCATGTTATGGTAGCACTTGGTAGCTATTTTATAGCTCTATTTTTTATTGTTATTTATCTATGTATGGCAAACAATATCGAGAATTTTAGAAAGCTACTTTGGCTTTGTGTTTTCACTATACCTTTAGGTTATATAGCTGCAGAAGCTGGATGGATAGTTGCTGAAGTTGGGCGCCAGCCATGGGCGATACAAGACTTAATGACGGTTGGAGTAGGAGCAACAAATCTAGCAGATACAAATGTCAAAATTTCATTTACGCTGTTTGCTGTACTGTTTACGACACTTTTGATTGCTGAGGTTAAGATTATGCTAAAACAGATAAAGATAGGATTTGAAGAACATGCTTAGTTTGGAAATTTTACAAGTTTATTGGTGGTTTATAGTTAGTTTGCTTGGAGGGCTTTTGGTTTTCATGATGTTTGTTCAAGGCGGACAAACACTTATGTTTTCGCTTGGAAAGAGTGAAATTCAAAGAGATATGATCATAAACTCAATAGGCAGAAAGTGGGAGCTTACATTTACAACTCTTGTTATGTTTGGTGGGGCTTGTTTTGCGGCTTTCCCACTCTTTTATGCAACAAGCTTTGGTGGTGCATACTGGGTTTGGATGGCGATACTTTTTTGTTTTATATTGCAAGCTGTAAGCTATGAATACAGAAAGAAGCCAGATAATTTTTTAGGACAAAAAACATATGAAATTTTTCTATTTATAAACGGCTCTGTTGGAGTTGTTCTTATAGGAATGGCTGTAAGTACATTTTTTTCTGGAAGCAACTTTGTGTTAAATGAGCAAAATTTTGTCGAATGGAAGAGTGCTTTGCGTGGTCTTGAAGCTTTATTTAACCCAGTTCTTTATCTGCTAGGCATAGCTATGTTTTTTCTTGCTCGCATTGGTGGAGCACTATATCTTATAAACAATATCGAAGATACAGAGCTTAGAGCAAATGCAAGAAAAGCTGTTTTGAAAAATACCATTGCATTTTTGCCATTTTTCTTAGGTTTTTTAGTTTGGATACTTACAAAAGATGGTTTTTCGTATGATCAAGATAGTGGTGTTGTAAGTATGGTAGCTTACAAATATGCTTTAAATTTTATCCAAATGCCAGTTATCATCATAGCTGTTTTGGTTGGTGTTTTTCTTGTGCTTTTTGGAGTTTTTAAAGGTGCATTTAGTAGTAGCATTTATGGTATTATACCTTTTGGTGTAGGTGTTGTCCTTGTTGTAACTTCACTGTTTTTAATCACAGGCTTAAACTGTACGGCATTTTATCCATCTTATGCTGACTTGCAAAGCTCCTTAACTATAAAAACAGCAAGCTCTAGCCACTATACATTAAATGTTATGATGTATGTTAGCTTTCTTGTTCCTGTTGTTTTAGGATATATATTTGTTGTTTGGCGCGCCATAGATAGTAAGAAAATCACACAAGATGAGATCAAAAACGATCATCACGCATATTAAGGAGTAAGAGATGGTTTCGGCATTAGTGTTTTTATTTTTATGGGTTCTTGCTCTTTACTTGGGTTATAAATTTGTATTTTTAAACATAAATCAAACTGAAAAATATCCTGAGAGATATTTTGACTTAGAAGAGAAAAAAGAGTAGAGTCTCGTGGCTAGTTTTTGCTAGCCACTTTTTTGTATTTTTGTAAAATTTATTTATTCTTGCTTTAAATTTTCAAGCCTTGCATTTTCTATATCAAGTTCTAGCTCTAAAACTTCTGGCATATTTTGTGTTGCCTTTTGCGAAAGCTGTTTAAATCGCCCTACTTTGCCATAAAGCCCTTGCTTTCCAGCTAAAGATATTACTGTTTGATTGTATTGTTTTGTTGCAGTATTTAGTGTAGTGCCAAGTTTGTTTAAATTTTCTGCTACAGCGCAAATTTTATTATAAATTTCGCCAGCACTTTGAGCTATCGCAAGGGCTTCGGTATTTCCTTGTTCTATTCGCCAAAGATTTGCTACGGTTCTAAGGATTGGCATTAGTGTTGTGTGTGAAACTAGCACAACTTTTCTTTCATATCCATAGCCAAAAAGCGATCTATCGTACTTTAAAGCCTCGATATAGGCAGGTTCTATCGGTATAAACATCATGACAAAATCTGGACTTTTAATCGCATTTATAGAGCTATAATCTTTCTTGCTAAGCTCATCAATGTGTGTTTTTAGTGATTTTGCATGCTCAGCTAAGCTTGCCATTAAAACACTATCATCGTTTGCGCTTACGGCTGTTTCGTAAGCAAGAAGCGAGACTTTGCTATCTATGATGATATGTTTATTATCTGGCATTTTAACAACAATATCTGGTATCAAGCGCTCCCCGCTCTCGCCCTTAAAGCTTTGCTGTGAAAAATAGTGTTCGTCTTTTACTAAGCCCGCCGCCTGCAAGCTTGCTTCAAGTTGAGCCTCACCCCAGTTTCCGGTAACTTTATTGTTTCCTTTTAGGGCATTTGTAAGGTTTGTCGCCTCTTTTGACATGCTCAAACCAACTTCAAGAACCCTTTTTAGTTCGTTTTGTAAATTTAGATTGCTCTCTTGGCTTTTATCATGTATCTCATTGCTTCGTTTTTGAAAATTTAAAATTTGATCTTTTAGCGGATTTAACATCATTTCAATAGACTGCTTGTTCTCTTTACTAAAACTTTCGCTGCGCTCTTTAAAAATTTTATTTGCCAAGTTTTCAAACTCTGCTCCAAGGCTTTTTTTCGTTAGCTCAAATGCCCTTTCTTGCTCTTCTTGACTTTTTGTTCGCTCATTTATTGTCGTTTTTAATTCAGAAATTTTAGTTTTTAACTCAGAAATTTCTGTTTCAAGAGCTGCATTTTCGATATTTTGTCGCTCGATTTTCTGGTTTAAAATTTCATTTTGCGCCCTATTTTCATTAAGTTTTTCGATGTTATTTTCAAGTTTTACTTTTTGTTCGATACTTAAGTTTTCAAATTCATTTAAACTTTTTATAAGGCTTGATATATGCTTTGATTTATTGAGTATGATAACTATAAAAACTATGCAAAGCAGACATAAAACTATCGTTATAATGTAAAAAATATAAAGTTCGTTCATAGTATTTCTTTGTGTTAAAATGATAGAAATTTTAGCGAATTTGAGTTGTTAAAGTCAAGAAGTGGTTGGCAGCACATGGCTGCCAAAGTTTATTTTGAGTCTGCTTCAGCTTCGATTTGTATGCTAACCTTGTCAGATATAGTTAAGTTTGAGCTATCTTTGCCAACGCCAAAGTCTTTTCTATTTATATCTGTCTCTAGGCTAAAGCCTATCTTTTCGCCCTTATCTGTTTTGTGAAAACCGCCCAGCTCAAAGTCAAAAACAACTGGTTTTGTAATGCCTCTTATCATAAGATCGCCGTGAATTTTGCCTTCATTATCGCTTTCTTTGACATATTTTGTCATTTTAAAGCTAAGTTTTTCAAATTTATCAGCCTCAAAAAAGTCAGCACTTCTTAGATGATCATCACGTTTTGCGTTTTGGGTATTTATAGACTTTGCATCTATTGTGGCATCAAATGCCTTTACTTCGTTGCTTGCTTTATCAAAGTCGATAGTAGCATCAAATGAGCCAAAATTTCCGCGAACTTTTGATATGCTAAGATGAGTAACCTTAAATGAAACATCAGTATGAACTTTGTCGATAGTATAAGGGGCGGCATTTGCCAAAGTGGCTGCCAGTATTAAAGAAAGTGAAATTTGCGTAAGTTTTTTCATTTTTTTCCTTTTTTAAGATTTTAAAAATTATATCTGTAAAATAAAAATGAAACGCAAATGTATTATAAATTTCAAGCACCAAAATAGGTGCTTGAAATTTATTTACTTTGAAGCTCTTTAATAAGTTTGTTTAGGTCGCTAATAGACTTGATCTTAGCTGAGTCTATGGCGTATTTACCACCCACTACAAATGTCGGTACACCTTGTAATTTTGCTACTTCATAGCTTTCTTGCCAAAGCTCAAAACGCTCTTTTACGAGTGGATTTTTAAGCGCATTTTCATACTCTTCAAGGCTCATGCCAGCCGCATCAAGCGCAAATTTTAAAAATGCTGCTTTGTCGCTTTTGCCATCACTTGTTTGAAATCTCTCGCCCTTGTCGTGAGTAGCTTTATAAATAGCCATTTTTGCCTTTTTAAATTTTGACTTATCGCTAAAAATATCCACTCCAGCCTCTTCGTCTTTTAAGAGTGTGACGATGAAAACATAGCTTGCAGTTTCGCCAAATGAGCCTTTGCTACTTAGATGAAATGGAAAAAATTTACCCTCTTCAAGCTGAGCTGCAACCTTTGGCGTGACGCTTTTATCAAATTTATAGCAATACTGGCAAGCGTAACTAAAAATTTTAACTACCGAATCTTGCGCAACATTTAGTGGTTTTTCAAGTTTTATATAATCAACTCCCTCGGTATAAGCTCCTAGATTTAGAGCTGCAAAAAGAGTTGTAGCGGTTAGAATTTTTGTCGTTTTTTTGATGATATTTTTCATGTTTTTCCTTTAAATTTTTTTACTTTAGTCCTATAAAATTTTATGATTTTTTGGCTAGTCTTATAAGTTTTGCCTGAGTTTTAAAATGCTCACCAAGCTCTACTGCTGGGTGACCTGCGTATTTTTTCCCACCCTCAAGGCTCTTACTAACGCCTCCACGAGCAGCAACTTGAGCAAAATCGCCAATGCTTAGATGTCCTCCTGTGCCACTTTGACCGCCCATTACGACATTTCGTCCGAGCTTTGTTGAACCTGCCAGTCCTGTCTGCGATACTATAAGGCATCCTTGACCCATTTCGCAGTTGTGCCCTACTTGAACTAGGTTGTCTATCTTTGTAAATTTTGATATTACCGTGCTTTCAAAAACACCACGATCTATCGTTGTGCATGCGCCAATTTCGACAAAATCCTCTAAAACAACATTTCCGTTATGATAAATTTTTATATGCTCGCCAGTAGCCGTGTGGGCGTAACCAAAGCCGTCTGATCCGATGACGCAGTTTGCTAGTAGATGACACTCATCGCCTATAACACAGTCGTTGTAGATGACTACATTTGGATGAATGATACAGTTTTTGCCGATAACGACATTATCTCCGATAAAGGCTCCCGCCATTACGATGGTGTTTTCGCCTATGCTTGCGTTTGAACCGACATATACATTTGGCATTATCTTTGCGCTTTGTGCTATGCTTGCTGGTTTTGGCTCGGTAAATAGTGGTTTTGCGTAGTCTTTGCTAAGTATGGCAAAAGCAAGATGTGGATTTTGACATACTACCGCGGTAACCCCATCTGGCACGAGCGACACCATATCTTTTGTAACTAGGATCGCGCCTGCGTTTGAGGTTGGTATAAATTTAGCATTTTTTTCACTATCACAGTAGCTAAGCTGTGCTTTGTTTGCATTTTGAAGTGAATTTAATGCGAAAATTTCGATATCCTCACCTATAAAATTTGCCCCTGTTTTTTGTGCTATTTCACTTATTTTCATATTACAGATCCATTAAAACTGAGCCACCACGGACTATATCAACTGGATTAAATTTTTTAATCGCCTTTAAGAAATTTTCAACCCTATTTGTATCATCGCAGACCATTACGATGATGTAGTTTTCGTTTGTGTTTGCAACATTACCGTTATAGGCTTTTAGTATCGCATCAAGCCCTGAAAAATTTTCACTGAGTGGAATTTTTACAAGTGCCATCTCTTTTTCGACAAACTCCCCACTTTCGATGACCTTATAAGTCGGTATGAGTTTGTGTAGCTGCTTTACTATCTGCTCTAAAACCCTCTCATCACCGCTCGTTACGATAGAAAGGCGTGAGAATTTACTCTCAGGTATAGGTGCGACTGTGAGGGTGTCGATATTATACCCTCGTCCTGCAAAAAGCCCTGAAATGCGAGCCAAAACCCCGTCTTCGTTTAAAACTATTACAGATATTACTCTTCTCATCTTTGACCCTTATCATCAAGTATCATGTTATATATCGCAGCGCCCGCTGGAACCATCGGAAGGACATTTTCAAAGCGGTCTATCGCTACATCTAGCAGGGCTGGCTTGCCACTTGCTACTGCGTCTTTTAAAGCCTTTTCAAACTCCTCTTTTGTTTTTACTCTATAGCCAACCCCGCCAAGGCTTTGAGCTAGCTGGATAAAATCAGGCTGAAAGCTTAGGTCTGTGTTTGAGTAGCGACTCTCGTAAAAAAATGTCTGCCACTGGCGCACCATGCCAAGGAAGTTGTTGTTTAAGATGATATTTATGACAGGTTTTTGACTGATGACGCTTACTATGAGCTCTTGGATATTCATAAGTATCGAGCCATCACCTGTGAAATTTACCACGACCTTATCGCTCTTTGCCCACTTTGCGCCTATGGCTGCAGGCAGTCCGTACCCCATAGTGCCCTGCCCGCCACTACTTACTAGGGTGCGTGGCTCGTTAAATGGATAAAACTGCGCCACCCACATTTGATGCTGTCCGACATCTGTTGAGATGATGGCATTATCCCCTAAAATTTCAGCCGTTTTTTTAATGACCCATTGCGGTTTTAAAATCTCGTCGCTGTCGGTAAATTTAAGCGGATAGAGCGAGTTGTATCTGGCTAAAATTTCACGCCAAGGGCGAAATCTCTCAGGCTCATAGCCTAGCCTCTCACTAAGCTCGCTCACTACATTTTTTACATCCCCCACGATAGGAAAGTGCGCATTTACTATCTTTGAAATAGAGCTTGGATCTATGTCTATATGTATTATCTTAGCATTTTTAGCAAACTCACTAAGCTTACCGGTAATCCTATCATCAAACCTAGCGCCAAGTGCTATTAAAAGGTCAGTCTCGCTTAATGCCATGTTTGCAGCATAGCTTCCGTGCATGCCCGCCATGCCTAAATTTAGCTCATCATCGCTTGCTAAAACACCAAGTCCCATGAGTGTAGAGATAGCTGGTATGCCACTTTTTTTAGCAAACTCGCGTAAAATTTCACTCGCACCACTTGCTATCGCGCCACCACCGATATATAAAAGTGGTCTTTGTGAAATTTCTATCATCTCGGCCGCTTTTTTTATCTGTCTTGCATTGCCTTTGTAGGTTGGCTTGTAAGTTTCTATGCTTATATCTTTTGGATACTCAAAGTTGCCTGTTGCAGCTGTGATGTCCTTTGGTATGTCGATATGAACGGGTCCTGGGCGACCTGTGCGAGCGATATAAAATGCCTCTTTTAGTATCCTTGGAAGCTCTTCTATGTTTTTAACCAAGTAGTTGTGCTTCACACAGGATCGTGAAATGCCCACTGCATCTATCTCTTGAAATGCGTCAGTGCCGATAAGTGATGTAGCTACCTGACCGCTTATAAGCACAAGTGGTATGCTATCAGAGTATGCTGTGGCAAGTCCTGTGACAGCGTTTGTAAAGCCAGGTCCTGATGTAACAAACGCCACTCCGACCTCGCCACTTGCTCTAGCATAGCCATCGGCTGCATGCACTGCGGCTTGCTCGTGACGAGTAAGAACATGAGTGAAGTAGTTTTGCTTATAAGTTTCATCGTAGATATTTAGTGCAGCACCGCCAGGGTAGCCAAATACGACCTTTACACCCTCTTCTTTTAGCGCTTCGCTTATCATTTGTGAGCCATTTAACTCTTTCATAAAAGTGCCTTTTTTAAAAATTTATGCTATATACTATACCCATAAAAGGTTAAAGATATGCTAAAATATGGGCTTTAGTTAGGATAAAAGGGGTTTGATTGTTACTATACGCACATGTGCCATTTTGCGAGAGCAAGTGTCCTTACTGTGCCTTTGGCTCAGTTGTAGGGCAAGATATCAAGGCACAAAAATACTTTGAAGCTATGATTTTGGACTTTAGGCAACAAGCGCAAAAGCTTAGCATAAAAAAAGCAGAAATTTCTACGCTTTTTATAGGTGGAGGCACACCAAGTGCTGTAAATGCAGAGCTTTACGAGAAGCTTTTTGATGAAATTTCGCCTTTTTTAGCAAAAGACGCCGAGATCACGTCTGAGGCAAATCCAAACTCAGCCACACTTAAATGGCTAAGTAATATGAGAAAATTTGGCGTAAATCGCATGAGTTTTGGCGCGCAAAGCTTTTTTGAAGACAAGCTTAAACTGCTAGGCAGAACACACGATGCAAGAGCTGTGTATGAAGCTGTGAAAAATGCTAAAATTTCAGGCTTTGATAATATAAATGTTGATCTAATTTACGGCACTAAATTTGATACAAAAAAGCGTTTAAGCGCCGAAGTAGAACACATCAAAAACCTTGATATAACGCACCTTAGCGCCTACTCATTAACGCTTGAGCTAAAAACGCCCTTTTATAAAAAAAATGAGTATAAAAAAGATAGCCCTGCTCTTGCAAGACACATGATAAAAGAGATAGAAAAAATCGGCTTAAAGCAGTATGAGATCTCAAATTTTGGCCGAATTTGTAAGCATAATTTAGGATACTGGCAAGGGGAAAACTACCTTGCGATAGGGGCTTATGCGATAGGATTTTTTAAAAATCATCGCTTTTTTTCACCCTCAAATTTAGATGAGTATATAAAAGATCCATCAAATAAAAACTACGAAGATTTAACACAAGATGATATGAAATTTGAGCGAATTTTCCTAGGTTTTAGGAGTGTGCTTGGAGTGAGTGAGGATGACTTAAATCAAGCGCAGAAAGATAGGGCTGAAATTTTAGTAAAAGCCAAAAAACTAAGCTATAAAGATAGCAGATACTTTGCAAAAAATCTCTTACTTGCCGATGAGCTTGCGCTTTTTATAACAAATTAAACCAAATCACGATAAAATGGCTGGCTTAATTTAAATTTAGGAACAAAAATGTTTGGTATGAGCCTTCCTGAAATACTCATCATCGCTGTAATCGCCGTTTTGGTGCTTGGTCCAGATAAACTTCCTGACGCGATGGTACAGATAGCGAAATTTTTTAAAATGTTTAAAAAAGGTGTAAATGACGCAAAGGCGACATTTGATCAAGAGGTAAAGATAGCAGAGCTTAAAGAGGATGCTAAAAAATACAAAGATAGCATAACACAAGCCACTGAAGGCGTTCGCAAAAAGCTAACATTTGAAGAGCTAGACGAGATAAAAAAAGGTGTTAGTAACGCGACAAGCGGTATAAATGATGCTGTAAATAGTGTTAAAAAAAGTGTTGATGTAGTGAAAAATCCAACCGCAGCAGTTAAAGATGCTGTACTTAGTCAAAAGAGTGAAAATATAGAGCCAAAGTCAGCACAAAATAGAGAAAATTTAGAGAAAAAAGAGGCATAATGTTTGAAGAGTTAAAACCTCATTTAGTTGAACTTCGTAAAAGGCTAGGCATAAGCGTTGCAAGCGTTATCATTGCATTTGTTGTTTGTTTTAGCTTTTGGAACCCGATATTAGCGTGGATAACTGAGCCATTAAAGGCTGTTTTGCCAGAAAACTCAAGCATTATATTTACATCTGTGCAAGAGCCGTTTTTTACTGCGATGAAGGTGGCATTTTTTGCTGGGCTCATAGTGGCTTTGCCTATCATATTTTGGCAGTTTTGGCTTTTTGTGGCTCCTGGACTTTATGAAAATGAAAAAAAATATGTTATCCCTTTTGTTATATCTGCTACACTGATGTTTCTTTGCGGTGCGAGTTTTTGTTACTTTGTAGTGATACCGCTTGGTTTTAACTTTTTGGTAAATTTTGGCGGTCAGCTTTTTACAGCGCTTCCTAGTATCGGCGAATATGTAGGCTTTTTTACAAAGCTTCTTATAGCTTTTGGCATAGCGTTTGAGATGCCAGTTATTACATTTTTCCTTGCAAAACTTGGTATGGTAAATGCCACTCAACTAAAAGGATTTTTTAGATATGGTGTGGTTATTATATTTTTATTTTCAGCTATTGTAACGCCACCAGATGTTTTAAGCCAGTTTTTAATGGCAGTTCCTATGATGTTACTTTACGGACTTTCTATATATATAGCAAGTGTTGCAAATCCTGAAAATACGCAAGAAGATAAAGACGAAGAAGCAGATGCTTGATCCAAATTTGCTTAGTAGCTATAACTATGAATTGCCACCAGAGCTTATAGCAGCTACGCCAGTTATACCAAAGGAGAGTGCGAAGTTGCTTGTTTATGAGCGAGCTAAGGATAAAATTTCACACCTTACTTTTGCACAACTGATAGATGCAATACCAAAAAATACAGCGATAATTTTTAATGATACAAAGGTTATTAAGGCACGATTATTTGGTAAAAAGCAAAGTGGCGGAACGATAGAGCTTTTGCTAAACCAACCGCTTGGAGATGGGAAATTTAGCTGTTATATCCGTGGTAAGGTTAGTTTGGATGTTAGGCTAAGCTTTCAAAATGGCATTGAGGCAAAAATTTTAGAGCTTTTTGATGATGGATTGAGAGTTGTAAAGTTTTATAAGAAAGGTTTTTTGCTTAATGCTAGTGAGCTTTTTGGTGAACTTGAAAGTATCGGACATGTTCCACTACCACCTTATATAAAACGACCAGATAATAAACAAGATGAGCAGTGGTATCAAAGTGTGTTTGCTAGAGAATTTGGGGCTGTTGCAGCGCCTACCGCAAGTCTTCACTTTAGCGATGAGATGATGAGTGATATAAGGCAGAAATTTAAAACAGCATTTATTACACTTCATGTTGGTGCTGGCACTTTTAAGGGTGTTGAGTGTGATGACATAAGAAAGCATACAATGCACGGTGAGTTTTACAGCATAAGTGATGAAGCTAAAAGTTTAATAAACTCAGATATGTCTTTGCTTGGCGTGGGTACTACAGTGACTAGATGTGTGGAAAATTTTGCAAGAGGTGCGCAAAAAAGTGGCGTTTGTGAGCTTTTTTTAAATCCTAATAATCGCCCTATCCGACAAAATTTCTTGCTTACAAATTTTCATCTTCCACGCTCAACGCTTATAATGTTAGTGGCAAGCTTTATCGGACTTGAAAAGACTATGCAAATTTACGAAACTGCCGTAAAAGAGCGATATCGCTTTTACTCTTATGGTGATGGGATGCTTATAATATGAAGCAAATAGACTTTGTTGAGCGGCTAAATTTTTTACTTGAGACACTCTACTATGATGCCTTAGATGGCAAAAATAGAATCATCTTTGAATATGATCCTAGTTATCCACGAGTTTTTGCTATTGATTCAAATAATATCTTAAAGACTATGGAGTGGATAGCTAAGGCTTACTTGCTGGGCACTAGTGAGGCAAATATTAATATAAATTTTAAACTAACAAACTACAACGCAGACACCATCTTTTTTTCTGTTTTTTTTAGTGCGGATAAAGATGTAAAATTAGACGAATTATCAATGCAAAAAGCAAACAAATTTGCAGCTAACGCAAAGGCAAAAATTTTAATCACAGACAATAATCAAATAGTCCTTTACACCAGCGCTACACTTGATCGTGAGATAAAATCTAAAAATATAAGCTTAAAAAGCAATGCTATAAAGTCTTATTATGCTATTGCGGCGTACGAGGATAAGGTTGGCTTTGAAATTTTGCGTAATGTACTTAAAGTGATAGGCGTTAAAATCGGCTCAAAAAGTGATTTTGCAACATTTAAAAAACATACAAAAGATAGTATCTATATGCCTTCAGTTGTTTTTGTAAGTATGGATTATTTTAAAACCGAACAAGATTTAAACGAACTTTTAGAAATTCAAAAACTAAAAGGCTACGGTATAGTTGTTGTCTGTCATAAGCAAAGCGAATTTGAAGAAAAATTTAAAGAGCATGCCATCATACTTAGAGAGCCATATACATATGACGCCATAGTGGCTGCTTTAAATTATTGCTACACAAAGAGCTTAAAAAGATAAATTTACTTATCGCTTTTTTCTATCTTGACTAGCTCTATATTTATAAGTCTCGCGTCGCCTTTATAAATTTTAAGATGTGCGATAGCTTCAAACTCACTATCTCTTAGTTGCTCTTCAAGTTCAAGTGCTTTATCTTTTGGCTGAAAGTATTTTTCCACTCCAAAACTTGATAAGTAGTCGTATTTGCCACTTATATATATACCATCTTTGGGTTTTTCTAAGCTTATTTTGCTTGTTTTATAAAGCTCTCCATCTTTTTCTAAGATAGCATAAATTTCATATATTTTATTGCTATAATTTTCACTGACATTTACATCCATTTGATTAAAATCATAGCTTAAATGAACATAATTTCCGCGAAAAAAATCACGCGGGTCATATCCTTGCGCTTTTATAAAAACATCATCGCCAAGCCATATGGGCATATATGCATAAAAAAACATCGCAACAAGCAGGATTGGTTGAGCTAAAAAGGTTAAAAAACTAAATTTTTTCATGTTTTCTTCTTGTCTTTGTTATGATTAGTATGCTAATGGCAAAGGCTAAAAATAGCAAGCTTGTGCCTATGTAATCGCCTATTAATCGCATATACTGGACGATAGCTACATAAAAAATCAGCCCAACACCTTTAAATACAAAGTCATTTTTAATAAGTAAAATTCCAGCGCCTACGATAAAAACTGAAAGTAGTATCGTGGCATTTATATATGCGAGCAAAAATGGCAACAAAACGACAAAAATGCTTACAGCTATTAAAATTTTATCCCTAAAATAAAATCCCACACCAAGTGAAGCTAGAGAAAATATAACAAACATATCGCCAAAGTTGTTATTTAACTGGCTAAAAATTTCATTGAAATTTAAATAAAACTCAATATTTTCAGCAAAGCTAGCAAATGTAAAATAAAAAAGCATTAAGGTAAAGAAGCTATATCCAGCGATAGTGCTAAGATAGCTTGCATTTTCGTGCTGTGCAAATTTGCTTAAAAAATGACTTAAACTAAACATTAAAAGAGTATAGGAAAGGGTTGAAAAAATCGATGCATACATAAAAATTTCAAAAGCTTCATAATTGCCAAAGATATAGCAACTAAGGCTTATAAATATACCAAAAACCAGCAGTCTTGAGCTATCTTTTAAAGCAAGCCAAATTCCACCAAGCAAAAAGATAAGATAAAAATTTATACTAACTCCAGTTTGCATTAAACTACTTAAAATCCAAATCGCACTAGCAATCAGCCCAACACCCATGACTAGCGACTTTTGTGAGCCTAGTGCAACGATAAAAGTGCCAACTGCCCAAAGTAAAACGCCATTTGAAAGGTTTTTATCAAGATTATAAATTTGCGCAATGAGTGCTATACTAACGCCAAATGTAAGGCTAGCAAGGACCAAAAGTGCGCTACCATAGCCATCTTTGCCGTTTTTTAGATTATAAAATCCAGCGAAATTTAACACAGTTGTAAGAGCAATTAGTATAAATGTCCGAATATCTGGCGCTATATCTTCCCAGTTTGCTCCAACAAGTGTTAAAAGTGAGCAACCAAAAAAGAAGTAAGCGATGATACGAAGTATGGAGTTGCTCTCATTCGCATTTGTAGCAATGTCTATATCGTACTTTGTAGCTATCGCTGTAGCTGTTTTTGTATCTATAAACCCATCATTTTGCCACTTTATAAGCTCTTTGGCTAAGAAATTTTTATGAAAAAAATGCAAATTTCACCCTTTTTAAAGTAAAAATCGCATAAGTTTAGCCAAGCTTAGCTTAAATTTTTATTTTAAGCTGTAGTAACTGCTGCTTTTACAAGCTCTGAAAATTTCACCCCTTTTGTTCCTGAAATTTTATCGCAAAATAGCTTTATGTCCTTTGATTTTCCACGCAGCACAAATGTATCAAGGCAGTTTTGTGGATCAATATTCACATGAGTGATACACATGATTTTTACCTTTGTTTGATGCTCTAAATTTAGGACTTTATTTACTATCTCATTTTGTTCGTGCAGGTAAATTATGCTCATAACGCCGATAAGTTCGCTAGTTGATGTCTCCCAGCTGTCTTTAATGATCTTCTCTCGTATAAGATCACGAGTAAGTTCGCTGCGCGACGCATAGCCTTGTTGTTCGATCTTTGCATCAAGTTCTTGCAAGAGCGATTTTGGCAGTGATACGCTAAATCTTATAATATCATCCATAAAAGACTCCTTTCGTCATTTGTCATTTAAAAATTTACTATATCTTAACTAAAAAAAAGATTAATAAAGTAAATAAAAAACTAAAACAAAATTTTATTTTTAAATTCAATGCATTTAGGCTACACTATGTAGCCTAAAAACTATTTAGCAACGATGGTTACCTCGCTCTCGTTTGCGTCAACTAAAATTTCATCTTTACCTTCAAGTTCGTCACGAAGTATCATTTCAGCCAGCTTATCTTCTACTAGCTCATAAAGCGCCCTTCTTAAAGGTCTAGCGCCATATACGGCATCAAATCCAGCACCCGCTATGAATTTGGCAGCATTTTGGCTTAGGCTTGCTTTTATGTTGCGCTCCATGAGGCGATTTTCTAGCTCCTTAAACATTATCTGTACGATTTGTATTAGCCCGTTTTCGTTAAGTGGATTAAAGACAATCGTATCATCAAGGCGGTTTAAAAACTCCGGCTTAAAGTAGTTTTTAAGTTCGTTTTTAACAGCATTTTCACGCTCTACGCCCTCTAAATCCATGATAAAATTTGAAGCTATATTTGATGTTAAGATGATTATTGTATTTTTAAAATCAACTGTAACTCCTTTGTTATCAGTAGCCCTACCATCATCTAAAATTCCAAGCAAGATATTAAAAACATCTTTATGAGCCTTTTCTATCTCATCAAACAAGATCACGCTATAAGGTCGGCGACGCACAGCCTCAGTTAGCTGCCCTCCTTCATCATACCCAACATATCCTGGAGGCGCACCAAGTAAGCGTGAGACGCTGTGCTTTTCCATATACTCGCTCATGTCAAAGCGTATAAGAGCGCGCTCATCGTCAAATAAAAATTTTGCCAAAGCTTTTGCTGATTGCGTTTTGCCAACACCAGTTGGTCCTAAAAATAAAAATGAACCTATTGGTCTTGCGCCATCATTTAGCCCCGCTTTGTTGCGTTTTATCGCTCTTGCTAGAGCATGCAAAGCAGCGTCCTGACCGACTACGCTTTTTTGTAGGTGTTGTTCGATATTTAGGTACTTCTCCTTTTCGCTAGCTAGCATTTTACTTACTGAAATGCCAGTCCATTTACTTAAAATTTCAGCCACAAGCTCTTCATCGACCTGGTTTTTAAGCAAGACGCCATTTTTCTTCATCTCTTCCCACTTTTGGCTAAGTTCGTTTTGAGAATTTATAACTTCTAAAATTTTACCATACTCAATCTCAGCAGCTCTTTGAAAGTCCCCATTTCTGCGAGCTATCTCAGCTTCATTTTTTAGTGAATCAACCTGTTTTGTGGCATTTGAGATACCATCAAAGACAGCTTTTTCGTTTTCAAATTTTACATCAAGCTTTTGTTTTTCCTCATTTAAATTTGCTATTTCTTGCTCGATTTGCTCTAGCCTTTGATCGTTTTTATCACTCTCTTCCATCTTTAAAGCCGCTTTTTCAACCTCAAGAGTTGAAATTTCGCGCTTTATTTTTGCAAGCTCAAATGGCTCACTTTCTATCTGCATTTTAAGTTCAGCCGCAGCCTCATCTATAAGGTCTATAGCTTTATCTGGCAAAAAGCGATTAGATATATAGCGGTCTGATAGTTTTGCCGCAGCCACTAATGCACTATCTGTTATTGTTACACTATGATGTACTTCAAGTCTCTGTTTTATCCCGCGTAAAATTTGCAAAGCTTCATTTACGCTTGGCTCTCGCACATCAATTGGCTGAAAACGGCGCTGTAAAGCAGCATCTTTTTCAAAATATTTTCGATACTCTTTAAGTGTAGTAGCGCCTACTGCATGTAGTTCACCTCTTGCTAAGGCAGGCTTTAGGATATTTGCCGCATCCATGCTTCCTTCGCTAGCTCCAGCTCCAACGATAGTGTGAATTTCGTCTATAAAAAGTATGATATTCTCAGCTTTTTTAACTTCATCTATGACTGCTTTTAATCGGTCTTCAAACTCACCCCGATACTTTGCTCCAGCGATGAGCGCGCTCATATCAAGGGCTATAACGCGTTTATTTGCAAGGCTTGTGGGCACATCTTTTGCTATTATCTTTTGTGCTAAGCCTTCAACTATCGCTGTTTTGCCCACTCCTGGTTCGCCAAGTAAGATGGGGTTGTTTTTGCTTTTTCTTATTAGAATTTGCATCATTCTAGTTATCTCTTCATCTCTGCCAATAACTGGATCAAGCTCACCAGACATAGCTTTGTCTGTTAAGTCGATACCAAATTTTGCAAGGCTATCAAGTATCTCATCGCTTGTAGCACTATCTATCTTTCGTCCTGCACGCATTGCTTCAAGTGTTTTTTTGATCTCTAAGATGTCTGTGAATTTTGAAAGAATTGTTTTTATGGGCTCGGTATTTAAATTTGCGATTAGCCAAGTATCAACAGCTATGAAGCTGTCTCCAAGACTAGTCATCAAAGCTTGTGCATTTTCAAGTGAAAACATAGTATCTTTAGAAATTTTTAAGCTCTCTTTTGTGACATTTGAGCTAGTTGGCAGATTTTTAATATTTGATTGAATTTCTAGCACTAAGGCTTCCTTAGTGATATTATTTTTATTAAAAACTTGATTAAGTATAGAGCTGCTGTCTGTTACCAAACCCCATAAAATATGAAGAGGAGCTATCTCTTGATTTTTAGCATGAAGCGCTAAACTAGCCGCATTTTCAAGACTTTGTGTCATCTGAGCTGTAAGCTTTTGAAGTATATTTGACATTTTTTATCCTTTATGTTTTTATAATGATGATATTATACAACTTTAGTCTATTAATGTCAAGTTTATTAAAAAAATTAATTTATATCTATTGATGAATTTAAATTTATAGTGATAAAATTTGAAAATTTATCCTATTTTTAGGCAAAAACTACTAAAATATACAACTTTATAATTGATTTTAGGAGTGGTTTTTGAAAAAAATGAATTTTATTGTGAGTGGGTTTTTAGCGCTTTCATTTTCTACTACACTTTTTGCTGCAAGTAATGATACTAGCGCAAGGATTGAGGCACTGGCAAAGTTAAATAAAACGATAAACACAGTTGAAAGATATTATGTTGATGATATAAAATTTAAAGAGATTATAGATAAGGCTATCGCTGGGTTAATGCAAAATTTAGACGCTCATAGTGCATTTTTAAATGAAAAGTCATTTAAGGATATGCAGGTGCAAACAAGCGGAGAATTTGGCGGACTTGGCATTACTGTTGGCATGAAAGATGGTGCGCTAACTGTCATCTCTCCAATAGAAGGGACTCCTGCCGATAAAGCTGGCGTAAAGGCTGGCGACATTATACTTCGCATAGATGGTAATGCTACTATGGGAGTCACCATGGATGAGGCTGTTAGCAAGATGAGAGGCAAGCCAAAGACTCCTATTACGATAACTATCGTTAGAAAGGGTGAACAAAAGCCATTTGATTTAAATATCATAAGAGATATAATAAAAGTCGAGTCAGTCTATGCAAAGATTATAGAAAATGAGGAAATTTTATATCTTCGTGTCACAAATTTTGATAAAAATGTAGTTAGTAAGGCTAGCGAATTTATAAAAAAACATCCAAAGGTAAAAGGCATAGTTCTTGATCTTAGAAATAACCCAGGAGGTCTTTTAAATCAAGCTGTAGGTTTGGTTGATCTCTTTGTTGATGATGGCATTATAGTTTCGCAAAAAGGTAGAGATAATGCTGAAAATTCAGAATTTAAAGCAAGTAAATCAAATACCATAACAAAGCTTCCACTTGTTGTTTTAGTGAATGGCGGAAGTGCAAGTGCTAGCGAGATAGTCAGCGGTGCACTTCAAGATGTCAAGCGCGGTGTGGTAGTTGGGGAGAATACATTTGGCAAGGGTAGTGTTCAGGTGATATTGCCAGTTGATGAAAAAGAGGCTATAAAGCTTACTATTGCACGCTACTATTTACCTAGTGGCAAAAGCATACAAGCTGTTGGCGTTACTCCAGATGTTATAGTTTATCCTGGTAAAGTTCCTCAAAATGATAAGGATGCGTTTAGCATAAAAGAGAGTGAGCTTAAAGCACATCTGCAAGGTGAGCTTGAAAAACTAGCTCCAACTACAGCAGAAGCAAACAAAACTGAAGAGAAAAAAGATGAAAAAGAGCTTATAACGACCAAAAAACTAAATGATGATATTCAGCTAAAAAGTGCTGTTGATGTGATAAAAGTTTTGCAGATTAGGAAATAAATTTAAAGGCTAAAAATGAAAGCAGTTATAAATATCTCACTAAAAAATGGCGTTCTTGACCCAGCTGGTAAAGCTACTGAGCATGCGCTTGGCTCACTTGGCTTTAGTAATGTATCAGAAGTTAGGATAGGCAAGCAAATCGTTTTAAATATCGAGGCTTTAACAAAAGATGATGCTAAAAAGCAGCTTGAGACGATGTGTGAAGAGCTTCTTGCAAATACTGTTATTGAAGATTATGAGATAGTACTATGAAAGTAGCTATACTTCTTTTTCCTGGCACAAACTGCGAAACAGATACCTCTTATGCTTTTAAGATGCTTGGTTGCCAAACGCAAATTATCTGGCATAAAGATGAGCATATAAATGCCGATCTTGTAGTGCTACCTGGTGGTTTTAGCTATGGAGATTATCTACGAACGGCTGCGATAGCAAAATTTTCACCAGCCATGAAAGCAGTCATGCAGCATGCAAAACGCGGTGGATATATACTTGGTATTTGCAACGGCTTTCAAATGTTGCTTGAGCTTGGGCTTTTGCCAGGTGCGATGAGGAGAAATGAGACCATGAGTTTTATTTCAAAGTACCAGCCACTAAAGGTCATTTCAAACTCAAATAAATTTCTGTCAAACTTAAGTGTTGGCGACATAGTTAATATACCAGTTGCACACGGCGAAGGTAACTACTTTACTGACGCTAATACACTTAAAAAACTATATGATAATGAGCAGGTTTTGTTAAAGTATTGCGATGAAAACGGCACGGAGATAAACCTAAATGGCTCAGTTGATAATATAGCCGGCATTTGCGATGAGAGCAAGAAAATTTTTGGTCTTATGCCACATCCTGAGCGTGCTTGTGAGAAAATTTTATACTCAGATGATGGACTTAAAATGCTTAAGGGGTTAGTTTGTTAAAACTATTAAGTGCCCTGCTTCTCGCACTTAGTTTGCATGCTGAACCAAGTATTTTTGACGAGCCCAGAGAAGATAAATTTGTTAATAAAAACTCCCAAGATGAGAACAAAAAAAGACAAAATGATGCCATGCTTGAGCGCAATATGCAAAGAAAAATGGGTATCGGTGTCTCTGCTGAACAACTAAAAAATATCGCCCCCACGGACGAGCAGTATCTAAATTTGCCTGATTCTCAAGTTTATGAAACTGTTAAAAAGCGCGAAGTGACACTAAAAACCGTAAGCATTCCAAAAAGTGTCTTTGTTGGAGAAATTTTTGAGTTAAAACTTAGTGTTAATCCTCAAAGTGAGCTTGAATACATCTTTGAAACTAAAGTTGATGAGAGTAATGTTAAATGGCTAAATCCTAAAAATACCGAGTGGGTAAAACAAAGTGATGGTAGCTATGTCGCTCTGTTTTTTTTACAAGGCAAAAATGAAGATGCAAAATCTACAAAGATAGAGCTAAATTTAAAGCGAAATGGTGAGATATATCATAGTGGCACGATGAATCTATTTTTGCCAAAATTTAAAGACTTGCGAGCTAGGAGCGATTTTTCTGGTGTTGTGGCTGATAGCTTGGTTGTTAAAAAATTTAAAACAACCAAATTTGATGAAACTAGCCTTATAATGATAGTCGAGATGGATGCTAAAAATGTTGATCTTGCATCGTTTAATTTACCTGATAAAACGCTGCTAAAACAAGGTATAGATAATGTTGCGGGTGATTTTGCAAACCAGAGTGGTTACTTTTTTGCTGTTTTTAAGCCTAATAAAAACTCGCTTGATTTTAGTTATTATAACCTTAAAAGCTCAAAATTTGAGAGTTTTTCTCTGCCAGTAAGTGTTGAAGATGATGATGTTAGTACGCAAATTGGACTAAACCCAAAACAAAGTGAATTTATTACCTATAAAAATATCGTTCTTTACGGTTTTTCGGCACTATTTTTAGTGCTTTCAGTCGTGCGAAGAAAGGTCAGTTACTTTATAGCTACAGCACTTTTTGTTGCAGCCAGTATATACTCATATAACCCATTTAGCAAAGGTACGCTAAAGCCAAATGCAAGTGTGAAAATCTTACCAACTACAAAATCCACGATCTTTTATACATCTACGACTAGCGAAAGTATTGAGATACTAAATGAGCGAACAGATTATTATAAAATTTTATTTACAGATGGTAAAATAGGCTGGGTAAAAAAAGATGATATTATCAAGAATTAAGGCATTTTATTACGCTATTGAGTTTGTTATTAGCGTGGTTATGGTTGTATTTTTGATGTGGCTTTTTAGTTCTAAAATTCACGCAGTTCGCCGTTTTTGGGCAAAAACTCAACGCTGGCTCGGCTTTTATAGTATCGAAGTTGTAGGCGAGCCAAAACCTGATACGCAAATGATAATGATAAACCATAAAAGCATGCTTGATATCGTAGTTTTAGAAGAAATTTACCCCAAAAACCTCTGTTGGGTAGCCAAAAAAGAGATCGGCGATATTCCCATCATAGGCAAAATTTTAAGTATACCAAAAATGCTTCCTGTAGATCGCTCAAATCCAAGAGCAATAGTAAATTTGCTAAAAGAGGCAAAAGATCGCATAGAAAATGACCGCGTTATAGCTATATTTCCCGAAGGAACGCGTGCTAAAGGCAACAAACTTCTTAAATTTCAAAGTGGTGCAAAGGTTATAGCTGATAAACTTGACTTAAAAGTTCAGTCTGTTGTTGTAGTTGGAAGCGATATTATGGATGCTAAAAAATTTAGCTTTAAAAATGGAAAAATCAAAGTTATATATCTAAATCAGATAGATCGCAGTGATGAGTCTTGGTTGGAAAATACTCGTAGCAAAATGCAAGCCGTACTTGATATCGAGCGTCAAAAAACTGATATAAACTAATGCTTGAGCTTGTTTTAGTAGGTTTTGGTGGATTTATCGGTGCTATTTGTAGAAGTTTGCTTGGCGTTGCGCTTTCAAAGTTTTCAACACTTTTTCCATTTTCAACACTGCTTGTAAATATACTTGGCAGTTTTGCCATAGGTGCAATTTTGGCTTTAAATTTATCACAAAATGCAAAAACATTTTTGGTTGTTGGCATTCTTGGTGGCTTTACTACATTTTCAGCTTTTTCATATCAAAGCATTGCCCTGTTTTCAACATCGCCTTTTCTTGCCATCTTAAATATTCTCACCAATGTTATTTTATCACTACTTGCTTGCTATGTTGGTATTGTCGTTTTTAGTTAAATTTTTCAAACATTGATATACTTACTATCAACTTTAAAATTTATTTTAGCACAATACGCTATAATGTGCTAAAATTTTTTAAAAGGATAGAAAAATGGCAGATAAATTTGAGTTTCAAACCGAAGTGAATGATCTGTTAAATTTGATGATTCACTCGCTTTATTCAAACAAAGAGATATTTTTACGCGAGCTTATCTCAAACGCAAGCGACGCACTGGATAAGCTAAACTATCTTTGTTTAACAGATGAAGCTTACAAAAGCCTTGCCTACACACCGCGCATCAACATAAGCTTTGATAAAGAAAAAAAGAGCTTAATCATCAGCGATAACGGTATCGGTATGAGCAAAGATGATCTTATAAGCAACCTTGGCACGATAGCAAGAAGCGGAACAAAGGGCTTTTTGCAAAGCTTAAGCGGTGATGCTAAAAAAGACAGCTCGCTCATCGGACAGTTTGGTGTGGGCTTTTATTCGGCTTTTATGGTGGCTTCAAGTATCGAAGTAACGAGCAGCAAAGCACTAAGCGATGAAGCTTTTGTGTGGAGCTCAGACGCTAAAAGCTACACTATCGCTCCCGCCAGCAAAGAGACTCACGGCACTACCATTGTTTTACACTTAAACGACGATGAGTTTGCTGATGAGTGGCGCGTGGAGGGTATCATCAAAAAGTACTCAAATCATATCCCATACCCAATTTTTATGGATAAAAGCGAGTATGTCGCGCCAAAAGACGGCGAAAAAGAGGGAAGCTATGAGAGTAAAAATACACAGATAAACAAAGCAAGTGCGCTTTGGCGTATGAATAAATCTGGTCTAAAAGAGCAAGAGTACAACGACTTTTACAAGCAAATTTCACACGATAGCACCGACCCACTCCTTCACATTCACACAAAGGCTGAGGGTAAGATAGAGTATAGCACCCTATTTTATGTGCCTAGCACAGAGCCGTTTGATATGTTTAGAGTGGATTATCAAAGCGGTGTGAAGCTCTATGTAAAGCGCGTGTTTATTACAGATGACGCGAAAGAGCTGTTGCCTCCGTTCTTGCGATTTGTGCGCGGGGTTATCGATGTAGAGGACTTACCGCTTAACGTAAGCCGTGAAATTTTACAAGAAAATGCGATAATGCGAAGTGTAAAAGAGCAAAGCGTTAAGAAAATTCTGGGCGAACTTGCCAAACTAAAAGAGAAAGATCGTGAAAAATACATAAAATTTTACATACTTTTTGGCAAAGTCATCAAAGAGGGGCTTTACGGCTTTGGCGCTGAAAAAGAGCAGATCCTTGATCTTGTGATGTTTAAATCAAGCAAACGCGACGGACTTGTGAGTCTAAAAGAGTATAAAGAGGCGATGAAAGAGGATCAAAAAAGCATATACTACATAAGTGGAAATAACGAAAATATGCTTCGCAACTCACCGCTGCTTGAAAATTTCAAGAAAAATGACATCGAAGTTTTGATAATGAGCGAGGAAATAGACACTATCGTAATGCCTATGGTAAATGAGTTTGACAAAACTCCGATAAAGTCAATCTCACACGCTGATATAAATGATGAGATAAAAGCCGATGAAGAGCAAGCAAAGGCCGATGAGAGTAAGGTGGCTAGCACGCTTGTTAAAATGCGTGAAATTTTAAAAGATGATGTTAAAGATGTGCGCGTTAGCTCTCGTCTTAGTGACTCGCCAGCGGTGCTGATTTATGACAAAAACGATCCAGACTATGCTATGCAGGCTATGCTTAAGCAAATGGGTCAAAGCGACCTGCCAAAGATCAAGCCTATCCTTGAAATAAACGCAGGGCATGAAATTTTTGCCAAACTTGAAGCAAATGAGCTTATGACAAACGATGTGTCGCGCTTGCTTTTGGATATGGCTAAGATAAATGAGGGCATGCAGATTGACGATGTGGCTGAGTTTAGTAAGCTACTTACAAAAGTGATGATAAAGGCTATATAGCAAATTTTGCACCCTATTTTGGGGTGCAAAATTATACATAAAACCCAAATCCTTATTTTAAAGCGCTACATTAACAACTTGCACTATTTTCGCAATATTTATGAGATTTGTATGATTTATTGTAAATTTTTTGTAATTTAAATTCAATTTTTCAGCTAAATTTTATTATTCTTACTCTAATATTAAAAAATATATTTACTTTTTTTAATAGGAAATAAGATGAAGAAAATTCTAGTTGCCATTTTGGTCTTGTTTGGTTTTAGCATGTTAAACGCTAATGAAATTTCAGCAAAAGATGTGAACGAATCACGTTTAGAGCTTGCGTTTATGATAGATATAGAGGTTGAAAAGCCACTTGTCGTGGGTCAAGATAGCGAACATGGGCTTCGCAGGCTTATTTACATAAAAAGTGGAAAAGTAAGCGGAAAGTTAAATGGAGAAGTGCTTCCGTATGGCGTAGATAGTCAAGTCGTTAGACCTGATGGACTGACTGAGCTTACGGCAAGATATGCGATAAAACTTGATGATGGCGCGCAAATTTACATCGATAACTCAGGCATGCGCCATATCACAGACCCAGAAGTGGCAAAAGAGGCAGCTAAAGGCAAGATAGTAGATCCAAAACATGTCTATTTTGCGACTGTGACTAAGTTTGAGACTTATGATGCGAAATATAAGTGGATGGAGCGTGCGATATTTGTCTGCTACGCTGTGCGTTTGCCAGATAAAGTTTTACTAAAATTTTATGAAGTTAAATAATTAAGAAGTCTAGCCAAGGCTAGACTTTAACCTAAAAACCACGAAGTAAATCGCCCAATCTTTGCTCTTCATTTATAATAATGTCTTGTTCTTTTGGCTCAAATCTAAATGTCATTTTTTGTATATCTTTTTCAGTTTTTAAAATTTGCAACTGCTCAAGCATCATAGCAAGGCTGGCGATATCTGGAAACTGCGACAAAAAGCTGGCTATATTTGGCTCAATACTCAAAACTCCATCAAATTTTATGGTATCCATTAGGCTATTTATATCCTTAGGACTCTCTTTTAAAGCAAAATTTGTGGTTATATTAAGTTTATTTGACGCTGCATTTTTTACGCTAAACTCATTTAAGTTTAGCTCTGGTTTTGCTTTTGAAAGCTCAAGAAATACAGGCGTAAGTTTTTCATAATTTACTTCATACTCATCTTCGCTTAAATTTGAATAAACATCGATGATTTTTTTAACGCTCTGTATGTGTAAATTTTTAATATCCATCTTTATCGCAAATTCTTTAAACTCCACACCACCAACATTTATCTTGCTTATACTTAAAATATCTTTGCTGTTAAAAAGAGTTTTACTGGTATCCCCATAGCTTGAGTTACCATTTGCTTTCATGTCATAAAGAAGCACTTCATTTTCATTTACCGTGATTTTTGTGTTTTTAATACTTGCGTCATAGATATAAGGAGCCAGATTATACTCTATCTCTTTAAACTCGATAGGCTCTTTATAGGCAAGGTCATAGTTTAGCTTTTCAAGCTCTATTTTTATGCTATTTTCTATAAAATTATCTGATTCTTGGCTAAATAAAATTTTATCAAAGCTAAGCGCACCTGAGCTAAGCTTTGTTTTATCCGCCACTATATCTAGCTTCACGCCTTGTGTTTTTAGCTCTGATAGATCTTGCTTAAACGAAATATCTTTTAAATTTATGCTCATATCTTGCTTGCTATCAAATATACTACTTTTTGCATGAGCTGTTGCGATGATGTTTGAGCCAAACACCTCTTTTAGTGCTTCTTGTGCTTGACCATTTAAAATAGCAATACTTGAGCTAGATTTAAAGCCGTTTATGAGTGAAAATAAATTATTGCTAATGTCGCTTTTGATATTTATCTTTAAGGCTTTATTTGTATCACTTTCACCAAAACTCTCATCTAAAATAGGTAAAATTTTCTGATCTAGCTCCATATCAAAACTAGCTTTTGAGTTTAAAAAACCTCGCTCATAGCTATCATTTGATATACTTACGCCCTCCATAGCTTGTAAATTTTTAAGTGTATTTTTATAGCTTTGCTCAACACTTTGGCTAACAAAATAGTTACCTCCAGCAAGCAAGGCAGCCGCAACTCCTATGGATATAAAAATTTTTTTCATATTTTTCCTTTTGTTTTTTTTCTAGTTGCAATATGTAAAAAGTAGTAAATTCCACCTATTAAGCTCATCATAAAAACTGGCATAATCCAGCTATTTTCACCCAAAAATTCGCTAATTTGCTCAAAAGTTGAGCCTATATAATAAGCTGAAATTCCAACCACTAAAGCCCAGACGATGGAGGCAAGAATGTTTATTACAACAAATTTTTGCACAGAGTAGCTTGGCGTAAAGCCTATGGCTATTGGTATAAGTGTTTTTAATCCATAAATGTACTTTTTGATAAAAAGCAACTTATCGCCTTGTTTTTTCATAAGCATGCATGAATACGCAAATTTGCGCTTATGGTTTTTAATGTAAGGTCGTATCATATCTTTGTTGTATCGACCAAGATAAAAAAGAAGCATATCGCCAAGAGCGTTTGAAAAGGCGGCTATAGCGATACTGACGCCTAGATCCATTTTTCCAAGGTGTGAGAGTATCCCAGCGGCTATTAGAGCAACCATACCTCCACCCAGAGTGTAAACAAAAAGTATTATGTATCCATATGTGGATAGCGAAGTTAGCATATCTTGCATTATGTGCCTTAGTTGTTTGTTAGTGAGTTTTGTAGTTGTTCAAAAGCATATCCGCTTTGAAGTAAATTTTCGTCATTATGGCTAATTACCGCTCCGCCAAAGCTTGCTCCAGCAAAAAAGCCAGCGTTTGTAGCATAGGCGTATATGCTACTTGTAAATTTAAAGTCGCTTGTTTTGTTGTAGGCTCTGCCACCATCGCCAAAACTAAATGATGCGTCAGCCTGTATCGTAAATTTGCCATTTTTAATGTCATTTACTAAATTTTCATCAAGCACAAAAAGTACAAGCGAGCTATCTTCGTAACCCACTTGAAGCCCAAAGCTTCCACCGCTTATGCCTACTGAGTACATCTCTTTTTCGTTTGAATTTACAGGGGTTATCATAACACCATTGCCACCCATACCACCAACCAAAAAGCCTATCTTCTTTACGCTTGGAAAGATGATGACTGCTTTTGATTGTTTTATTAATGCATTTGTAGGTGCATTTGGGTTTGCTCTAAGTACCATTTGATATGAATTTGCGGAGCTTAAAACTAAGTCTTCTCCGCCAAATAATCCAACCACAAATGCTAAGATAAATAAAATTTTTTTCATTAAAGCTTTTCTTTATTTCGCAAAGTCTATGGCGCGAGTTTCTCTGATGACATTAACCTTTATCTCGCCAGGATACTGTACTTTCGCTTCTATCTCTTGAGCGATCTCTTTTGCAACAAGTACAGCTTCATCATCGTTTATGAGCTTGGCATTTGCGATAACGCGAATTTCACGACCCGCATTTATAGCATAAGCTTGTTTGATACCATTTTTGGTTTTTGCAATATTTTCTATCTCTTCAACTCGCTTTAAAAAACTTTCAAGTACTTCACGCCTTGCGCCAGGACGAGCAGCACTTAAGGCGTCTGCCGCGCATACAGCAGCACTCTCAACACTTGTCGCCTCTTCGTGTCCATGGTGCGCATAAATAGCATTTATAACGACCGCATGCTCTTTATAGCGCTTGCAAACCTCTGCTCCAAGATCAACATGCGAGCCCTCAAATTCATGCGTTAATGCCTTGCCTATATCATGCAATATCCCTGCTCTTTTTGCAAGCTTTTCATCTCCGCCAGTTTCAGCTGCGATGATACCTGCAAGATGTGCGACCTCAAGGCTGTGAGCCAAGGCATTTTGACCATAGCTTGCACGAAATTTTAGTTTTCCAATTAGCTTTACTATCTCTGGATGAATTTTATTTAATCCTAAGTCAATAACTATATTTTCACCCTCTTCTTGCACGCTTTGTTCAAACTCTTCTGTGACTTTTTTGTGAAGTTCTTCTATCCTTGCTGGCTGGATACGACCATCTTCGACTAAAAGCTCTATAACTCTTGTTGCGATTGCACGGCGATAAAGGTTAAAACTACTTAAAATTATCGCATTTGGTGTATCGTCTATGATAATATCAACACCCAAAACCATCTCAAGAGTCTTTATATTTCGCCCCTCTTTGCCTATGATACGACCCTTTAGCTCATCGTTTTTGATATTAACAACATTTATAAGTCGCTCAGTTGCAAATTCTCCAGCAAATCTCGAAGTAGCCTGTGCTAGGATATAATTTACTCTCTTTTTTATATCTCTTTTTGCCTCTTCTTCGTGCTTTCTAACTATATGAGCTATGTCTGCACGACTAGCTTCTTCAACCTTTTTTAAGACTATCTCCCTGGCCTCTTCTTGAGTTAAGCCAGCTGCGTGTTCAAGTACTTTTAAGGCTTCGTTCATTTTATTTTGATAAGTTGTTTTTAGATTTAATCCTTCTTCGTATGTTGATTTAGCATTATTTCGCTCGCTTTCAAGCGCTAGTTTGCTTTCGTGTAAAATTTCTTGTTCAGTTTGTAAAGTACTCTCTTTTTTGCTTAGCTCGTCAAATTTTTGAGTATAGTCACGCTGCAGTTTTGTAGTTTTTTCATCATACTTTTTTTTAGCTTCAAATTCTGCTTCTTGGACTGAAATTTTTGAGTTTTTCAAAATAAGCTCAGCCTCGTGCTCGATAGCCTTTGCCTTTGCCTTTGCTTGTTCTAAAAATATATTATAGTTTGCATCGTTTATCTTTTTTGCATACAGATAACCTGCGCCAACTCCCGCCACACCGGCTCCTAAGCCGACTAAAACTTCTATCATAGTTTCCTCTTTTTATATAGTTTTTATTTGGGGTTAGGTAAATATCGCCACAGATGTCATGCTCTTTGGAGAGAATTTTATCCGTATAAAAGTCCGCTGCCTGAACAAATACTATCAATCTTGGACGATAAGGCAGGTCGCTAAAAAATCTATCATAAAAACCTTTGCCGTGACCTATCCTGCGCATAGCCCCATCAACCCCGTTACATGGAACTACAGCCATATCAATGCGATCGTTTGCAAATTTTGATGCAAGTGGCTCGCGTAAGTTAAATTTTTTTAACTCAAATGGCAACCTTAATTTTACCATTTTTAAGCTAATATCTACCATAAATGGCACAAAAATATCACGATTTGACAAAAATCTACGCATTTTATAAACATCTACTTCATAAAAAAGTGGCATGTAGAGTAAAATTTTTTTAGAATTTGTAAATTTTATGAGATTGCTAAGCCTTTTTATGACATTTTGACTTCGACATTTTGCTGAAATTTTTGCCCGTTTTCTTGTATTTTTTATAGTGTAAGCTCTAAATTCATCTTTTGTTGATTTAACACTCATTTTATTATCTTTTAGTATAATTTTACTCAAAAACAATCACAAGGACTATTTTTATGAAACTTAAACACAAGATTATAGCATTTTTAGCTGTTTTTTTACTTTTGGGTTGCGAAAGTAAAGAAGAGAGTAAAGAGATTAAAACACAGTCAAGCAATACAGAGCAAAATTTAACTAAAAATATAGAAAAAAACGAGACAACTGAAGTAAAAACCACTGAAAAAAAACCAGAAAAAAAAGCTGTTTATGATAAACAAATAGCACTTAGTTTGATAGACGGTGGTGAGTTTAAATTTAAAATCAGAGATGACTATGGGCTTGATATTGATCGTGAGCAAAAGAAAGCAACGCTTTTTGTATTTTGGGCAACATGGTGTCCACCTTGTAGGGCTGAAATCCCACATCTAAATAACTTGGCTGAGAAATTTAGAAAAGATTTAAATATCGTTGCTATCTTGCTTGAAGATAAGAGTGTTGAGCAGATAAAAGAATTTGCTAAGAAAAATAACATAAAGTATGATGTTGCGGTTGGAAAGGAAAATTTTATCCTAGAAAAGGCTGTCGGGGGCATTACTGGACTTCCTGCCTCAGTGCTTTTTAAAACAAATGGAGACTTTCACGATGGCTATGTTGGACTAGTTCCTGAAGAGATGCTAGAAAGTGAAATTTCAAAGGCGATTAACTGATGTTTGACTTTATAAAAAAAGGTTTTGCAAAAACTTTTAGCGCTATAAATAGCGTAAAAACAAGTAAGATTGTAACAAAAAGCGAGCTTGAAGAGATGCTTTTAGAAGCCGATGTGGCTTATGAAATTATAGAAGAGATTATTTATTATTTACCGCCACAAGATGAAGTAAAACGCGATGATTTGCGCCGTGTGATGAGTAGCTACTTTATCTATGAAAAAGATCGCTCAGTGGCTGATGATAAGCCCTTTGTTGATCTGATCCTTGGCGTAAATGGCACTGGCAAGACGACCACTATAGCAAAGCTTGCAAATTTGTATAAAAAAAGCTCAAAAAGCGTTATTTTAGGGGCTTGCGATACATTTCGAGCAGGTGCGATAGAGCAGCTTAGACTTTGGAGTGAAAAAGTTGGCGTGCCTATCGTGCTAACACAACAAGGCCACGACCCCTCAGCAGTAGCGTTTGATACGATAAGCTCAGCCCTTGCAAAGGGCATAGATAGGGTTATCCTAGATACAGCTGGTAGACTGCAAAATCAGACAAATTTGGCAAATGAACTAAGCAAGATAGTAAGAATATCTCAAAAAGCATACGCTAAAGCTCCTCATAGAAAGATCTTGGTTCTTGATGGCACTCAAGGCAATGCCGCTGTCGCGCAAGCAAAGGCATTTAATGAGATGGTGGAGTTAAATGGTGTCATCATAACCAAGCTTGATGGCACTGTCAAAGGCGGAGCACTCTTTGGCGTGGCACGAGAGCTAGAGCTTCCTATACTTTACATAGGTGTGGGCGAGAGTATGGACGATCTTGTTAAATTTGACCCAGATGAGTTTTTAGATCAGCTTATGGATGCGATATTTGCGTGAGAGTAAAATTTGCTAGATTTTTGTTTTTTATCTGTCTTTTTGCGATTGAATTTTTGGCAACCACATCAAGAAGTATCCCTGTAATAGAAAATTATTGGGATAAAGCAAATCACTTTTTAGCATTTTCTACACTTTATGTTTTGCTTTCACTTGGTTGGCGAAGTGGATTGTTTGCAAAATTTTATGTAAAATTTTGTGTATTACTTGCCTTTGGAGTGCAGATAGAGTTAGTTCAGTCTATGCTTCCTAACCGCTATTTTAGCCTGCTTGACATATTTGCCGATATTATAGGAATCTTTTTTGGGGTACTTGCTTTTTGGGTTTTAAGACAAATTTTTGCAAATTTTTTATCATCTCATAAAAGTTGGCAGCCTTGAGACAACTTAATACAAACGAGGCTAGTTTCGCACTAGTTATAGGCTGTGTTCTTTTTGGGCTTGGCAGTATTATAGTTGCAAGTATTAGTGTTGGTGCGTTTGCTATTGCTTTTTGGCGGCTATTTATAGCTGGAGGTATATTTTTTGTGCTCACAAAAGCCTTAAAACTACCTTTGTTAAAAAGCAAAAAAGCCAAACTTTATGCCGTATTATCAGGAGCTTTTTTAGGCATTGATCTTTCTCTTTGGCATGAGAGTATTTACGCTGTAGGTCCTGGAATTTCGACACTTTTAAATAGCTTGCAAATTTTTTGGCTTACATTTATTGGCTTGTTTTTCTTTGGCGAAAGGCTTAGTAAATTTGGCATATTTGCACTAGTGTTGGCTAGTTTTGGTGTATTTTTGATAGCTTTGCCTGAGTTTAATTCAAATTTGCATGCTGGATGGGGATTTATTAGCGGGATACTTTCTGGACTACTTTTAGCTCTTTCTATGATTAGCGTAAAGAAGGCTAGTGAAAGCGAAAATGCGCATATTATTACTCTCATGTTTTATATTGGAGTTGGCGGTGCTAGCGCACTTTTGGTGCCAAGTATACTTTTAAATGGTGCAAATTTTTTCCCAAAGGATGTGAACGAAATTTTGCTTACTTTTACATATGCGTCTGTTATGCAGTGCGTGGCGTGGGGTATGATAGCTTACTGCGTTCCACTACTCTCGCTAAGTCTTACGGGGCTACTTTTGCTCTCAGAGCCAATAGCAGCGCTTTTCATAGATGCGTTCTTGCTAGATAAAGATATAAATGCGTGGCAGTGGGCTGGGGCGTTTATCACGATGTTAGCGATATATCTGGGCTCGCTAAAAAGTAAAAAGGATAAAAATGGCAAAAATTAAGAGTGTTTTTGAATGTCAAGCTTGCGGTAATCAGCAAAGCAAATGGGTAGGCAAATGCCCAAACTGCGGTGCTTGGGATAGTTTTATCGAGCTAAATTCCACTCAGATAAAGGCAAGCGAAGAGCTAGCAAAAATTTCACACACACCAAGCAAGGCTACGAGCATTGACAAGGTACAAATCGAACAGATAAATCGCTTTAGCACAAAAGATAAAGAGCTTGACTTGGTACTTGGCGGTGGCGTCGTAGAGGGTTCGCTCGTGTTAATCGGGGGCAGTCCTGGCATAGGCAAATCAACGCTTTTGCTAAAAATCGGCTCAAATTTAGCAAGGGATGGCAAAAAAACGCTTTATGTGAGCGGCGAGGAGAGTGCAAGCCAGATAAAAATGCGCGCCGATAGGCTTGATGCCGTGGATGAAAACCTCTTTTTGCTAACTGAAATTTGCCTTGAAAGCATAGTCGCGGAGGTTAAAAAAAGCGAATACAAGGTGCTTATCATCGACTCGATCCAAACGCTTTACAGCGAAAAAATAACCTCTGCGCCGGGCTCGATAACGCAAGTAAGAGAGATAACATTTGAGCTCATGAGACTAGCAAAGGATAATGACATCTGCGTTTTTATCATCGGTCACATCACAAAAGAAGGCGCGATCGCAGGTCCTAGAGTGCTTGAGCATATGGTCGATGTGGTGCTTTACTTTGAGGGAGACGCTAGCCGTGAGCTTCGCCTGCTTCGTGGGTTTAAAAACCGCTTTGGCTCAACCAGCGAGGTTGGCATTTTTGAGATGACGAAGAAAGGACTTGCGAGCGCCACTGAAATCTCAAGCAAATTTTTTACGCGAGGAAACGCAGTAAGCGGCTCAGCCATAACCATCATAATGGAAGGCTCGCGCGCCATAAGCGTGGAAATACAAGCCCTAGTTTGTGAAAGTGCCTATCCAAAACGAAGCAGTACCGGCTTTGAAAAAAATCGTCTTGATATGCTTTTGGCCTTGCTTGAGCGCAAACTTGAGCTTCCGCTGGGGCATTATGATGTATTTATAAATGTCTCGGGCGGGGTAAAGATCAGCGAAACAGCCGCTGATCTAGCAGTAATCGCCGCCATCATCTCAAGCTTTCGCAACCGCCCTATCAGTAAGGAGAGTGTTTTCATCGGTGAGCTTAGTTTAAATGGTGAAATTCGCGATGTCTTTAACCTTGATCAGCGTCTAAAAGAGGCAAAAACGCAGAAATTTAAAAACGCCATCGTGCCATCAAAACCGCTTGATGCACAAGGTGTGAAGTGTTTTTTTGCGAAAGAGATAAGCCAGGTTTTGGAGTGGATGTAAGCAATGCTTTGGAATTTACCTATCCAAGCCTTGCAAGCTGTCTCATCTCATCTAGAATGTTGTTTATATTGATAAAGTGGTAAAGCTGTGCTATAAATTTTATGCTTGATTTTGTATTTTTACACTAAAATTGTATTTAGATTTTTTCTTTTAAGCTTGAAGCTAGAAATTATTTAAACGCTATAAAGCTCATAAAATTTCCCCACTTAAACAAGCTTTGCACCTCTCTAAAACCAGCCTCAAGCACTAAAGTTTTATTTTCATCTTCGGTGTAAGGTATTAAAACATTTTCAAGAGCCTCGCGTTTTTGAGCTATCTCATAGCGCGAATAGCCCTGCTCAGCCTTATAGTCTTCATAAATTTCTATCATATTTTTTGCAAGTGTTTTGTTTTCATAAATGATCTTTTCGCTAAATACAAAAACTCCATCGTCATTTAGCCCATTATAAATTTTTCTTACAAACTTAGCCCTGCAAATCGGTCTAATAAATTGCAAAGTATAGTTTAACAAAATTGTATCAAACCCGCTAAGCTCATACTCAAGCACATCTGCAAGCTCTAAATTTAGCTTTGCACCAAACGCAGCACCCTTTGCTTTCGCATTTGCCAGCATAGCCTCTGAGTTATCCACACCAAAAAGTTCAAGGTCATTTCTGAGTGCAAAAAGTGCTAGCAAGCTAGTTGCGGTCGAACAGCCAAGGTCTATCACACGGGCATTTTTAGTCAAACTTTTTGCTAAAATTTGACTTACTAGTTTTACATTAACATCATAAAACGGCACACTGCGACCTATCATATCATCAAAGACACTAGCCACAGATGCATCAAACTCAAACTGCTTTTTTATCGGCTCTTTAAAAATTTCATCTCTCATTTTTTTCCTAAAAATAGCTCGCAAACACCGCAATACTGGCTTGCTTGGTCTATATCTTTTTGTATTTGTTCTTTTAATTCAAAAAGGCTGTTAAATTTTTGATTTTTACGCAAAGCTTTTACAAAGCAAACCGCGATACGCTCGGCAGTTGGTGGTATTTGTTCGCCGATGATGTGCGTTTCTACGCTAAATGCGCCATCTGTACTAACCCTGTTTCCAATAAATGTCACTGAGCCATAGGTTTTGTTGCCTATGCGTGTGCGAGTGGCGTATACCCCAGAGTGTGGCAAAAGATAGGTTTTTATCTCTAAATTTAGGGTAGGAAAAAGCTCTTTTGCGCCTATGCCCTGCCCTTTTACAACCTCGCCCTCAATTGAGTATTCACGCCCTAAAAGAGCGTTTGCGGCGGCTATCTCACCGTTTTTAATATACTCTCTGATGGTTGAGCTATGTACGCCCATGCCATTAAAACAATACTCATCTACAACAATCACTTCAGCATCAAATATACGCACCAAGTCGTGCTTATCCCAAGCTCTATTTCGTCCAAAACGAAAGTCAAAACCAACAACTATACGCTTTAAATTTACAAAGTCACGCTTTAAAAGTGCTATAAATTCCTCTCCGCTTAAATCTTTTATGCTCTCAAATTCATACAAAAAGCATGGGTAACTAGAGTATTCTGCTCGTTTTAGTTTTGGAGTGATATTTGCTTTGTTTTTGTCTATAACAACAAGCCCGCCATACTCACCTAGCCTTGATAAAAGTTGCTTATGCCCCCTGTGCACACCATCAAAATGCCCTATCGCAACAGCTGTAATATTATGCTTTGTTAAAAGCGTAGAAAAATTCGGCATTTCCTTCCTTTCCTTTTATCTCGCACTCTTGTGTTTGATTTAAGATCCATCCAAGCTTGGCTGCTGCTAACTCAAATTTTTTTTGAGCCTGAATAATAGCATTTTTATCACTGACAATACCTTTTTTATTGCGTTTTACATCTTTTCCGACTTCAAATTGTGGCTTAAAAAGTATGATGATAAGTGCGTTTTGGTTAGCCTTTTCATTTATGGCTGGTAAAATTTCAATAACCGATATAAAGCTTACATCGCAGGTTATTAGATCAAATTTTTTCTCATTTTTATAGTTTCTAATGTCGCAATTTTCAAAGATCTCTACCCTAGCGTCAGTTCTTAAGCCAGTATCTAGCTGGTCGCTTCCTACATCGACTCCAACCACGCTTTTTACGCCATTTGCTAGTAAAATTTGCATAAATCCGCCAGTTGAGCTACCTATGTCAAGGGCGTTTGTCCCTGAAATTTCAAAGCTATTTTTATTTAAAAAGCTCTTTAGTTTTAATGCTCCACGACCAACATAAATTTCATCAAGAAGGCTAATTTCGCCGCCATCCACTTCAAGGCTAACTCGTTCACAAATTTCGCCATCAAGTGCGATTTTACCGCCTTTTATAAGCTCACTAGCCTTGTTTCGGCTGATATTTAGCTTGCTTGCAGCATATAGATCAAACCTCATTTTTTAGCCTCTCATACTCGGCCTCATCTATCACTCTCACACCAAGCTCTTTTGCTTTTTCAAGCTTACTTCCAGCCTCACTTCCAGCTAGAACAAAGTCAGTTTTTTTAGATACAGAACCTGATACTTTTGCGCCGTAACTTTCAAGCTCAGCCTTAAACTCATCGCGTGATCTGCTTAGTGTTCCAGTTATTACAATGGTTTTTGTGCTAAAAATGTTTTTGGTTATCTGTTTTTGATTAAAAGTAGGCTTAACTATATCCATAAGCTCAGCAATGGCATGAGAATTTACATCGGCAAATTCAACAAAACTAAGCGCCATCTCCTTGCCAAAGCCATCAAGGGCTAGTATCTCTTCAAAGCTGGCTTTTGCCCAGTTTAGACCATATGCTTGTGCGATTTTCTTGGCTGCTACTTCGCCGATATGCTCGCACCCAAGCCCCGCTATAAATCTTGCAAGGTCTGTGCCCTTACTTGCATTAATCGCGTCTAGTAAATTTTGTACCTTTTTTTCTTTAAATCCCTCGAGAGTTATCAAATCTTCAAATTTTAATGAATAAATATCTGAAATTTTACTAATCAAGCCTTTTTCATATAATAGCGTTACTATCGCCTCTCCTAGTCCATCGATATTTAGGCATTTTTTTGAAGCATAGTGTATTAATGAGCCTAAAATTCTGGCCCTGCATTCTAAATTTTGACACTTTACAAAAACCCCTTCATCAAGCAAATGTGACCCACACTCAGGGCAAAACTGCGGTCGCTCTATCGCTATCTCGCTACCATCTCTACGCTCTTTAAAAACGCCAGTTATCTTTGGTATGACATCGCCTGAACGAATAATACTGATAAAGTCATTTTTCATAACTCCAAGTCGCTCTATCTCGTCAAAGTTATGTAAGGTTGCTGATTTTATCATAGCTCCATCGATATTTACTGGCTCTAGCACCCCAACAGGCGTTACAACGCCACTTCTTCCAACTTGCAAAGTAACATCAAGCAGGCGTGTTGTTTTTTCAAGGGCTGGAAATTTATAAGCTACCATAAATTTTGGAAATTTCTCAGTATATCCAAGCTCTTGTGAAAACTCTAAATCATCCACACGCACCACAAGCCCATCCATCATAAAAGGCTTTTTATCGCGGATAGATAATAGTTTGTTGTATTCATTTTGCAAGCTTTCAAAGCCTAAAATTTCTTTGAAAAACTCCTCTTTAAAAAACCCTAGCGAGTAGATAAACTCCATCACCTTTTTATAGCTCTTTAATCCCAAATTTTGAGCTCCAAAGCCCCAAGGACGAAACTGAAGTCTTCTGCTAGCAGTAACTTTACTATCAAGCTGCCTAAGGCTTCCAGAGGCTGCATTTCTAGGGTTTGAAAGCAGTTTTTCGCCGTTTTTTAAGTTTATCTCATTTATCGCTTCAAAATCATCCTTTGCTATAACGACCTCTCCGCGAATTTCTATCCTACCCTCATAAGCTATCTTAAAAGGAATGCCCGCTATAACCCTTGCGTTATTTGTTACATCTTCGCCAGTTATGCCGTCCCCTCTTGTTATGGCTCGCACTAAACTGCCATTTTCATAAAGTAAATTTAAACTAGCCCCATCAAATTTTGGTTGTAGGATAAATTTTTGTTGAGTTTTATCGCCCCGTTTTAACCAAGCCAAAAGCTCATCAGCGTCAAAAATATCTTCCATCGACCACATGCGCTCTATATGCTGTGCCTTTTTAAAACCTTCACTAACTGCACCACCAACGCGCCTTGTAGGTGTAAAGACAGAAGTTTCATTTGGATTAATACTTTCAAATTCTAATACTTTATGATAAAGTTCATCATACTCCTCATCACTAGCTATGGGAGCGTCAAGCTCGTAATACGCCCTCGCCCATTCATTTAACAGCTCAACCGCGCTTTCATACTCTTTTTTTGTCATCATATCTCCGTTTTTAGCTGGCTTTTATCATAAAATTTACCAGATATTTGCGCCATTCATAGCTGCGTGCATATCAAAAAGCTGTTTATGCTCACGCACATCATGGGTTCTGATGATGGTTGCACCGTTTTCGTAAGCCTTTAAATGCAGATAAAGTGAGCCAGCAAGCCTGTCTTTAACCTCGCTTGGATGATAAAAATTTATGACCGACTTGCGACTTGCACCAACCAAAAGCGGATAGCCAAAGTGCAAAAAATGTTCCAAATGCTTAATGAGAAGCAAATTTTGCTCCGCAGTCTTGCCAAAGCCGATACCTACATCAAGGGTGATCCGATTTGTGCCTATGGCTAAAATTTCATCTATTTTTTGCGCGAAAAACTCATCTATCTCGCCGATTAGATCATCATAATGCGGTGCGTTTTGCATAGTTTTTGGATCATTTTGCATATGCATTAGGCAGTATTCGCACTCATATTTTAGTGCAAGCTTTGCAAGGCTGGTGTTTGCAGTTATGTCATTTATCATTTTAAAGCCATGATTTAGCGCATATTCAAGGCAATACTCATCAAAGCTATCAAGGCTAAATTTTGCCTTTTCATGCAAATTTTGCTTATAAATTTCAGCCACGATATCTTTTATGCGCACAAACTCCTCATCGCGCCCACAGTACTCACTCCCAGGGCGCGAGCTAACCCCGCCAATGTCAATGTAGCTAGCACCTTGCTCTATCATATCTTCTATGCGCTTGATACCACTTTTTGTATCCGCGCGGCTGTTTTCGTTAAAGCTATCTTGGTTAAAATTTAACACACCCATGATTTGAGGCTTTTTGGGCTTTAAAAATTTAACACTTAAAAAATTTGCCAAGCCTTTAAGTCCAAAATCTTGAAGCTTTTCCTTTTTAGCCAGAGCTTCAAAATGCGCATTTGTGCCTATTAAAAGCGCTTGCGAGTTTAGCTCTCTTCCAAAAATCGTATCTTTATGACACACTAGCTCAGCACCCACGCTAAGTGCATCTTGTTTTAAGATATTTGCTGCTGGTGAGCGGATATCTGAGATATATATGAAATTTAGGTTTGCTTTTTTTGACATCAAGCCAACGCCAGCCAAACTTGGCATTATCTGCTCACAAATGGCGTTAAAATCACTATTTACATTGATTTTATAAAATTTCAAGGTCGTCCTTTTTGAAGTATCACTAAAAGTAAAGGTGTAAGAAGCTGTGGCGACTTTGCGTTAAGTTCGGCTAATCGCACTAACGAGTAAAAATACTCAAGCTCATCTTGGCTAAATTTAAATCCAAGTTCAAGAGCCTTGACGATAATGTTTGAGATCAGCTCTTTTAGCTCATTTTTACCAATTTTATCCGATCTTTCATCATTTTCAATGCGAGCTAAAAAGTTATAAATTTCAGCTATATCAAGCTGAGCCAAATTTATATCAAGAGGCGGTCTAGGCTTTGTTTTTAGTAAATTTTGACAAATCATACGCGAGCGTATAGTTTGCAAGAGTAAATTTTTACTTGTAGCTGCGATTAAAAATGATACATTTCTTGGCGGTTCTTCGATAATTTTAAGCAGTGAGTTTTGGGCTTCTATGCGGTAGTTTTTAGCCATTACAACCAAGAGCTTTTCGCTACTTTCGGCGATATATGCCTCTTTTACTATCTCATGAGCATTTTCAAGCAAGAAGTCCTCACTTATGAAAAAACGCAGGTTATTTATGCCAAATTCGGTCTCAAGGCTGTTTTTAAGTGCGTCAAAATCATTTGTGATGACTATTTTGCTTTGCATGCTAGACTAGGCTTGCCTGATTTAAAAGAACTGCATCGATGCTTTTATCAAAAAGCTTTAAGAGCTGCATGAGTTTTATGTCTAAATTTTCATCATTTGAATTTAGGCATATGGAGTTATGGGTTTGCTCGTCAAATAGCCACATGTAGCTATCTTCGCTATTTTTGGCGATATTTGCTCGTTTATCAATGTTTTTGCCGATATAAAAATAGACATATCCATTCGGAAATGTAAGGCTTAGCATGTCCTCAAGTAGTGAAATTTGCTCACTTGAGTTTATCTCATCAAGTCCAGGATAAAGTGCTTTTAGGCTTACAAATGGCAAAAGTGGGCGCGCGCCTGAGCGGTTTATCTTTTTAAGCAAATAACCTTCAAACCATGCGCGTTCATCATCGGTAATAACTATAAAAACTCGTCCCTCAAGCAAGTATTTTAGCCTAGAGCCAAGTAGCGCTATCCACTCAATACGGAAATTTTGCATAAAAGCACTCATGCCCTCTTTAACGATGGCGTCATTGCTCCATTTTACGAAGTCTTGCATTATTTATCTAGCTTATATGCTTCGTGTAGGACGCGAACGGCAAGCTCGCCGTATTTTTGATCAACTACGACTGAAATTTTTATCTCACTTGTTGATATCATTTGGATATTTATACCCTCTTTCGCAAGTGTTTCAAATGCGGTACAAGCAACACCGCTATGACTTTTCATACCCACACCAACAACTGAAACTTTAACTATTGCGTCATCATACTCAACATGTTTTGCTGCTGATAGTTTTTGCATAGTTTCTTTGGCGATCTCAAGCTCGTTTTGTGGCACAGTAAAGCCTAAATTTGTAGTTCCGTCATGCCCTACATTTTGGATAATCATATCAACATTGATATTTTTACTAGCAAGCGCACTAAAAATTTCCGCCGCAATACCTGGCTTATCAACCACGCCTCGCAGTGTAACTCTTGCTTGATTTTTATCCAAAGCTATACCGCTTACCAAAACTGCTTCCATATAATCCTCCTCATTTGCTATAAGTGTTCCTTCGTTATGATTAAAGCTACTTCTTGTAACTAGTTTTACATTTAGTTTTTTTGCCATTTCTACCGAGCGATTTTGCAATACTTTTGCGCCAGAGCTTGCAAGCTCAAGCATCTCGTCATAACTTATGACATCAAGTTTTTTAGCCTTTGGCTCGATACGCGGATCTGTGGTATAAACTCCATCAACATCTGTAAAAATTTCGCATAAGTCAGCATCAAGAGCTCCAGCTAAAGCAACTGCGCTTAGGTCGCTTCCACCGCGTCCAAGTGTTGTTATATCACCTTTTTCATCTATACCCTGAAAACCTGCTACCACTACTATCTTGCCAGCTTTTAGTTCGCTTTTAATACGGCTTGTATTTATCTTTTCAATTCGTGCTTTTGTGTGTATGTCATCGGTTATAATGCCAGCCATAGCTCCTGTTAAGCCTACACACTCATAACCTTTCGCGTTTAATGCTATCGTTAGTATCGCTGTCGTTACTTGCTCTCCAGAGCTAAGCAACATGTCCATAGCAACACCATTTGGCTGCTTGCTAAAGTGCTCGCCGTATTCGACAAGTTGATTTGTTACGCCACTCATTGCCGAAACAACTACTACAACATCTGCTCCTGTGTTTTTAGTCTCAATGACACGCTGGGCTACTGCTTCTATGCGTTCAAGCGTTCCGACGCTTGTTCCGCCAAATTTCTGAACTATTAGCATTAAAAATACCCTTTCTCTTTAAAATAACTCAAAACTTTCGTATATATCGGTCTTTTGAAGTGATTTATCTCTTCAAAAATCCCCTTATAACTTAGAAATTTATACTCGCTAAATTCAGGATGTTTGCACTCTAAATTTATCTTTGCGTCTGGTTTTAATCTAACCAAAAAATACTTCTGCGTCTGCCCATCAAATGGATACATTTTTACACTAGCTGTATTTGGAAAATCATAACTAAGCCACTCTGGATACTCGGCTAAAAACTCAATCTTATCCGTCCCTATCTCCTCTTTTAACTCACGAAGCAAAGCCTCTTTAGGGCTTTCTCCATCATCTATCCCACCTTGTGGAAACTGCCAAACTCCATCCAAGTCACATCTATTTGCAACAAAAATTTCGCATTTAAATGGATATTTAGATGATAAAATTATAGCAGCTACATTGGGTCTGTACTTTTTATCCATTCTAAAACCTATAAATTTTTGCTAGATTTTAACTAAAACTACATTATATAGCGTTTAAATCGTCACTAAAATTTTTAAACAACAAAGTCTTGATAGATAATTTTACATTTTTACCCATCACTCAATCTCTCTCATAACATCAAGCCTTTTAAGATACATAGCAAGCCTATCAAGCTCCTTTCTTTGGTTTACCTTTTGCTTTGAGTAAAAGTACTCTACTTTGCTACTCTTATCAGCTAAGCTCACCGCCCCGCTCTCGCTTTTAAGGCGTTTTATCGTGCCATCAATCCCATCAAGTATCTTTGTTTGCGGTGCTAAAATTTCTCGCAAAGTATCTTTAAAGTAGTTAAAATGCGTGCAGCCTAGCACAAGCGAGCCATACTCGCTAAGATCAAATTTAGCTAACTCGCTCTTTAAATACTCCCGCACTCGCCGGCTCTCAAACTCGTAACTTTCAGCAAACTCAACAAGCCTAGGCAGTGCGAGCAAGTCCGCCACCTCGCTTGCATTTGTACGAACTAATAGCTCGTGAAGCTTTTGCCCTGCTATCGTGATGGGCGTGGCAATAACTAAAGTTTTTTTACCATCTTTTAAGCTTACAGCGCGCTTTACGGCTGGCTCCATGCCGATTATCGGCACGCTAAATTTTGCTCTAAGCTCTACGATTGCAGCACTTGTTGCTGTGTTGCACGCCACAACCACCGCCTTTGCACCAAGATCTATCAAAAACGAAACCGCCTCGATACTAAAATTTATAACTTCATCTTTCGTTTTTGTGCCATAAGGGACATTTTTCTTATCCGCAAAAAATAAAAACTCATTCCCGCTAAGCTGCCTTATAGCCTCATTCATCACGCTTAGACCACCAATGCCCGAGTCAAAAAATCCAATCTTCATAATCCATCCATTTTAAAACCATTTAAAAGCAAAATTATACAAAATTTCTCGCCTTTCACTCACTATTTTTAAGCAATTTTATAAATTCCTTTATAAGTTTTGAAGATTTTTTATACACGACTGAAAAGCTTAGATTGAAATTTTCATCATCTATCACATCAAAAAAGCTGATAAAATCCCTCTGCTCTTCACTCACGCACTCACTAAATCCAAACGCCACGCAAATACTAGAACCAGCCATCGACATGGCTAAATTTATATCAGTCGTTGCACAAGCTAGTTTTGGCTTAAACCCAGCCTTTGCAAATATCTGCTCAAAGCCAGTTTTAAGCCTGACATTATCAGAGCCTATGGCAAATTTATCATCTCTAAACTCGCCCAAATCACACTTTGGATATTTTTCATTTGAGTTTGCGGCGATTTTTGAAACCGCGATATGAGTTGAAGGGACGGCTAGTAAAGGGGCGTGTTTAGCCACTAACTCATACTCTAGCTCACTATCTTTTATGCTTTCAAAATGCACCGCATACGCAGCGTCTATAACGCCATCTTTAAGCATTTGCAAAAGCTCGATGTCGGTTTGTGCGTGTATGATTTTAATGTCTGCATTTGCAAATCTTGCGTAAAATGATGGTAGCTGTTTTTCGATAAATTTAAAGCTAAGCGTTGTGACACCTATGCTTATCTTGCCCTTTTTAAGCGATGATAAATTTTTTATCTCGCTGTTTAGTTCGCTATTTAGCCTTAGTAAATTTTTAGCCTTTGAGATATAAATCTCACCCGCGTAAGTAAGGCTTAGCCCATTTTTTCTATCAAAAAGCTCAGTTTCTAGCTCACTTTCTAAAAGCGATACACTTTTTGAAAGAGATGGCTGTGAAACACCAAGTTTTTCAGCCGCCTTTGTAAAGCTTTTAAACTCTGCGATACTTACGGCTATTTGCATATGTCTTAGGCTCATTTTTGCTCCTTTTTATAACTTTTAGTTATGCTATTATACACTTTATAATATTTGACTTATATTAAAAAATATTTTATTATTCGCACAATTATTTTTAAAAGGAAAAAATTACTTTTTTTGTTTAAAGATAAAATGCTTAAAAAAGGAGAAAGTGATGTTTGATGCATCAAGGAGAAAATCCCTAAAAACCCTTGCCTGTTGCTCTGCTGTGCTAAGTGTGCCGACCTTATCATCTGCAAAAACAAACGCAATTGAAGTTAAAAAATGGGACAAAGAGTTTGACGCTATCATTGTCGGTAGCGGTTTTGCTGGAAGTGCGGCTATGCTATCTATGCTTGAAGAGGGTGTAAATAATGTCATAATGATAGAAAAAATGCCATATCTTGGTGGAAACTCAGCTTATAGTGCCGGTTCTATGGCGGTTGCAGGCACAAAAATGCAAGAGCGTGATGGCATAAAAGATGACCCTGAGCTTCATATAGAAGATACTCTAAAAAGCGGACACAATCTAAACGATCCCGATATCGTAAAAACGATGGTCTATAAGGGTCCTGAATTGCTTGATTGGTTAGTGCAAAACGGCGTTAAAATAAAATGGGTAATAAGAGATGGCGGACACACTCACCCTCGCTCACACTCTGTTGGCGTTGGTAGCTACATAACTATACCGCTTCAGCAAAGGATAAGAGAGCGTGGCGGAAAGATCGAAACTCGCGTGATAATGGATGATATTATTTACGGCGATCAAGGCGAAGTTGTAGGTATAAAAGTGCGTGAAAAATATGAGTTTAACTTTGATACAAACGCCAAAGAAGAAGATAACAAAAGCGGTCAAGTAAGATACTACAAATGCCACGGCGGACTTGTCTTAGCCACAGGTGGCTGGGCAGCTGATGTGGAGTTTAGACAAAAATTTGACCCAGCCTTAACGGCTGATGTATTTAGCACAAATCACGCCGGCGCAAACGCATATACAGTTAAAAAACTACTAGCTGATGAGATAAAATTTATCGATATGGACTACATTCAGCGTTTTCACGTAACATCTGCTGATGAGTCGTTTTTTGGCTTTGCGTATCGCTGGATGATGCGTGGATATACTTATGGAATGATGGTAAATCCAAAAACTGGACTTCGCTTTGTAAATGAGATAGCTGATCGTAAAATTTCATCAGATGCCATCTGGGCTATGAATGAAGGCGGTAAAAATCACCCCGTGCTTATCATGGATATAGAAGGCACAAAGACTGTTGATATACACGACTTTCAACGCGGTCTAAGCGTGGGAGCGATAAAGCAGTTTGATACGATGGATGAGCTAATAACGCACTATAATATCAACAAAGAGCCGTTTTTAGAGCAGTTAAAACGCTATAACTCATATGTAGAAGCGGCATCTAAAGATGAGAACTACCGCGACCCTGAGTTTGGTAAAAATTTCTCTCACTACAAAGGCAAATACATAAAACTAGAAAAACCGCCGTTTTTTGCCGTTCGCCCTGGGCCAAAGGTGCATCACTGCATGGGTGGGGTCAAGACTACGGTTGATTGCGAAGTGTATAACAACGACATGCAACTCATACCAAAACTATACGCGTGTGGTGAGCTAACGGGTGGCAGACACGGCTATAATCGCCTTGGCTCAAACTCAGTGCTTGAGTGCATAGTCTTTGGTCGCCAAGCTGGTTTAAAACTAGCCAAAGTCTTTAACGAAAAAAGAAGGAGTGTGTGATGAGAAAATTTCTAGCTTTAATATCATTTTTAACGCTATCTCTTTTTGCTTATGATACGAGTCTGATGGATGTGTTAAGAAACTCAAAGGGCGAAGTGACTAAAAATTTTAGCAAAGAGAGCTTCCCGCTACAAGGCATACACCAAAAACTAGGTCTTGATTGTAAAGACTGTCACAAAGAAAACGATCAAAAAGACTACTCATCAGCAATGAATGCATCATGTATGCAGTGTCACGTAAGCTATGAAAAACTAGCCGAAAGAACGGGCGTTTTAGGTCATACGGATAATATCCACGCAAACCCGCACTACGAGTCGCTTGACTGCGATACCTGCCACAGCACTCACAAACCAACTGTTAATATGTGCGTGCGTTGTCATACGCAAGATAGCCTAAAATCGCTAATCGTAAAGTAAGGAGGGTAAAATGAAAAATTTAATCAAAATCGTATCCATAACCTGCGTTGTTACTTTATTTTGCGTATTTGCAGGGCATAAGATAGTCGTAGCAACAGGCGAGTATCCATTTTGTGGCTCGTGCCACGCATGGGACGGAGCGATAGCTCAGACAAATCTAGCTGACCCAATACATGGAGCCTCAAACACAAAGGGAATAAGTGTAAAATGCACTGACTGTCACTTACCGCATGATAATCTTGCAAACTATCTCATAACAAAGGCTAAAAACGGCGTGGCTGAGGGCTTCACAACGCTAACAGGCGATCCTAGTAAAAAAGACTGGATAGCAAACAGAGCAAACGCAAGGGCAAATTATACCTTTGATAGTTCGTGTCTAAGGTGTCATGAAGGCATAGTAAAAACTAGCGAGGCAAACGCAACTCGTGAAATTTCAAAAATGCACGAGCTGTCACCAAAATGTCGGACACTACGAACTTGGCAAAATGCTAGTCGAGCAACAACATAAGACTGCAAATAGCTGGGATGAGTGGGAGCAAATGTATCAAGATAAAAAACAAAAATAATACAAATTTTGGGTTTTTGCAAATTAGCATAAACCCAAAATTTCACTCATTTTTTTATAAATTTTTATAACTTTTAGTTATGCTATTATATACTTTATGTTATTTGACTTATATAAAAAATTACCTTATCGTTGAAAAAAATTAATTTAAAGGAGCAAAATGCTAGATTTTCAAACTACAGTAAGATCTCGTCAGTCTATAAGGGACTTTTTAGATAAGCCACTTAGCAAAGATGAGATAAATGAAATTTTACTTGATGCGCAGTGGGCGCCGTCCGCTACAAATACACAGCCTTGGATAACGCATGTGGTTTCAGGACAGAAAGCAAAAGAGTTAAAAGAAATTTTAAAAGATAAATGGGCAAAAGGTGAGATAAAAAGCGACTTTCCTTACGATCAGTCACTATTTCCACCCGCTCTTGAAACTCGCATGAGAGCCCTATATAAGTTAATTTATGACGGCTTTGGCGTGGCTAGAGAGGATAAGGCAGGTAGAGCTAGAATGGTACCGTTAAATTTAGAGTTTTACGGAGCACCACACGCTGCGTTTTTGTTTATGCCTAGCATCGCCGATAATGTCAATGTCGCAGCCGATATGGGTATGTATGCTCAAAATTTTATGCTCTCATGCACGGCTCGTGGATATGGTAGCATACCGCAACTTATCTTTGCGATGTTTGCCGATACCATCAGAAAAGAGCTTGGAGTAAGTGATGAGCTAAAGTTGCTCTTTGGCATATCTTTTGGCTATCCAAACTGGGACGCAAATGTCAATAAAAACCGCACACAAAGGGTGTCGCTAAGCGAAAGTGTAACCTTTCACGAGTAAGTTTTAATTTAAAGAGCCAAAATATGCTATAATCGAGTAAAAATTTAAAGGCAAAAAAGTGAAATTTAAGCTCGATTGCAAGCAGGACTTTAAGGCGTCCTTGCTATTTTGGCTCGCTCGTTATGTTAAGTTTAAACTAAGCTCACTCTCAAACAAAGAACTTCGCAACCCTCAAACCCTTGCAAGTGTAAATTTCGCGCTAAACAAAGAGATAAAAAACATAGATGAGCTTGACGGGCTTGTCAAAAAGGCACGAAACGCTGGGCTAACTGGGATAAACACCTACTTTAATCCGCTTAAAAAAATTTATGAGACCATCTGCTTTTACGAGCTTCTTAGCTTAAAGCAAATTGATGAGGAGTTTATCAGCGAAGTGCTTGCTAGCACGACTGGCGGGCTAAGTGATGCGAGTAAAAAAAACTACCGAATCGCCGCCATAAATTTCTTCTCATTTTTAGACAAGCAAAACGAAGAGGATGGCAAGGCGCATGTCTTTGACATAGAGCTTAAAAACTGGGGTGGAGTAAGCGGGACAAGAGGGCAAAAACTGCCTGAGTTTATGAGCGAAGAAGAGGTAAAGAAATTTCTAAACGGCATTGATGAGGCCGAGTTTAAAAGCAACGAAAATCGCAACAAGCTAATCATAAAAATCATCATTTTCACAGGCATTCGCGTAAGTGAAGCGCTAAATTTAAAGCGAAAAGACATAAATAAAGAGGGTGAGCTTTACATCATCCGCATAAGAGGCAAAGGTAACAAATACAGAATCGTTATGATAAAACGCCATCTAATCGAGCACCACCTTGACGCCATCGCTATAAATTTCATCAACAAAGAGGGATATTTGTTCGTAAATCGCAAGGGCGAGAGGCTAACTCAAGCTTATGTAAGCCGAATAGTCGAGCAAATTTTGTTTCGCGCAGGCATAAGAAAGGAAAAAAACGGCGCTCACATGCTACGCCACACCTTTGCGACTATGCTTTATAAAAAGCAAAAAGACCTTGTTTTAGTTCAAGAAGCCCTAGGTCACGCTAGCCTTAACACAAGCCGAATTTACACGCACTTTGATAACGAAAAGCTAAAGCTAGCAGCGCAGGTGGCTGAGGATTTGAGCGAGAGTTAAAAGCTTTATAAGGCTTTTTTGACTAAAATTATTCCTTTAAATTTGGAGCAAGTTTGTATACAGATAGAAAACTTTTTTACCTTTGCGTTTGTTTGCTTGGCATAAGTGCGATATTTTCGCTATCTTTGTCGGTTTATACTGTGCGCTTTTTTCACTATGAAGAGTATCATTTTTTTATAAGACAGTCCATTGTTGTAGCTATTGGTGTTTGCCTTATGTGGGGACTTTCTCAGCTTAATCCAGATAAGGCACTGAAATTTATCGGCTTTGGTCTGTTTTTTTCTTGTCTTATTTTAATGGGTGCTATGCACTTTTTACCAGCTTCATTTGTGACAGAGTCGGGTGGTGCGCGTCGCTGGATACGACTGCCTGGTTTTTCGCTTGCGCCAGTTGAGTTTTTTAAAATAGGCTTTGTCTACTTTTTAGCATGGAGCTTTACAAGAAAAATAGATGAAAAAAAACGGACAATGCAAGAGGATTTGGCTATACTTTTCCCATATATTTTACTGTTTTTGCTAATCGTCTATCTTATCGCTGTTATGCAAAATGACCTTGGTCAAGTTGTTGTTTTGGCAGCTACTTTTATCATGATGGCACTTTTTGCAGGAACTAGCCTTAAAATTTTTATGGTTGGTGTAAGCTTTGTGCTTTGTGTGGGAACGATCATTATCATAAATAGTGAACACAGGATAAATCGTATCAAGTCCTGGTGGGTGGGCGTTCAGGATATAGTCTTAAGCGTTTTGCCTGAGAGTTTTGCGACGCTAAGAGTTGAAAATGCTGATGAGCCGTGGCAAATTTCAAACTCACTAAATGCTATAAATCATGGCGGGCTTTTTGGTCAAGGGCTTGGTGCTGGAACCTTTAAACTTGGCTTTTTAAGTGAAGTTCATACAGACTTTGTTATAGCTGGTATTACCGAAGAGATAGGTCTTTTGGGTATATTTGGTGTAGTTGGAATTTTTATTGCGGTACTGTTTAGAATTTTTAGAATTTCAGGAAGAAGTGAAAATAAAGTCTATCATCTTTTTACCCTTGGAGTAGGACTTGTATTTTCATTTTCATTTATCATAAATAGTTACGGTATTACCTCTATTACGCCGATAAAGGGTATAGCGGTGCCATTTTTAAGCTATGGCGGTAGCTCTGTTTTGGCGACATGCATTGCCGTTGGTATGGTTTTGATGATAAGCAAAAAGGCAAAGATATGGTAGTGATAACTGGCGGGGGAACTGGTGGACATTTGGCGATAGCTCGCTCATTTTGTAAGCAACTTAATGAACTAAATAGATCTTGTATCTTTATAGGTTCAACTAGCGGACAGGATAAAATGTGGTTTGAAAATGATGAAAATTTTGCCGCACGCTACTTTTTACAAAGCTCTGGAGTTGTAAATAAGCAAGGTCTGGCTAAAATTTTTAGCCTTTTTAATATCATAAAGTCAGCCTTAAAATGCCGTGAAATTTTTAGACAAAACGGCGTAAAAGCGGTCATTAGCGTTGGTGGATATTCGGCTGCACCGGCAGCACTAGCTGCTTTATTTTGTAAAATTCCTCTTTTTATACACGAACAAAATGCAAAGATAGGCAGGCTAAATGAGCTCTTGCGACCATTTGCTAAGGGCTTTTATAGCTCTTATGAAAAACCATTTTGGGCATATCCTGTTGGTAATAAATTTTTTGATAGACAAAAAGAGAGAGTGGAGCTTAAAACCATACTTTTTTTAGGTGGCTCACAGGGGGCAAAAGCTATAAATGAACTAGCCATTAAGCTAGCCACAACTTTAAAAGAAAAACAGATAAAGATCATACATCAATGTGGTAAAAACTCACTTGAAAATTTAAGGCTAGAGTATAAAAATATAGGCTTTAAGGAGAGTGAGCTTGAGCTTTTTGACTTTAGTTCAGAGATAGAAAAAAAGATGTATGACGCAGATCTTTGTATAAGCCGTGCTGGTGCTAGCTCGCTTTGGGAGCTTAGCGCAAATGCTCTGCCTTGTATCTTTGTGCCATATCCTCACGCAGCTGGCAACCATCAGTTTCATAATGCTAAATTTTTACTTGATAGAAATTTATGCCAAATTTCATTACAAAAAGATGGTGAGGCTGATGTGGATGAAATTTTAAAGCTTATACAAAACTATGAGATAAATCGTGTTAGCAAAGGGCTTATGCAAGTTCTTAGCAAAGATAAAACGAGTGATATCATAAGAGAAATTTTATCTACCTTGTAAGTTATATATAAAGCATTGAGCCTATGCGAAGCATATTTGAGCCAGACTTTAGCGCAAGCTCGTAATCTGAGCTCATACCCATAGAGCATATCTTTGCGCCGTCTTTTTCTAGACTTTTATAAATTTTGTATGTTGTCTCAAAGCTTTTGGTAACTTCGCGCCAGTCATCGCTATGTGAGCCGATACTCATGACTCCAACTAAATTTATATTACTGCACTGCTCATTGATTTTAAGATAAATTTCTTTTGCAACACCCTCCAAAACACCCTGCTTACTATCTTCGTTTGCTGAGTTTATCTGAAGCAATGTATCAAGCTTAAAATTTAGCCTCTTATCAACCTCTAGTGCCTTTTCAAAACTATCGCAGCTTTGCCAAAGAGTTGGCTTTAGGGCTATGAGCTGGTTTATTTTGTTGCTTTGAAGTCTGCCTATCATGTGCCATTTTAGCCCTAAATCTTTAAGCTCACTCTGCTTTTTGGCAAGCTCTTGAACCCTGTTTTCGCCGTATTCTATCTGCCCTTGACTAAAAAGCTCTAAAACCTCTTTGCTAGTTACATTTTTACTAACAGCAATGAGCCTAGCTTGTGGATTTATACTATAAATTTCATCTAAAAGTTTGGATAAAACTATCATTTTTTAACCTTGCATTAGTCTATTTATATCATTAAAGGTTGCTAGTATCATAAGAGATAATAATATCGCCCAGCCCGCGTAAGTAAGCCATACAAAAACTTTTTCGCTTACCTCTCGTCTAAATACTAGCTCATAGAGATTAAACAAAATATGGCCTCCATCAAGAGCTGGTATCGGGAGTAAATTTAGTACTCCAAGATTTACCGAAAGCAAAGCTGTGATGATTAAAAGAACCGCAAAATCGCTCTTTGCAGCTTTTGTCGTTATATCAGTTATCTGAACGATACCACCCACCTCTTTTATAGGCACTACGCCTTCTATGAGCTTGCCGATACCTAAAAATATAAGCTTTGATGCTTTTATAGTCTCATCAAATGCGTACGAAACAGCATCAAGCCCATCATAACTAAGCTTTATGGCATCGCCACTAGGGACAATGCCTATGAGTGCACGCCGTTCACTCTCACCAAAAACACTCTTCGTCTCACTAATCCTTGGCGTGAGTAAAATTTGCATGAGTGTTCCATTTCTGTCTATACTTATACTCATTTGCTCGGTAGTAACATTTTTTTTAATGTCTTCCCATTCGGTTATTTCTACATCATTTATGGCTAAAATTTTATCCATTTTTTGCATCTTGGCATCCATGGCAGCCGAGCCATCAACCACATTTCCAACAGTTGGTGCAAGCTTTTCAACTCCCATATACCCAAGCATGATAAATATAAAAAATGCCAAAATAAAGTTAAACGCTGGTCCTGCAAATAGTATGGCTATACGCCCAAGCGGACTTAGTGAGTTGTAGCTATCTGGATCTAGGTTTTTGTTTTTTGGATCTGTATCATCTTGTCCTTTTAATTGAACATAACCACCAAGAGGTATAGCCGATATGGCGTACTCTGTTGCCCCGATACGCTTTTTAAGTAGTTTTTCTCCAAAGCCGATACTAAAAGTATGCACGCAAACCCCAAGTGCTCTTGCCACCAAAAAATGTCCTAGTTCATGGAAAAATACCAAAAATGAAAGCACAAAAATAGTAACAAAAAAATACCACGAGTAAAAATAAAGCCCACCAAGCACCAGTAATACTAAAAAAAACAAGCTTTTCATCTAAAATTTTCTAACATCGCTATGTTTTATATAGCTTAAAAACTCCTGTGCTAGCTGTTGCTCTTTTTTTGCAACAACCTCCTCTTTGCTTATGCTATCTTTTTGTGTCGGTTTTGTTGGCTTTTTTTCATCGCCCTGCTCTTTTACAAGCTCTTTTTTTATCTCTTTTAAACTATCAAAAAAATCATTCATTTTTTATATCCCTTAAAATTTTTAGATAAATTTATCAAATTTTCACCAAATTTTTCATAAATTTAGTCATATATGCTTTTTTTAAGGAAACTTTGAGTATAATCACATTTCTTTTTTATAGTGCGCTCGTAGCTCAGCTGGATAGAGCATTTGATTGCGGTTCAAAAGGTCAGAGATTCGAATTCTCTCGGGCGCACCACTCTTTTATACTTTATAAAGTTAAAAACAAAACTGCAACTTTTATAAGATTTTTAAATTTTAAATAGTAAAATCAGCTAAAAATTTGATAGAAAGTGAAAAATGGATTTTAAAAATATAAAAATTCAGATTGAAAAAGTTAACGAGATGCTTGTGGCTTTTGAAAGAGATGAAGAGCTTTTAGCAAAAGAACTTGAACCTTGCATGGATGTTTTTGAGTTTAACTCAGCAATCGATAAAACAAGAGAAAAGCTACGAAACAGCGTTGATGAGGGAACTTTTTTCAAAAATGTTTTTAATACCAGCGACTATTATGAAAACATCAGCTCATATCTGGAGCAAATTCAGTTTGCTATTGATCACAAAATCAAAAAAAGTGGCATTAGCCCAGAATCAAACATAAAACTACAAAAAAGCTTAAAGACTATCGAAGATACGATAGGAATTTTAGTCACAGAGTATGGCAACTCTTTAAAAGAAGATAAGCGTCATTTTATAAAACGCAACGGTGCTATGCGCTCAAAGATCAATACAGCCCTTAGTGAACTCGTAGGGCTTAAAAAGCGACTTGAAAAAGTGATAAAGATAGAGTCTAAAATCATTTCAAATGTCATACTAAAAGACTTTAAGACTATTTTTACTTTTTTTGCAAATTGTGTTAAGGTCGCAAAAAGCCGTAAAGATGAGCTTTTGCTTGTTGAGATAGCTGGAATTTCAGATAAATTTTTAAATATGATAAAACCAGTTTTTGGGGATAAAAGCCTTGAAACTGATAATATGATATATTACTATCTTTTTTATGAGATACGAGAGTTAAAAGCTAGCGCAATAGGACAAAAACTGGCTTGATTTTTAAATTCCTAGTCTTTTAAATAGGAATTTAAAATGTTATGTTTTGTAAAATTTCAATCATAAATCTTACTATGCCAAAAACACAACAAATTCTATCATTGCCAAAATAAGCAACTATGATAAAATTTCTTCTTGTATCTTTACAGAACAAATCAATGCTTATTGTCTTGCTCTGTAAAAAAACTTATGCTCTAAAATGCATTTTACAAAGAGCGCTCTTATCCACTAGCTTTTTAAAACGCTAATAAAATTTAGTGCTTAAATTAAGTACAAAAACTAATCCGTCCTTTGCCAAATTTATAATTAGAAAGGCCAGATAGCCTCCATTATACGAGTACCCCATGGCTTTTTAGTAGACTTATCAAGATCTCCTTCAGTTTTATACAAAATTTTTGCATCAGCGATATATTTTGAGTCGATCTCATTGCGTTGTGAGATGTCATAAGGGCGGATAACACCGCTAATTTGAATAATCTGCTTTTCTCCATTTACCAAAATTTCTCGAGAGCCCTCTATAAAATAATTGCCATTATTTAAAATCTTGACGATACGAGCCGAGATCGTGGTTGTAAAGCGCTCACTTCTGCTTACTGAGCCACCGCCCTCAAACTCATTTCCTCCACCAGCTTGAAAGCCGATATTGCCAAATTTATTTAACTGGCCAGCGATCGTTGAAAGTCCAGGTCCACTAGCCGTAAAAACACCGCCACCAAGAGAGGTCGTACTATCTCTGTTAGTTTTTTTGTTTCCACTTGAAGTTTGTGAGGCTGTTTCTGTGATGATGATAGTCACAATGTCATTAACATTCATCGCCTTTCTATCTGAAAATAGCGGGTCTTTACCGCGCCCATAAAGACTGCCTTGATTTGAACTTTTTGAAATATCTTTTGCTGGAAGCTGATCAACATACACTGGAGCTTTCATATCTATATGGGGATCGACGCTGGGTGTACAAGCTGTAAAAATGACTAAAGTGCCGCCTAATATTAGGTAATTAATTTTCATAAATTGCCTTAGTATAAAGATTTTATGCTAAAATCAAGCAAAAAAAGTTCCAAAAAGGTAGTAGATGAACTCTTTTTATCTGATATCGCCACTAAATTTAGCACATTTAAAAGAAAAAGTTGCTTTAAAATTTAAAAATTTTACCACTTTCGAGATAAAAATAGACGAAGCCGCTTATCTAACATCAAAAAAACAAGAAATTTTAAAGCTTATAGATAAATTTGAAATGCTTAAAAAAGAGTATGATTTTATAATAGTAATTGGTAGTAAGTTTAAATTTCTTGGTACAAATGAGACAAATTTAATGCTTGCAAAAGAGCTAAACTGTCCCATCTTTGCTGATGAAAATTTAAACGAACTAAGAGCGATAAACTCGGGCTCCAGGCTACTTATTACAGATGATATTGATGAAATTTTAAAAGCTGAGCAAAACATCACAACAAAGATAAAATTTGAATACAACTTAACAAAACTTGCAAAAAGCCTACAAAAACATATCATACTTCCAGAGAGTGAAGATGAGAGAATCTTGCGTGCTGTAGCTGAAATTTCTGCTAAAAATTTAGCCAAACTCACTCTTCTTGGCAACACAAGTGAGACAAAAAAAAGAGCTTATGAGCTTGGGCTAAATTTAGAAAATATAGAAATTTTAGATCCTCAAACAAGTGAACTTACATCAAAGTTTGCTGAGCAAATTTTTGAAGCAAGAAAAGCAAAGAATCTAAGCTACGATCAAGCACAAATTTTAGCTAAAGATCGAAACTATTTTGCTACAATGTGTGTTAAAAACGCCCTTGTGGACGGTATGGTAAGCGGTGCTGTAGGAACTACTGCAGATACGATACGCCCTGCTCTTCAACTTATAAAAACAAAGCCTGGTATAAGCACAGTTTCTGGACTGTTTTTCATAGCTTTGGATGAAGAAATTTTACTTTATGCTGACTGCGCTGTGACTCCAAAACCTGATGCTAATACACTGGCACAAACTGCCGTTTTATCTGCAAAAAGCGCACAAAATTTTGGTATCACGCCTAGTGTGGCTCTTCTTAGCTATTCGACTAAAGAGAGCGGGGCTGGCGAAAGTGTGGAGACAGTAAAGCTAGCAACAAAGATAATAAATGAAAACCAGAGTTGGCTGAACGCAGATGGTCCTTTGCAATATGACGCAGCAACAAATTTAGATACTGCCGCCAAAAAAGCTCCTGGCTCAAGGGTATCAGGCAGGGCAAATGTCTTTGTATTTCCTGATTTAAATAGTGCAAATATCTGTTACAAAGCAGTTCAAAAAAGCGCAAATGCTCTAGCTGTTGGTCCAGTGCTTCAGGGTTTAAACGCACCAGTTAATGACCTTAGTCGCGGAGCAACTGTACAAGATATAATAAATACAATACTAATAACAGCGATACAAGCAGGAGAAAACTAATGAAAATTTTGGTTCTAAATTCAGGTTCAAGCTCTATAAAATTTCAACTTTTTTTAATGGATAGCGAGCAAAGTATCGCAAGCGGTCTTATCGAGCAAATAGGACTTGGCGACTCTCATGCGATATTAAAAGCAGATGGTAAGATTTATGAGAAATTTTTACCTATACCAAACCATCATGCTGGGCTTGATACAATGAATGAACTTTTGTGTAAGTCAAACACCTTGCACGATCTAGCAGAGCTTGATGGCATAGGACATCGTATAGTTCATGGAGGAGAGAGCTTTTCTTGTTCTGTTTTGATAGATGGTGCTGTTATAAGTGAGCTTGAGCGTATCAGCCCCCTAGCCCCGCTACATAATCCAGGTCATATCGCAGGCATAAAAAATGCTATGCAAAATAGCAAAAATGTACCACATGTTGCTGTTTTTGATACTGTATTTCATCAAAGTATGCCAGAGTATGCATACAGATATGCTTTGCCTTATGACATCTGCAAGAAACATCACATACGAAAATACGGCTTTCACGGCACCTCTCATAAGTATGTTTGCAAAAGAGCAAGTGAGCTTATGGGTATAAATTTTGAGAATTTTAACGCCATCTCTTTACATCTTGGCAATGGCGCAAGCGTATGTGCTGTTGAGAATGGAAAAAGCGTGGATACTTCGATGGGCCTAAGTCCACTTGAAGGGCTTATAATGGGCACACGAAGCGGAGATATAGACCCAGCAGCACTTGTATTTTTACTAAATGCTGGTGTGCTAAAGTGGGATGAGATAGATACATTTTTAAACAAACAAAGTGGGCTTTTGGGGATTTGTGGCTCATCTGACATGAGAGATGTTGTGGCAAAAATGAAAGATAATGAGCAAGCAAGACTTGCCTATGAGATGTTTTGCTACCGAGTGAAAAAATATATCGGAGCATACTATGCTGTTCTTGGACGAGTTGATGCCGTTATCTTTACTGGTGGTATAGGCGAAAACGCACCAAATACGCGTCAAAAGATAACAAATGAGCTAGCACATATAGGGCTAAGTGTAGATAGGGATAAAAATTTTGACACAAGCCTTAAAGGAGAGCGCTGCTTAGACTCGCTGGATGCAAAGATAAAGACATTTGTTATACCGACAAATGAAGAGTTGGAGATAGCTAGGGAAACTAAGCGCTTGGTTTTAGGCAAGTAAAATAGGCTATTTTGCCTGATTTTGCCCACCGATAGTAGCGTTTAAATCCTCTACAAACTCAACCGCAAGCTCATCGTATTTGTCTTTTGTTGCTTTTAGAACTTCATCTGGAATTTGCACCTCTTTTGCAAGGTCTAAAATGCTACTACATCCATTTAAATAGCCTAGTGAACAGCTTTTAACAAGGTATCTTATGCCTAGCTGAATTGAAGGAATTTCAACTAGGCGTGTATCAGTTTTCTCACTAACTTCGTTATTTATATACATATATCCAAGCTCTTCGCAAGCAAGTGTATCACCAGCCTCACATCCAGCAAAAAATATCTCAAAACCCTGCTCAAAATTTCCATTTTTAACAGCATGGATACCTTTATCAAGATCGTCTATATCAAAACTAAATGCAAAAATAGTTGCTATAAAAAATATAATTTTTTTCATTACATAAAGCTCGGTGCGTCGTTAGAAAATAGTATCAAGTCGCCACTTCTGGTATTTTGAGCTAAAATTTGTGTCATCTGAGTTTTATCCTTTATGATGATGATCTCTGGTTTATTTAAATGTTTTAACAACGCTCTAGCATTTAGTGGGCTTGATATCATGACGATGTCAAATATCTCATTTATAATGCGAGAAAGATTTTCATTTTCTTCTTGGGTTGACTCTACTATCCCTGGAGTTATAAGTACTTTTCTACCAGCATAGCTTCTTACAAGCTCATAGCTTGCACTCATACCAGCAAAATTTCCGTTAAAACTATCATCTATTATTATCTTTCCACCAGCATCTATACGCTGAAGTCTATGCTCAACATTTTTAAGCCCCAAAAGTACCTTGCTTATACTCTCATCTTTAGCACCAAGATGTCTTGCCACACCGATACATGCGGCTAAATTTATGGCGTTAAACTCTCCAAGAAGTGGAGTAAAGTAATGTTTTTCATTAAGTGTAAAATTTATACCATCAAGAGTTGCGTTGATATCTTTTAAATTTTTATCATAAATTAAAATATTTTCGCCCTGCTCTTTTAGTGTCGAGCTATGCAAAAAAGCCATCTCAAGTCGTTTGCTGCAAAGTGCTTCAAGCTTTGTAGCACGGATATTTTCTATGGTTTTAAAATACTCTATATGCTGCTCGCCTATCTGTCCTACGACTACAATATGTGGATTTAAAAAAGCTGAAATTTCGGCTATATCGCCACTTAGTCTTGCACCAGCTTCTGCGATGTAGATCTGAGTTTTTTCATTTAAGTTTTCATTTACATCTTTTATAAGTCCAACTAGCGTATTTACACTTCTTGGTGTTTTATGTGTTACAAAATCATCTTTTAAAAGCTCATAAAGAAAGTTTTTTATGCTTGTTTTGCCATAACTTGCGGTTATCAAAACTATTTTTAAATTCGGCAAATTTGCAAGTTTTTTATCAGCTTTTTTCCTAAAATTTAAAGCATTAAATTTTTCAAAAAAGTGACTTATCAAAAGACTCACCACGATAGGTAAAACAGGTTCTATTTTTGTATTTTCACTTAAAAAGGCAAATAAAATTTGCACACAGATAGCGACTACCAAAAATACAAAAAAACGCTTTATCCTTGCCGTAAAAACCAGTTTTTTATCAAGCTTTTTATGCCAAAAGTAGATACATGTTAAATATGCAAAATAAAAATAGATAAAAAACCATCTGCCAGTTGTGTAAAAAAGCACAAGCGGGATAATAAAAAAAACAACATGCCAAAGCGGTCTTGTGAAATGAAAAATAACGCGCTCTAGTTTATAAGAAAACCATTGAAAACAAGTTATGATGTAAAAACTTAGTGCAAGTGTAAAAAATGCCGTTGAAAATGTGTAGAAGATAGTTAAAAAAGTCTCACTCATCTTGTGCTCCAACCATCTCGATGCCAGAAATTTCATCTAGATCGTCACTATTTGGTGCTAAATTTTGGCTTTTAGTTTCATTTAATTCAGACAAAACACTATCGCTTATAAATTTTGCATGCAACAAGAAGAAAAAATGATCGCCATTTAATGGGTAAAATTTACTATCTTTTACAAGCTCGTGCATCTTTTCTCCACTTTTAAGCGGAGTAGCCTTGTCGTTTTGCCCCCAAAATATAAATGCCTTCGAACGAAGGTGGCTAAATTTTGAACTAAAGTCTTCATTTACGACATTTTTTAGCGTTTCATACATCGTTCTACTCATTCCACTAACATCTTTTGTGGCAAATACTTTATAAAATTTGCCAAAACCAAAAAGCTTAAAAAATTTAAAAATAGCGATCTTAAGACGCACCAAAAGACGCTTTTTGACCAAAATTCCAGCCGAGCTAAGAAGTACTATATTTTTTGGCCCCAAAAGAGTAGCAACCTTGCCACCAAAACTATGCCCGACTATGATCTCTGGCTCTTTTGGCAGTGTTTGAATGAAGCGTTTAAGTATCTTTGCATAATCACTCGTATTAAGAGGGGTAAAAATATCACTAGCGCCAAAGCCCGGCATATCTACATAGATGTGTTTATAGCTGTTAAAATGCTCGCCAAATGCCTTTTTCATTATCTCCTTATTTGCTCCCCAGCCGTGCAAAAAAAGTATAGTATTTTCGTGGCTTTGGTTAAGTATTTCGTAGCTGATTTTATATGTTTTTAAGCCGTATTTTATCTCTTTACTCGCCATTGCCATCTCTTTTGTTTGATGTGTAAAAATTCTTTAAAATTTCAACTGCCTCTTGCAATCGCTCATACTCGCTCATACTCAAAAGGACGGCTTCAAATTTATTATTTTTGACGATGACTGCGCGTTTTAACTCGGCTTTGCTTATCTTTCCAAGTACTGCACTGAAATTTCGCACAACCTCAGTCGCCGTAAAAACTTCATCTTTGCTAAATGTTGTCATTTGCTCTCTTTGTGTAAAATTTTATGTAAAATTTAGCGTATTTTTGGTTATAAACTGCTTATGGGTTATATTTTACCGCCCTTTGAGTGCGTGATAGAGTTGATAAATTTATAATCAACCTTAATATCTCGCTCTCTTACAAGCGAATCCGCAAGTGCTTCAATGACAGCGGTAAAGTCGTCAAATAGATAATTTGCAAGACTTCCTGGATTTGGATTTATCTCATTTAGATATACCTCTTCGTTAAAGGCAAAAAAGTCACATCTTATAAGTGCCCCATCAAAACCTTGTGAGTATATCTTTTTAAATGCCTCTTTTAGGTTTTTTTCAAGTCTATCTGAAATTTCAGCCTCTGTTATCTTTGTCTCGTTTGAAAAGCTCATATATTTTTGTTCGTAGTCAAGATACTCTTTCTTTTTTGGCTCCTCTATCATAGAAAATATAAACTCGCCACCCACCTTACAACCAGCAATGTTAAATTCTCTTATCGCGCTTACAAATGGCTCAACTAAAATTTCATCATCAAATTCAAAGCCCACATCAAGCGCATACTCGAGCTGGGCATCATCTTTTACTATGCTAATGCCGATACTACTACCAAGATGGCTTGGCTTTAAGATAACTGGATAGGCTGACTTTATACTATCGCCGCGTCTTATGACTTCATACTCTAGCGTTCTTACGCCTGCTTTTTGGGCTAAAAGTTTTGTCAGGCTCTTACTGTAGCTCATAACACTTGCTTCAAGTCTTGGCCCAATGTAGCTAACACCGAAAAAATCAAGCAAAGCAGCCATCTTTCCATCTTCACCGTCCATGCCGTGAACTAAATTTATATATACATCTACATCTAAAAATTTTGCGCCAAAAAGTGACTGTATGCTAAATCCTCCATTGTTAAGGATTAAATTTTTACATTTTTTATATTCACCAGAGCTGAAAAAATTTGCACGCATATCTTTGGGATCTATAAGATAGAAATTTCTATCAGCGCTACAAAATATAAACTCAAGCGGCGCTTTTAATACATTTTTAAGCACGATAGCACTTACTATGCTTATCTCATGCTCGTAGCTTTTTGCACCAAAAATAACACCAAATTTTTTCATAAATATCCTTTTTATCCTAGTTTTTTTAGAGCTTCTTTTACAAGCTCACCAGTAGTTTGGCTTTTGCATTCAGGCAAAATTTTAACTATCTTTTCTCGCTTAAAGCCAAGTGCTTCAAGCGCTAGAAGTGCTTCATTTTGATAGCTTGGCACACTTTCATCGCTTACAAGCTTAGCGTCACTTAACTCAGCGATAATGCGCCTAGCAGTCTTTGGTCCGATACCTGGGACTTGTTTTATAGTGTCAGCATCACCGTTTAAAACCGCATTTGTAAAAGCATTTGCAGAAAGACTAGAGCAAACTGCCATCGCCGTACTAGCGCCGATACCGCTTAATTTTATAAGCATTTCAAACATCTTTTGCTCAGAAATATCTAAAAAACCATAAAGTAAATTCGCATCTTCTCTAATAATTTGCGTTATATTTAGTTCAGTTTTTACCCCGGTTTCAAGCTTTGCAGAGCAAAAAAGTGAGATAAAAACACCATAGCTAACGCCACTCACTGTCTTTAGCACCACAAATGCGGGCTCTTTTTTAGTTATAATACCTTCAATAGCCTTTATCATATCTTTTCCTTATTGTAACAAGCCTATGTTGTTATCTTTTTTGACGCTAAATTTATCGCCATCTCTTGTTAGTGTCATTATGCGAATCATCTCGTTTTGCCTTGTGATATATGAAACCTCTGTTGGGGGGTCGATGACTATAAATTTTATCTCATTTAACTCAAGCCAGTTGCTTCTATTTATAACTTTTGCTGCAAATATACCATTTTGCATAACATCAAGCTCATCTTTTAACCCTTTGTACTCAGCTTTTTTTGTCTTAAATTCATGCAAAAGTGCGTTGTAGTCATTAACTAACTGCTGATACTCTTTTAGTTTTTTCATAAAAGTTACAGGCGGAACTATCTTTGCATTTTGAAGCTCTTCCACCTTTGCTTTGATGACATTTATAGAGCCTTTGTTTTCGTCTATTATCATCTTTTTTGTTTCAAGCTTTTTAGGAATTTTATCTATCTGCTCTTCAAGCTCTTTTATAAGCTCGAGCTGGCGAGGAATTTCATCTGCTTGGTCTCGCATCTTGCTGGCGTCTATTATAAATCTATTATTCATACCTCGTAGATATTTTACATCTATAAGTCTTGCGGCAGTCATCGTGCAGTTTGAGCCAAGTGTTTCTATAACGATCTCCTCTGCTGTTATCGAACCCCCCACTACTGAGTTTATCCTTGCTTTTTTAGCTATAACAGTTCCACCTTCAAGCCTATCTATGCTCACATCATCGGCTTCTACCGTGCCTATGTGAACTGCGATATTTGCCGTGCGTGCTTTTATCTTTGCCTTGCCATGGGTCTGCCCGCCAATAACCACATCATCGGCTATGACTTGGGCATTTGCAGCGATATTTCCACGGACATTTACCTCTTTTGCCTCGACTATAACACCTGTTCCAATAGCGTCTTTAAAAACATCATCCTCTTTTATAAAAAGCGAAACATTTGCATCGATTGAAGTTTGAACTGAGCCTGTGTCGCGAAAATTTATCTCATTTACCTCAAGATGCTCTCCGATATCGTAAACTCCGCCCTTATCGCTTACAAAACCTGGCTTTTTAGCGATAAATTTTATACTTGTGTCATCTTCTATTTTATCGATATTTTCGGCATTTACATTTATATCTTTAAATTCGTTATCTTTTGGTTCAGGCATCTTTATAAACTCGCCACGAACATTTCTGCCATTTCTGCCATTTTTTGGCTTTATGCACTCCATTATCACATCGCCAGCTACAACACCTTGTAAAAAGCCACGGCTAGCGTGATTTATCTTATCATTTTGGATATTGTTTGTATTGTTTTTATAATGAAATATCATCTGCGCATCGGTTGGCTTGTGCGCTTGGGCACCAGTTGTTACTGTAAGGGTGATATCATGATCTATCATCTCTTTTATGCGCAAAATAGAAGCTATCTTTGTTAAATTTTTTCTTAGTTCATCTTCTCTTATGCCAACTAGAATTTTTGCCTTTATTAGCTGTTTTGCGATATAGTCATAGAGTAAATTTTCATAACCACTGACATGTTTAATGTCTTTTGATGCGTGAATTTTGGCGATAACTTTTGTTAGGCTTGAGTTTGCCCCTATGCTTATTTTAGGTAGTTGGTTTTGTGGCGCTTGGCGTATATCAAAGTATTCAACATGATAGCTTTGCTCGATATTTAAACTCTCATCTATAAAAAACGCCGTATCATCAAAAATATCAAGCTCTTTTGACATAAGAGTCACAGGCTCGTTATGCTCACTGTCTGTGTAGCTTGTTACCACATCAAGTAGCCTATAATCAACAAACTGTGGGTCGATCTCTTGCGACTGAGCGATACTAGCTATATCAGCAAGTGGTGTTTTTGTATCGGCTTGAATAGGTGAAAAATAGACTATCTCTTGTGTTTCTTCGCTCAAATTTCCATCCAAAGATAAATTTTTAGTGTGATATTATCTCTAAAATTTTATTAAACTTTGGTTATGCGTGATTTAAAGCTTTTTTTGTTACTATTGTGCTTTTAAAATTTTAGGCAGGTTTATGTTTGTAAAAGGCTTTTTTTCAAATTCAGCTGGCATTATGGTTTCTCGTATTTTAGGGCTTGCAAGAGATATTTTGACAGCCTTGGTTCTTGGAGCTGGCATTTATAGCGATCTATTTTTCATAGCTTTTAAAATTCCAAACCTCTTTCGCCGCATATTTGGAGAAGGAGCATTTACGCAGGCTTTTTTACCAAATTTTGCAAAAGCAAGACACAAAAGTGTTTTTAGCGCAGAAATTTTTATAAAATTTCTTTTTTTTATAGGCATTTTGACACTTTTTGTAAATATTTTTACTGGATTTTTTATAAAAATTATCGCAAGTGGGCTAAGCGATGAGGCGATAAGTGCCGCCATACCTCTTGTAAATATCAACTTTTACTATCTTGGGCTAGTTTATATAGTTACATTTATGGCATCCTTGCTTCAGTATAAAGGACACTTTGCTACGACGGCATTTTCTACGGCTCTTTTAAATTTAGCGATGATTATTGCGCTATTGCTAGCTTATGGTAAAGATGAAAAAAGTGTAGCATTTTGTCTTAGTTACGGGGTTATTGCTGGTGGGGTACTGCAGGTTTTAGTCCATATCATCGCCATGCAAAAAACTGGTGCTGGTAAAATTTTCTTTGGAGGGCTTAAAGGTTATGCTGCCAAAAAAAGAGAGAGCATAAAGGGCTTTTTTTCTAACTTTTATCACGGACTTATAGGCTCTTCTGCTATGCAAATAAGCGCTTTTATGGATACTTGGCTAGCTAGCTTTTTAGTAACTGGAAGTATCAGTTATCTTTTTTATGCAAACCGAATTTTCCAACTCCCGCTTGCTGTTTTTGCCATAGCTCTCTCGCAAGCACTTTTTCCAAAAATAACAAAGCTATTAAAAGCAAACGATGAGCAAAATGCTATGTTTTGGACAAAAAAGAGCTTTTATCTGCTACTTTTTGTCCTAAGTTTAGCCACTATTGGCGGAGTTGTTTTAGCGGAGCCAGTTATTTGGCTACTCTTTGAGCGTGGAAATTTCACTCATCAAAATACCATAGAGTGTGCCGCCGTCTTATCTGCATACATGGTTGGACTAGCCCCTTTTGGGCTAGCAAAAATTTTCTCACTTTGGCTTTATGCTAAAATGCAACAAAAAAAAGCAGCTAAAATTTCCATCATCTGCCTTGTTATAAATTTAGTTCTAGCTGTGGTGTTAATGCAGCCTTTTGGGGCTGTTGGCTTGGCACTTGCAAGCTCACTTGGTGGCTTTTTGCAACTTGGACTTTTTGTCAATGCTTTTGGTTGGAGAAAATTTTTAGATATAATCGAACTTAAAAAACTAATGCTAATCACATTATCATGCGTGGTTTTTGCTGTTGTTTTAATGATATTAAAGGAAGTTATTTATGCAAATTTATGATAGCGTTAAAAAAGAAAAACTAAATTTTAATCCCATACGAGATGGCGAGGCAAATATCTATCTTTGTGGTCCTACGGTATATGATGATGCACATTTGGGGCATGCAAAAAGCGCAGTAAGCTTTGATATGCTTCGCCGAACACTCATAGCGCTTGGCTATAAGGTAAAATTTGTTCGCAACTATACAGACATTGATGATAAAATTTTAAAAAAGATGAGCGAAAGTGGCGAAAGTTTAGAGAGCATAACAGATTTTTACATAAAACGATATAAATCAGACATGAAAGCCCTTAATGTTCTTGAGCCAGACATTTCGCCAAAAGCTACTGAATGCGTTGATGAGATGATAAAATATATACAAAATTTGCTTGATAAAGATATAGCCTACAAGCTTGATGATGGTATCTACTTTGATACAAGCAAAGATGAGCAGTATCTTTGTATTAGTGGTAAAAGTGCCGATCTTGAAACCATCGCAAGGATAGATATAAACGATAAAAAGAGAGACAAAAAGGACTTCGTGCTTTGGAAGTTTGATGATAAATTTTATGATAGTGCATTTGGCAAAGGTCGTCCAGGCTGGCACTCTGAATGCGTTGCTATGATTAAAAAATACTTTGATGGAGATGAAAATTTTAATATCGACATCCATGCTGGCGGAGTTGATCTGCTCTTTCCACATCATGAAAATGAAGCTGCGCAGTGCAGATGTGCCGAGCATAAAGCCTTAGCAAAATACTGGATACATAATGGCTTCATCCAAATAAACGGCGAAAAAATGAGTAAAAGCTTGCAAAATAGCTTTTTTGTAAAAGATGCCCTTTTGCTTTATCCTGGTGAAGCACTTAGATTTTACCTACTAACAAGCCACTACAGGGCAAATTTTAACTACTCTGAGTTTGATTTGGAGGCTAGCAAAAAGCGACTTGATAAGCTTTATCGCCTTAAAAAAAGAGTACTAGGGGTTAGCAAAACTAGCTTAAATTTAGAGTTTAAAAAGGAAGTTTTGGACGCTTTAAGCGATGATCTAAACACTTCAAAAGCATTGGCTACTCTTGATGAGTTTATAAGGCTTTCAAATGAAAAACTTGATGTAAACCCAAAAGATAAAGCCGCAAAAGGCGAAATAGTAGCAAACATTGCCTTTATAAATGATGTTTTTGGTATTGGCTTGCAAGATAGTTTTGAGTATTTTCAGTTTGGTATAAGTGATGAGCAGAGAGAGCAGATAACAGCTATGATAGCGGAGCGAAAAGAAGCTAAAAAGGAGCGAAATTTTGTAAAATGTGACGCTATTAGAGACGAGCTAAATCAAATGGGTATAAACATCATGGATACACCAGATGGTACAATGTGGGAGCGTGCATAGATGAAACAGCTTGGTTTAAAAGGGGTTTTAAAGCGCTTTACCCCATATTTTAAAGACTATATCCCCTATTTTGCCTTAGCTATCATAGGCATGCTTTTTGCAAGCCTTGGTACAGCTGCCACAGCATATCTTGTCGAGCCTGTGTTAAATAAAATTTTTGTTGAAAAAAATGAGCAGCTTTTATACCTTTTACCATACGCTATCATTGTCATCTATGCAATAAAAAATATCGGAACATACATGCAGGCTTATTTTACCGCATATATTGGGCAAGATACTGTTAGGCGTTTTCGTGAACAAATGATACAAAACCTACTTTCGCTTGATATGAAATTTTTTAATGCCTACCGAACTGGTGAGCTTATAAGCAGATGCATAAATGACATAGAGCGCATAAGAACGATCGTTTCAAACATGATACCAGAGCTTGTCAGAGAGATTATAACTGTATTAGGGCTTCTTGGAGTTGTCATTTATCAAAGTCCAAGACTAGCATTTTTTGCACTTATAGTATTGCCAGTAGCGGTGTATCCTATATCGCGGCTTGCAAAAAGGATGAAAAAAATTTCAAGAGCTTCGCAGGAAAAAACATCAGATATTACTTCAGTTTTAAGTGAAATTTTTACAAACATAGAGATTATTAAGGCAAATAACGCCCAAGGATATGAGCACAAGCGTTTTGTTGATGAAAATAATAAATTTTTTAAGCTAAATTTAAAAAGTGTAAAGATAGAGCAGCTAGTTAGCCCTTTGATGGAGACGATAGGCTCTATCGGAGTTGCAGTAGTCATCATCGTAGGAGGTAAGGAGGTTATAGATGACCGACTTACAATGGGTGCATTTTTCTCATTTTTAACAGCTCTTTTTATGCTTTACACTCCGATAAAGCGCATAGTTGGTATATATAGCAAAATGCAAGATGCCGTGGTTGCAAGTGAAAGAACATTTGAATTAATTGACAAACAAAGCGAGATCATTGACGGGACAAATGAGATAACAAACACCATAAAAAGCATAAACTTTAAAGACATATGGCTAAGCTATGATGATAAAAATGATGTTTTAAAAGGCATAAATTTAACAGCAAAAGAGTCTGAACTCATAGCTCTTGTTGGCTCAAGTGGTGGCGGAAAAACATCTATAATGAACCTGCTTATGAGATTTTATGAGCCAAAAAGCGGTGAAATTTTAATAAATGAGCAAAGCATAAAAACACTTAAAATAGCGTCGCTTCGTAAAAATATCGGCTTTGTAAGCCAGCGCGTATACATCTTTAATGATACGATAGCAAAAAATGTCGCTTATGGTAGAGAATTTGACGAAAATGCTGTTATTAACGCGTTAAAAATGGCAAACGCCTATGAGTTTGTAAGCGCTATGAATGACGGTATAAATAGCGTTTTAAATGAGTTTGGCACAAATCTTTCAGGCGGACAGCGTCAGCGTATAGCCATAGCAAGAGCACTTTACTCAAACCCACAAATTCTTATTTTTGATGAAGCAACAAGCGCACTTGATAATGAAAGTGAAAAAGAGATAACAAGTGCTATAAATAATTTGCGTCATAAAAAGATAATATTTGTCATAGCTCACCGCCTAACAACCGTGCAAAATGCTGATAAAATAGCTGTTTTAGATGGCGGAAAGATAGTTGGATTTGGAAATGATAGCGAGCTTGAAAATAGTTGCGAAATTTACGCAAAACTTAAAGGCAAAGCCTTAGTTTAAGGCGTTTTGTGCTAAAATATAGACATTTTAGGCTTAAATGAGGGTATGATGTTTGACTATGCTACTTTAAAATCTATATTTTTTAAATTCGATCCAGAAACTGCACATAAAATCGCAGAATATGGCATGATAGCAGCAGATAAAATTCTACCAAGTTCACTTAGTTTTGTTACAAACAAATGTGTTATAAGCGATGCAAGACTGCAGCAAAATTTACTTGGAAGCATTTACAATAACCCAGTTGGTATCGGCGGTGGCTTTGATAAAAATGCCACGATGTTTTCTGGTCTTACTGCGCTTGGTTTTGGACATTTAGAATTTGGAACTTTTACACCAAAGCCGCAACCTGGCAACGATAAACCACGCCTTTTTCGCCTTATCGAAGAAGAAAGTATCCAAAATGCGATGGGGTTTAATAACGATGGAAGCAAAGAGATAAAACGCCGCGTAAGCAAGCTATATCCAAATGTCATTCCGCTTTGGGCAAATATCGGCAAAAACAAGGTTACACCAAACGAAAAAGCCATAAATGACTATGAAATTCTTGTGCGTGACTTTGCCCAGCTTTGCGATGCTTTCGTGGTAAATATCTCGTCGCCAAATACACCAAATTTGCGTGCTTTGCAAGAAAATGAATTTATCACCGAGCTTTTTAGCAGGATAAAGCCACTAACTAAAAAGCCTATTATTTTAAAAATTTCACCAGATCTAAGTCATGAAAAAGCAATAGAAATTTCACAAAATGCCGTTTCTAGCGGTGCAGATGGGATCATCATCTCAAACACAAGCATTGACTACACACTTTCTAACTCGCCAAATTTAAAGAGCTTTGGCGGTCTTAGTGGAAAGGTTATAACACAAAGATCAAGAGAGATATTTAAAGCAGTTGCAAGCGAGCTTTATGGCAAAACAACACTTATAGCTTGCGGTGGCATTGACAGTGCAAAAGAGGCTTATGAGCGTATAAAAATGGGTGCTAGTTTGGTGCAAATTTTTACTAGCTTTATATTTAAGGGTCCGATGATTTGCAAAGAGATAAATAGTGGAATTTTAGAACTTCTTGAAGCTGATGGATACGCTCATATAATCGAAGCTATCGGTGCAGATGTTAAAAAATAAGGAATACAATTGATAAAATTTAACAAAACAAAACTAAAAAATGGGCTTGAAATTTATCACTTACCAGTAAATAAAGGCTCAAAAGTTATAAGCCTTGATATATTTTACAAAGTCGGTTCAAGAAATGAAACGATGGGTAAAAGTGGTATCGCACATATGCTAGAACATCTAAATTTTAAATCAACCAAAAATTTAAAAGCTGGAGAATTTGATGAGATAGTAAAAGGCTTTGGTGGCACAAATAACGCCAGTACTGGGTTTGACTACACGCATTATTATATAAAATGTTCAAATCAAAATTTAGAAAAAGGTCTTGGACTTTTTGCTGAACTTATGCAAAATTTAAACCTAAAAGACAAAGAATTTCAGCCTGAGCGTGATGTCGTACATGAAGAGCGAAGGTGGCGCACGGATAATAATCCGATCGGCTATCTTTATTTTAGGCTTTTTAACCACGCTTTTATATATCATCCATATCACTGGACACCTATTGGCTTTATAAAAGATATAGAAAACTGGAGCATTGAAGATATTCGTGAATTTCATCAAACTTACTACCAGCCACAAAATGCGATACTTTTAATCAGTGGAGATGTAAGCAAAAAGGAAGCTTTTGAGATAGCAAAAAAGAAATTTGATAGTATAAAAAATGGCAAAAAACCGCCAAAACTTCACTGTATCGAGCCAGTACAAGACGGAGCAAAAAGAGCGATTATCCACAAAGATACTCAAACACAAATGCTAGCCATAGCATACAAAACTCCACCATTTAACCATAAAGATCAAATAGGACTAAATGCTATTAGCGAATATCTTGGTAGCGGCAAAAGCTCGATTTTACAGCAAGTTTTGATAGATGAACTTCAGCTTGTAAATCAAATTTATGCTTACAACCTTGACAGTATTGATGAAAATTTATTTATATTTCTTGCAGTTTGCAACCCAGGCATAGATGCGCTTGATGTTGAGAAAGAAATATTAGCTATAATAAAAAATTTAAAGTCAAAAAGTATCGCAAAAGATGATGTTTTGCGTGTTAAAAATTTGATAAAAAGTGACTTTGTCTATTCGTTTGAAAGCGCAACTAGGGTGGCAAATTTATACGGAAGCTATCTTGCAAGAGGCGACATAAAGCCTCTTTATGAATTTGAAGCAAATATCGAAAACATAGATGCCAAAATGCTTCAAGAGACAGCTAAAAAATACTTCATAGACAAACACTCAACGACGATAATACTCAAAAAGGAAGAGCAATGAGCGAAATTTTACAAGGTGGCATGACAGCGCTAATAACACCATTTAAAAACGGAAAAGTAGATGAGCAAACTTATGAAAAGCTGATAAAACGCCAAATAAAAAATGGCATAGATGTTGTAGTGCCAGTTGGAACAACTGGAGAAAGTGCCACGCTAACGCACGATGAGCATCGTATTTGTATCGAAATAGCAGTTGAGGCATGCAAAGGAACTAATACAAAAGTCTTAGCTGGTGCTGGAAGTAACGCCACTCATGAGGCTATTGGTATCGCTCAGTTTGCCCAAAGTCACGGTGCACATGGCATACTTTCAGTAGCCCCTTACTACAACAAACCAACACAAGAAGGGCTTTATCGCCATTATAAAGCACTAGCAGCAAGCGTTGAAATTCCTGTCGTGCTTTATAATGTGCCAGGTCGCACAGGCTCAGATATTTTACCTCAAACGGCTATTAGGATTTTTAAAGAGTGCCCAAATGTGATAGGTATCAAAGAGGCTACTGGAAATATCGATCGTTGCGTAGATATACTCGCTCATGAGCCTGAAATTTTAGTTTATAGCGGAGAAGATGCGATAAACTACCCTATCCTTTCAAATGGAGGAAAAGGCGTTATAAGCGTAACCTCAAACTTACTTCCAAATGAGATAGCAAACCTTTGTCATCTAGCTATAGATGGAAAATTTAAAGAAGCAAAAGCGATAAATGACAGACTTTATGACATTAACAAAATTCTCTTTTGCGAAAGCAATCCTATACCGATAAAAGCAGCTATGTTTATAGCGGGGATTACGCCAACGCTTGAGTATCGTCTCCCGCTTTGCGAACCAAGTCAAGAAAATCTTGCAAAGATTGAAAATGTAATAAAAAAATATGAGATAAAAGGATTTTAATGGATAATTTACAAAGCGAATTTAAAGGTAAAACGCTCGTTATCAGTGGTGGAACAAGAGGTATTGGTCGAGCCATTGTGCTTGAGTTTGCCAAGCTTGGAGCAAATGTAGCTTTTACCTTTAATTCAAACGAAGAGTTAGCAAAAATTCAAGCTAGCGAACTAGAAAAAACATACGGCATAAAAGCGCGTGCCTATGCACTAAATATCCTTGAGCCTGAGACCTATAAAGAGCTATTTGCGCAAATTGATGAAGACTTTGACAGAGTTGATTTTTTCATATCAAATGCCATCATCTCAGGTCGAGCAGTTGCCGGCGGATATACTAAATTTATGAAGCTAAAGCCACGCGGTATCAACAACATCTTTACCGCAACTGTAAATGCCTTTGTGGTAGGCTCTCAAGAAGCTGTAAAGCGCATGGAAAAAGTGGGTGGTGGTTCTATCATATCGTTAAGCTCGACTGGAAATTTAGTTTATATCGAAAACTACTCAGGTCACGGTACAGCAAAGGCGGCGGTCGAAGCCATGGCACGCTACGCAGCTACCGAGCTTGGTGAAAAAAATATCCGTGTTAATGTAGTAAGCGGAGGACCGATCGAAACGGACGCTCTTAGAGCATTTACAAACTATGAAGAAGTACGCGATTATACAGCCAAACTAAGTCCTTTAAATCGCATGGGACAGCCTGAGGATTTGGCTGGTGCATGTGTATTTTTATGCTCATCTAAAGCAAGCTGGGTTACAGGTCATAGCTTTATAATCGATGGTGGAACTACATTTAAATAAAATAAAAAGATAACAAATGATGAATTTGCCAAATGCTCTTGCTAGTTTTCGTATTATTCTTGCACCTGTGATGTTTTTTATCCTTGTGGATTTAGCGCGCATAGCACCTTTTATTCACATAAGCTGGATAAACTACTTTGCGGGGCTTGTCTTTGTGATAGCCTCTGTGACCGATTTTTTCGATGGGTATATCGCACGCGCTTGGGATCAAAAGACAAAGCTTGGCGCAGTACTTGACCCACTAGCAGATAAAATGCTAACGCTTGCGGCATTTTTAGGGCTTATGATAATAGAGCGCGCTAGCCCTTGGGCTGTATATCTTATCCTTATAAGGGAGTTTTTCATCACAGGTTTTCGTGTAGTGATGGCAAGTGACGGTGTAGAAGTCGCAGCCTCCATGGCTGGTAAGGTAAAAACAGTCGCACAAATGATAGCGATCGGATTTTTAACTATGCAGTGGTGGGGCGCTGAAATTTTACTTTGGATAGCAGTTGCGCTTACGATATACTCTGGATATGAGTATGTAAGGGCGTACATAAAAGCCATAAGTGCGTAAATTTATATTCACGCACTTATGTTTTATGAAAATTTATAAAAACATCTCTCCAAATCCAAGCAGCTTGGCATTCCACTTTTTCTCAACCATCGTTTTTAAAAATGCTGGCACCCACCCGCCAAGCTCTACGCCTAAAACTTGCGCCGTCGCATAGCTGTGCCCGATGGAGCATATCATGCCATTGCTTTTAAAGCGAAATTTCTCATCAGTTTTTTCACCAAAAAGCATAGCTTTAAAATGCCTAGCTAAAAACTCGCCCTGCTCGCACGCTATCTGAGCTGTCGGCGGATAAAAGCCACCCTTGCCATCACTTACCGCACTCACATCGCCGATATAGTAGCGATGTTTGCTACCTATCGCCTTTAGTGTATCATCGACCTTCACTCGTCCGCGCTCATTTTCTACATCGCTATCGCTTACTATACTAGCGCCCTTTACGCCAGCGCTCCAGATGATGATATCAGCGTCCAGTGTGTTGCCGTTTTGAAATACTACTTTGCCATCTTGCAAGCTATCTATGCGAGTAGAGTGTAAAATTTTTACACCTTTTTCGGTAAGTTTATCAGCTGTTTTTTGGGATAATTTCTCACTAAAAAATGTTAAAAGCCTTGGCGTAGAGCTTATGAGATGCACGCTAAATTTACTAGCCATCTCATTGCTAACGCCGTAAAACTCGCACTTTTTTCGTAGCATATCCGCACAACTAGCAGCAAACTCTATCCCAGTAAGCCCACCACCGCAAACTGCGACCTTAAGACCATTTTTACTCTCAAGACCTTCATCAAATTTAAGCTTTAAACGCTCGGCTATTTTACCTGATTGGATATATGAGTCGATAAACATCGCATTTTCAATACCTTTTAGATTAAAGCTCTCTTTCTCAAAGCCAGCCGCCACGACTAAATAATCATACCTAAACTCGCCAAATTCCGTCACGACCATGTGACTTGCCTCGTCTATATCGATCACTACTTGTTGGACTATCTTTATCTCAGGGTGTAAAAACTCCCGCAGGTCAAACATGATTTTACCGCTTTTTTCAGCGGTTGCGACCTTGTGAAGCATGGTAGAGTGATAGTGATAGGAATTTTTGTTAATGATAGTAAAATTTGCAAGCCTAAAACAGGCCTCATCAAGACTTTTTAAAAAAGAAACACCAGCATAGCCAGCCCCGATAACAACGATATTTGGTCTCATTTTTATCTCTTTGATTGGTTTTTTGAAATTATAGCTATTTTTAAATGATTTTTTATAAAATTTTAAATTTTAATATCACAAGTTAAGACTAACACACACTTCCAACATTAATAGCAAGACCTCCTAGTGCAGTCTCTTTATATTTTGAGTTCATATCTTTACCTGTTTCATACATTGTTTTTATCACTTCATCAAGTCCAACCCTAGGTGTACTTTTTCTAATAATCGCCATTCTAGCAGCAGCAATGGCTTTTATCGCCCCAAAAGCATTGCGCTCGATACAAGGAATTTGTACAAGTCCACCCACGGGATCGCAAGTAAGCCCCAAGTGATGCTCCATGGCTATTTCAGCAGCACCACACGCCACGCTAGCATTTGCGCCATATATCGTAGCCATCGCTCCAGCTGCCATTGAACTAGCTGAGCCAACTTCTGCCTGACAGCCAGCCTCCGCACCACTTATGCTTGCATTTTTCTTATAAAATGAGCCTATCATCATCGCCGTAAGTAAAAATTTCACAGCCTTTTCTTCGCTAAAAATTTGTGTGTGGTTTTTTAGATAAAGCATTACAGCAGGTATCACGGCACAAGCGCCATTTGTTGGGGCGGTTACGACCTTTGCGCCACTTGCATTTTCTTCAGCAATAGCAATGGCATAAAGCGAGATATAGTCTATTATAGCCATAGGTTCATCATTTGCGTAAAGTCGTGCATAAAGTCCTTTGGCGCGTCGGTGCAAGTTTAATACCCCTGGCAAATTTGGATCTTTTGGATTTATTCCAGAGGCATAGACGCCTTGCATGGTTTCCCAAATTTTAGAGCAGTAGCTTTTTATGGTATCTAGCGAGTGAAACTGAAGCTCATAGTTTAAAGAAAGTTCGGCTAAGTCCCAACCATTTTGTTCGCAAATTTTCACAGCATCAGCAGCGTTATTTACCTGCATTAAGGCTAAGTCGTTTTTTGTAACCTCTTCTTTTCTAAAAAGATAACTTTTAAGCTCTACTTCACTCATTACAAAGCCGCCACCAACAGAGTAAAATGTCTGCTTTAAAATTTCACTTTGATTATCAAAAGCACTAAAAACAAGTCCATTTTCATGTAGTTTTAGAAATTTATCTTCAAAAATAATATCGTTATCATAGTTAAAGCTTATCTGTTTTTTACCGCAAATTTTTATTATATTTTGCTTTAAGGCTAAGCTTATGATCTCTTCTTGTAAATTTGCATTTAACTCACTTGCACTTAATCCACAAAGCCCCCATATAACAGCCTTATCACTTAAATGCCCTCTTCCAGTTAGTGAAAGCGAGCCAAAAAGCTGAACTTTTATATGAGAAAGTTTATCAAGATAAGGATCTAAATTTTCACAAAATTTATTTGCCGCAACAAGAGGTCCAAGAGTATGAGATGAACTTGGACCAATACCTATCTTAAAAATTTCTAAGTTGCTCATTTTTTATATTTTTTAGGATACTCAAAAAATAAAATTTTCGCACAGCCCTCATTTGCTTCTTTGTATGCTTGCTCAAACTCAAGTGCAAAAATACCGCTTGTTGGGATATTGCCAATCACTGAGTCGCTTAAAAACTCACAAATTTCCGTTATAGCTGGGTTGTGAGCTATGATAAAAATTTCATTTAATCCATCATCAAGACTTCGCACAAACTCCAAAATTTCATCACTTCCAGCATTATAAAAGCTTTTTACACTCTTTGGCTTTTTTTTAAATTTCATCATCTCACAAAGTTTTTTTGCACTCTGTTCACACCTTGTTGCTTCGCTGTAAAAAACTGCATCCACGCCTACCTTAAGCTCTTTTAAAACCTTTGTCATAAGCTTTAGATCCTCTTTACCACGGTCGCTAAGCTCGCGAGTAAAGTCTTTTTTGCTATCTTTTTTCTCCTCGGCTTTTGCATGCCGCATAAAGTAAATTTTACCCATTTCTCCCCCTTGCCACAGACTTTATAGCCTCAAGCTCTGCCACACTAAAGCCCGCCTTAAGCCTTGCCTCTTCATTTAGCTCTCTAGCACTAGCAAAGGCATTAGGATAAAGCTCTCGAACGATATTTATATATTCATCAGTGCTTGCGCCTTCAAGCTCACAAGCATATCTAAACCATCGATCGCCCTTGCTGACATGACTAACCTCTTCAGCCAAAATGACATTTAGTGCTTCTAAAATTTTTTCATTTCCAGCCTCTTGACTTAGCTTTTTAATTATATGAGTATTTGCATCGAGTCCATTTGCCTCCATATATCTTGGCAAAAGAGCCATGCGCTTTTTTAAGCTATCTTGGGTTTTACAAAGAGCCACAAAAAGTCCGTCATGAACCTCAAAGTCGCCGTATTTTGCGCCGTATTCTCCTAAAAGTTTTTCTATCATCTTAAAATGGCGTATCTCATCTTGTGCCACCTCAAGCCAATCAGCATAATAATCATAAGGCAAATTTTCAAATCTATATACTGCATCAAGGGCAATGTCGATAGCAGAAAACTCGATATGTGCGACATTGTGTAAGAAATTTAGCTGTTTTTGATGGGACGGTATTTTCTTATTTATATCTTTCATGGCTATAACTTTGCAAAATTTCTCATAGCACGGTCTAGCGAGTGGCTTTGCCTTGCTGTCTCTAGTAAAATTTTGCTCTTTTGTTGTTTTAAATTTTGCATAAAAGTCATCAAATTTAAGAAATTTTATCTCTTTTTCACTCTCATTTATAATATCCCAAATTTCATCAAAAAAGTGCATTTTAATCCCTATTTTTAGTCATTTTATCTTGATTTACCTTGCCATATCCTGCAAATCTATGCGACGCTAGACAAGTTACTTTATTTTTTTTGCACTTTACAACATAGCTATTTATGTTTTTATCGCTCTCCTTATGAGTGTCTTTCTTTGCTAAATTCATATAATCACGATAGATTTTACCCTTTGTATAGTGGACAAATTCTATAGTTTCATCATCAAAAACTTGAGTCACTATGCCCATGTGTGTGATATTTTTTTTATCTTTGTTCTTCTTAACTCCACTTCCTATCGTATTTGCAAAAAATACCAAATCGCCAGCTGTTGGCATATCAAAATTTATTAGCTTTTTACTCTCATAAAGGTTAAAAATCGCTTTTGACTTTCTTCCGCTTGCATCATAAAACTTCATCACATCTTTTTCGGTGTAGTATAAATTCAAGTGGTCTTTATTAACAATAGAGACAAAGCTTGAACAGTCGTAACCAGTCTTTTTTCCTACATATTTTGAAAGTAAAAATTTATCGTTTGTATTTAAAATCATCTTTTTCGCAGCATTTGGCTCTTTGCTATCAAAATCTCCTAAAACAGGCTTTTCTTGATAAATTTTAGTAGCATTAGTCTCATCCGCATTTGGTTTTGGAGCATTAAAAAACGAGCAACCTGTAAGCAAAAAAGCTGCTAAAACTGAAATAAACATTAAATTTTTCATTGGAATTCCGATTGTTGGTTTTGCGCTATTGTAGCAAAGTTAATATTAAACAAAAGCAAATCTAAGCAAAAAATGTGTATAATCTTTAAAATTTTAATAAGGCTAAAGATGGATTATTTACAAATAAAAGGTGGAGCAAAGCTTAGTGGTGAAGTTGCTATAAGTGGCGCAAAAAACGCTACTTTACCACTTATAGCACTAACTTTACTGGCAAAAAATACAGTTGTTTTGGATAATATCCCAAATGTTGCTGATATAAAAACACTCGTTCAATTACTTACAAATTTGGGCGCAAAGTGCGAATTTCTTACTCCAAATTCACTAAAAATAAATACAAATGCCATACATTCAACAAAGGCAAACTATGACATCGTAAGAAAGATGAGAGCCTCTATACTTGTTTTAGGTCCGCTTCTAGCGCGGTTTGGACATTGTGAGGTAAGTCTTCCTGGTGGATGTGCGATAGGTCAGCGTCCCATAGACCTGCATCTTAGTGCACTTGAGAAAATGGGCGCAAATATCGAGATAAAAGACGGCTATGTCATAGCAACGGCGCCAGATGGGCTAAAGGGTGCTCGTATAGTTTTTGACAAGATAACTGTAACTGGAAGTGAAAACATTATAATGGCAGCAGCCCTGGCAAAAGGAACAACACATCTTATAAATGTCGCAAAAGAGCCAGAAGTCGTTCAGTTGTGTGAAATTTTAGCTGCGGCTGGGGTAGAGATAACTGGTGTTGCAACAGATGAACTTGTCATAAAAGGAAGTGCAAAATCTTTGCTTAATATAGCTGACTTTGCCGTGATACCAGACCGTATTGAGGCTGCAACATATCTTTGCGCTGGAGCTATCACAAACTCAAAAATAACTATCACAAAATCAAATCCAGCCCACTTAGTTGCGATATTAACTAAGCTAGAGCAAATGGGTTTTGGCTTTGAAATTTTAGAAGATAAGATAATTATCTTACCAGCAAAAAAAGTAAAGCCTTGCGACATCGTAACAACCGAATATCCAGGCTTTCCGACTGATGCACAGGCTCAATTTATGGCACTTGCCCTAACAGCACAAGGCGTAAGCACGATAGATGAGAGACTTTTTGAAAATCGCTTTATGCATGTAAGCGAGCTTAGCCGCATGGGCGCTGATATTGGGCTAAATGGACATATAGCGCACATCCAAGGAGGTTTAGAGCTAAACGCAACTGATGTTATGGCAACAGACCTAAGAGCTAGCTCTGCACTTGTTTTGGCTGCACTTGTAGCAAAAGGTGTAACAAGGGTTCATAGGATCTATCATCTTGACCGCGGATATGAGAATTTAGAGCTTAAATTTAAAGCACTTGGTGCTGATATAACAAGGCTTAGCGAATGAAAGTAGAATTTGAGCAAGCAAAAGAAATTTTAAGGCAAAATTTTAACATAAAAGCTAGTAAAATCGTCCCGATAGAAGTAGCTGTGGGTGAAATTTTGGCAGATGATATCTTAGCTATAAAAAATCTACCAGCATTTGACAACTCAGCCCTTGATGGCTATGCTGTGATATATGACAACAAAGAAGATGGGTATGAACTTATAGATAGTATATTTGCTGGAGAAAAAAAACAACTAAGTATAAGCGGCAATCAGTGTGTCAAAATAATGACTGGAGCACTATTTCCAAAAGGTGCGGACACTGTTATAAGGCTTGAAGATGCCATTATAAAAGATGGTAAAATTTACGCAAATGAAAAGCTAAAAAAGGGTGAAGCGCACCGTTTTTGTGGGGAAGAGATAAAAGCCGGCGAGCTCTTGATAGAAGCCAACACAAAACTAACAGCCGCTCACATCATGCTTTTGGCTTCACAGGGCATTTCTCACATTAGCATTTTAAACAAACCAAGTATCGCCATATTTTCAAGTGGTGACGAGCTAAAAGAGCCTTGGCAAAGCGCTGATGATTTTGAAATTTATAACGCAAATGCCTATGGTATCGGCGCACTTTTAAAAGAAAAGGGGTTAAATTTTTCATATAAAGGCATCATAAAAGATAAACTACAAGACACGATAGAAGCCTTGAGAAATGCGCAAAATTTTGATGTTATTTTTTGCTCCGGTGGAGCCAGCAAGGGTGAAGCTGACTATATGAAAGATGCGCTTATCAAGCTTGGCTATAAAGAGTTATTTGAACACATAAATATACGACCTGGTGGTCCTTGCAAAGCATTTGCAAAAGATAAAAAAATAGTTTTTATCTTACCCGGAAACCCTATGGCGGCATTTTTGTGCGCCATGTTACTTGCTTTACCTTTAATTTCTGGCACACCGCTTCAGATACAAACTGGCAAAATTTGTGAAAATATAAAATTTAAACAAGGCAGAAGCAATATTGTCTTTTGCAATATTAATGAAAATGGGGAAATTTCGGTCACAGATGGTAACAAATTTGGCTCAGGGATGATAACTCCTATCATAAAAAGTAACGCCATATATCTTTCACAACCTCACGAAAGTGAACTTTTAAAAGATAGCTTGATAAAAATTTTAAAAATATCTTGACAAATGAGAAAAAAAGTGATAAAATGCGGACTTCAATTTGATTGCGGGAATAGCTCAGGGGTAGAGCACAACCTTGCCAAGGTTGGGGTCGCGAGTTCGAATCTCGTTTCCCGCTCCATATTTTTACTCACATTTTTTTTCATCTTTACTACTAATATATATGCGAATACAGTAAATATATATCCTATGTATTGTGTTAAAGAGGATGCTATTACACTAAAAACATTTGGCTTTGAGGGCGAAGATAACGAAATTTTAAACCTTTTATATCGCCGTGCTACAAAAATAGACAGCTCAAAGCTTAGTGAGATTTTAACTGCAAATTTTAAAAGTTTTGTTGACAAAAGTGGCGGAAGTGTTGCCTTTGTTAAAGATTGTATAGCAATGGACTTCTTGCAAGAGAGGTTTTTAAGAGAGCTTAGCGATAGATTTATAGGTATTAATGTATCAAGCATAAGGTTTGAAGCACAATCACAACTAGAAAGTGGGTTAAAATTTAGAGAAATTTTTCTAGGCGAAAATGTAAAATCCACAGGAACCTTCAGGGCTGCTTTTGAAAAAAATGATTTTAGCCTTAAAAATGTCTATTTTGTTTATAGTTTTGATGCACAAATGCCAGTTTTTATAGCGTTAAATGAACTAAAACCAAAAAGCATTTTGGGGGCTACTGATTATGCAAAACACTTTGTTGATTTTAATAAATTTGACCGTGGCTCTCTCTTAAGCTTTAGTACTGCTCGACTTGTTTCAAGGGCAAATATAAAACCTGGAGAGGTACTTTTAAAGCGCCACTTTATCGAGCTTTCTTTGATAAATAAAGGCGATAAGCTAAATGCAGTCATAAATGAAGGCGCACTAAGTGTCATAACCGAAGTTACGGCTCTTGGAAGCGGAAATTTAGGAGAGCTAATAAGCGTAAAAACAAACGATGGCAAAATTTACAAAGCAACAGTAAGCTCGAAAAAAGAGGTTATAATAAGATGAAAGCGGTTATTGGCATAAGTGGCGCAAGTGGCGCAGGGCTTGGGATAAAGCTTGCTTTTGCACTTGATGAAATTTGTGATACACATCTAATAGTAAGCAATGGAGCAAGAGATGTTTTATCGTTTGAAAGTGGAATAAGTCTAGATAATATGCTTTTGGATTTTAAAGGTAAAATTTATCAAAATACCGACCTATCAGCCCAGATCTCATCTGGCTCGTTTATGAGCGATGTTGTTTTTATCACTCCTTGCTCTATTAGCACTCTTGGTAAAATAGCCTCTGGTATCAGCGATACGCTTATTACAAGGGTTGCAGCCGTTGCGCTAAAACAAAGACAGCGTCTAGTCCTTGGCGTAAGAGAGATGCCATTTTCCACACTAAATTTAGAGCAGATGGCAAAACTTTCAAGCTACGGAGCAGTGATAGCACCACCGGTTTTAGGCTACTACGCAGACTCAAAAAGTGTGGATGAGATTGAAAATTTTATCATAGGTAAGTGGCTTGATGCGGCTAATATCAAAAACAAATTTTACAAAAGATGGCAGGAGATATAATGAAAGCATGTATCTATCCAGGGACATTTGACCCGATAACAAACGGGCATGTTGATGTTATAAAAAGAGCGATAAAGATCTTTGATAAAGTTATCGTTGCGGTTGCAAAAAGTGATAGTAAGCACCCAATGTTTGATACTGATATGCGCGTTAAAATGGTACAAATGTCAGTTCAAAACTTACCATGTGTGAGAGTCGAGAGGTTTGATAATTTACTTGTTGATTTTGCCAAAGAGCGCAGTATAAATACAGTCATTCGTGGGCTTCGTGCCGTTAGTGACTTTGAGTATGAACTGCAAATTGGCTATGCAAATGCTGCACTTTGGGAGGAATTTGAGACAGTTTATCTTATGCCAAGCCTAAAAAACGCCTTCATATCAAGCTCTATAGTTCGTTCTGTTTTAAGTCATAAAGGCGATGTTAGCAAGCTAGTTCCGCATGAAATTTTGCCATTTTTAAGTGAGAAAAACTAATGTATGTGCTATTTGAGGGCATTGATGGCGTTGGCAAAAGTACACAAATTTCACTTTTAGCAAGAAAATTTCCAAATGCTATCGTTACAAAAGAGCCCGGGGGAAGTGAGTTTGGCAAATTCGCAAGACAAATTTTGCTTGAAAACAACCTTTATCTCTCAAGCCGTGCTGAGCTTTTGCTATTTTTGGCTGACCGCGCCGAACACATGCAAAAGCTTATTATGCCAAACAAAGACAAACTTATATTAAGCGACCGAGGTTTTGTCTCTGGTATATCTTACGCCATAACAAACGATAAAAGCTTAAACATAAAAGAGCTTTTGACTATGAACGAATTTGCCTTAAACGGTGTGTTGCCAGAAAAAATTATATTTTTTTACGCCGATAAAATACTTGTAAAACAAAGGCTCTTTGAGCGCAAAACACAAGATAAAATAGAAGCTAGGGGGCTAGAGTATCTTTTAAAAGTACAAGAAAATATGCACAAATTTTTACAAAGCCAAAGCTTTGATACGCTTTTTATAGATGCTAGCAAAAATGTAGATCAAATTCATGGCGAGATAGTTGATTTTTTAGGAATTTAGCTGATAAAACTACTTTATCAGCTTTTTTAGGCTCATTATCCGCTTATATGAAGCCTCGATACGCTCTTTGCTTATTCGTTTTTCATTTACAAGGTCTATGATATGCTGCTTTACTAGCTCTGCGCTCTTGCGACCATCTAGATTAAACTCACTAAAAAGCAAAATATCCCCGCCAGCGTTTATAAACTTAAAAATTTTCTCTTTCAAAGACTCTGTACCAACGCCCTTCATAAGCATATCATCACTTATCACAACACCACCGAAACCAAGCTCCGTTCTAAGAAGTGAGTTTATGGTTATATGCGAAAGGGTTGCTGGGTTTTTGTCATCTAAGTTGCTTACATAAAGATGTCCACTCATAATAGCCAAAGCCCTACCCTGCGAGATAGCATCTCTATAAGGCAAAAGTGCATCACGAGTAAGCTTTACTACACTTTTATCCTTATGTGAGTCACTTTCTGAGTTACCATGCCCTGGAAAATGTTTCATAACACTAATGATGCCGTTTGCACCCATCGCATCCATAAAAGTATTTGCATAAAGGCTTACTTTTGCACCATTTGCACTAAAAGCACGCTCTTTCTTGCCTATAATTGGTGAAGTATCACTATGAAGATCAACAACTGGAGCAAAGTTCATGTTTATGCCAAGCTCTTTTAAATTTTTACCCATCTTTAAATAAAGCTCGTGTGCCTGCTTTATATCAAGTGTTTCACCAACCTCTTTTGCGCTGATAAATTTAACTCCAAGCCCACCTAAGCGACTTACTTTACCGCCCTCTTCATCGATAGCTATAAATAAATTTGGAGCTTTGTTTTTAACGGCTAAGGTCAGAGCTTTTAGCCCCGCTTTATCTTTAATATTTCTCCCTAGTAGCATTACACCGCCAAAACGAGAGTATCCCGCATCACTAATCATCACTTTTACACTAGTTTCATTAAGACTTGCACCATTAAAACCAACCATAACCATCTGTGCCACCATAGCACGCAAAGTAGGCTCAGCAGCACTTAGATTTAAACACACAAATAGACAAAATACTAAAATTTTTATCATTACTATCACTTTTTACTTAGTAGTATTTTTACACTTTGACTTACATCTTTGCCATCTATCATCGCAGCAACTTCAACAGCAATAGGCGTATAAATGTCGTTTTTTTGGGCTATATCGCAGATAGCCTTTGCGGTAGGAACACCCTCAGCAACTTCGCCAAGGTTGTTTAAAATTTTATCCAAACTCTCATTTTTAGCAAGTCCCATACCTACTCTATAATTTCGTGAAAGAACAGATGAAGCTGTCAAAAAGAGATCTCCTGCCCCGCTAAGACCTAAAAATGTATCATCTTTTGCTCCAAAAAATTTACCAAACCTAGCCATCTCCACAAGACCACGAGATATAAGGCTAGCACGAGCATTGTTGCCAAGTCCAAGTCCATCGCAAATACCCCCAGCTATGGCTATGACATTTTTGTAAGCACCGCAAATTTCAGCTCCCACGACATCATCATCGGCATAGGCCTTCATAAAATTTGGAAAAAAACTAGCAATTTTTTTGGCAAGCTTTATATCTTTTGAACTTACAACAAGTGCACATGGTAGCTTTTTTTCAACCTCTTTTGCAAATGTTGGACCAGATAAAAAAGCTAAATTTTCGCCTGGCAAGAAATTCTCGTAAATTTCATTTAAAAAGCGATTTGTACTAGTTTCTATACCCTTGCTTGCAACTAAAATTTTTTGATTTTTAAAGTTAAAATTTTTTACAAGCCACTCATTTACGCTTTGAGTGGGCACAGTACTTACTAAATATTCACAGTTTAGAGCCTCATCTAAATCAACAAAACCTTGTATATCTCTTGGGGTTCTTGATGTTATGACACACTCGTGATTTTCTCTTATGGCATGAAAAAGTGCCGTGCCCCATTTGCCAGCACCTATGACTGCTATTTTCATCTTTAGCCTAATTTTTGTTTTAAAATTTCATTTACTTTCACTGGGTTAAAAGCACCCTTACCCTCTTTCATCGCCTGACCTACAAAAAAGCCAAACATCTTCTCTTTCCCAGCTTTATATTCTGCCACTTTATCAGCGTTTGTGGCTAAAATTTGCTCTATTATTGCCACTATAGCACCATCATCGCTAACTTGTTTTAGTCCAAGATGTTTGATAATATCATCTACATTTTCGCTTGGATTTTGCATTAGATGATCCAATACATCCTTAGCAGCCTTGCCACTTATAGTCCCATCCTCAATACGAGCTAAAAGCTGTGCTAGCTTTGCACTTCCAACAGGGCTAGTTTCAATAGTAACGCCATTTTTTAATCGTCCGTTAAGCTCTACAAGAAGCCAAGTAGTGGCTAGTTTTGGTGAAATTTTAGCATCTATAAGCTCTTCAAAAAACTTTACCATCTCAACACTTGAAACCAAATTTTCAGCATCTGCTTGTTTTATACCAAATTCTTTTTGATAGCGTGCTATCTTTTGCTCAGCTAGTTCTGGAATTTTAATAGCCTCGTTATACATCTCATCACAAATCTCTACTGGCAACAAGTCAGGATCTGGAAAATATCTATACTCAGCGCTATCTTCCTTACCACGCATTGAACGAGTTACCAAATTTACAGTATCAAAAAGCCTAGTTTCTTGATATACTTCATCATCATACTTTCCATCTTCCCACGCTATACTTTGGCGCTCTACTTCATAATCAATAGCCTTTTGAATAAAGCGAAATGAATTTAAATTCTTTATCTCTACGCGCGTATAGAGCTTTGTATCGCCTTTTGGTCTAATGCTAACATTTGCATCGCAACGAAACGAACCTTCTTGCATATTGGCGTCGCTTATATTTAAAAAGCGCAAAATAGAGTGTAGTTTTTTAAGATAAGCTACAGCTTCATCAGAACTTCGCAAATCAGGCTCAGAAACTATCTCAAGTAAAGGCGTTCCAGCGCGGTTTAAATCAACCAAACTACCATTACCTTCATGGATATTTTTTCCGGCATCTTCTTCAAGATGTGCTCTAGTTATGCCTATGCGCTTTTGTTTGCCATCAACATCGATAAAAAGCTCACCTCCTTCGACTATCGGTACTTCAAATTGTGAAATTTGATACGCCTTTGGCAAGTCTGGATAGAAATAATTTTTTCGGTTAAAGACTGATTTTTTATTTATTTTTGCATTTACCGCAGTTCCAAAGCTTATAGCCTTCTTAACAGCTTCTTTATTTAAAACAGGCAAGGCTCCGGGAAGTGCCAAGCAAGTTGGACATACATTTGTATTCGCTTCTTCTCCAAAACTAGTAGCACAAGAGCAGAAAATTTTTGTTTTAGTGTTTAATTGAGTATGAACTTCAAGTCCTATAATGACTTCAAACATTTTATACCTTTTATTTGATTTTATGGGTATTTTAACAAATTTTATCTAAATTTTTGGCATAAAAAAAGGCGAGACCCTAAAAAGAGCTCGCCAAAAATAAAGTTAAATTTATATTAATGCTCTTCTACAGCAACAGCACCAGCAAGGTATACATAAGTCAGCATCATAAATATAAATGACTGTAGCACTGCCATAAGCGTAAGTAGTGCATAAGCTGGAAGTGGTGCGATAAAAGGGGCAAGAGTCAGCATAACCAAAAGGAAGAGATCATCACCCTTGATGTTACCAAAAAGACGGAAAGAGAGTGAAACGATACGAGAAAGATGAGAGATTATCTCCACAACAAACATAAGCGGCGCAAGAGCCTTGCTTGGCCCCATAAAATGTTTAAAATAGCCAACAAAACCGTTTTTCTTAATACCCTCATAGTTATAATAAACAAATACAACTAATGCAAGCGTAAGGGTTAAATTTAGAGTCGAAGTTGGCGATTCAAAGCCTGGGATAATGCCAATGGCGTTTGAAAAAAAGACAACAAAACCGATAGTAGCAACTAGCGGAAGATACTTACGAGCAAGTGTTTCGCTACCAAGAGTATCTTTACCCATAGAAACAACGCCCTCAAGATATGCCTCAACGATATTTTGAAGCCCTCTTGGAACAAGCTGCATTTTTGATGTGGCAAATTTAGCGACTAGGACTATGATTAAAGCGACTAAACAAAAGTGAAAAATATAGACAAATGCGTGGCTATCATAGATCAAATTTGAAAAAAGAAAAATATCTTTCATACAAAACCCTCTTTTTAGTATTTAAAATTTTAGGCTGATTTTAGCAAAATAAATGTTAAAAGTATTTTAAGATAGTGAAAATTTGGGCTATTTTCATAAAAAATTTATATTTTAAATGAAAAAATAGCTATAAATAAGCTTTAAAATAGTTGCCCCAACTACTATCAAAAACATGGTTCTGATAAATTTTACCTCTTTTTTTATAACCATATTTGAGCCAACATAAGCTCCAACTATCTGACCTACCCCCATCAATAAACCAACAAACCAAAGCACTTGTCCACCAATGATAAAAACACCAAGAGATACGATGTTGCTTACGAAATTTAGCACTTTTGTATGCGCTACTGCTTTTTTCATATTTAGTCCAATAAGTGCTATCATAGCAAACATCCAAAATGACCCAGCACCAGGGCCAAAAAAGCCATCATAAAAACCAAGTAAGAGTCCAAAAGTGATATAAAAAACCTTTACATTCATTCTAGCTTTTTTATCTTCTTCGCCTATTTTTGGAGCAAAAAGTGTATACAAAAATATAGCTACCATAAAAAATGGGATAATGATTTGCAAAATTTTAGCATCAAGTAGCAAAATAAGAGCAGTTCCGATACAAGCACCAATGAAAGTAAATATGATGCCAAGAAAAATTTGCCTGTAATCAACCATGCCTTTGCGAGAAAAATTTATCACGGCAGTGAGTGTTCCAAAGCTTCCTTGAAGCTTGTTTATCGCAAGTGCCATATGAGGCGGAACACCCATAGCCATTATGGCTGGAAGAGTGATAAGCCCACCGCCGCCAGCAATGGCGTCGATAAAACCGCCCAAAAAAGCAGCAGCAAAAAAAACGCAATAAGCTATAATATCAAACTCCATACTCACTCCTCTTATGAATAAAAAATAAATGTTATAATATTTTTTATAAATTTTTCGTAAATACTAAAGATAATAAATTTGCTTTTATTTTATATTTAGCTTGCTAGTTAGAGGCAACGGGAAGTATGCGGTAAAATTATATTAATTTAAGTTAAATTTTATTTAACTCAGCTAAAACTCTCTCCAGTTCATCCTTTTGCCCTATACGATATAGTGAAAAGTCATATTTTATAGGGTCACCTGAGTCAAATTCACGAAGTTTTTGAGTTATCTCAAAGGCTGAGCGAAAGTCATAGCTTTTACGGTTACAAAGTCCAAGCGAGAGAGAAATTCTATGGGTATGCACATCAAGTGGTAGCAAAAGCTCACTTTTTGGCAAATTTTTAAACAAACCAAGGTCTATATCACTATCACGAACCATCCAACGAAGGTACATGTTATAGCGTTTATATGGGCTATTTGGGCTATTTGTAAAGGCTCTGCCATAAAAAAACTCATAACCATCTGAGCGATAGTCGTTTAAAGAGTAGATAAATTTTATAAGCTCATTTATCCCATCTATAATCTGTCCGTTTTTTTTAAAGCCCTTTTGAACTATATGCTCGATATCCTCACTTTTTTTAAAGCGAGATAGAGTTATAAAAATTTGCTTTACATCCTCTATATTTTGAAAGCGGTACTTGAAATTTTCTAGATTTTTTTTAATAACTTGCTCGCTTTCATCAAGTAAATCAAACTCAATAGAATTTAGAAATTTTACAATCAGCTTAGCATTTCCATAGGCAAAAAGAGCACAAATAAGCGAGATATATGGGTCTTTAAAACGGCCAGCGACTTGAAGTGGATCAGCGTAAGAAAAAAGCTCATTGCCACTATTTTTAATAGCAACATGAGCTTCAAGAACATCTTTAAGTGTCATTGCTTAAGCGAAAGCAGTGTATCAAGCATCTCATCAACTGTTGTAATAATCTTTGCCGCAGCCCCGTAACTAGACTGAAAACGAATAAGGTTGGTAAGCTCTTCGTTGGTATCTACGCCACTAATTGACTGAAATTCACTTTCAGCTGTTTTAAATAGCGATTTACGCGTTTCATGAAGTGTGTTGTTGCTCTCCGTATCGCTTGCTATGTCTGTTGTTAGATAGCGATAATATCCCTCAATAGTCTCAGTTTTGCTTTGGGCCATGCCATTATTATAAAATGTAAGCTCTTTGTACTGCATCATAACCATTTTATTTGCAACTACATTATTTCCACTAACAGGTTTTGAGTAACCTTTTAGTTTTGTATGATCAGTTCTAAACTCATCACTTATAGCTATATCTGCTGCTTTTTCGCCTTTAAAAAATTTACTTATACCTATAACGCCGGGGAAATTTGTGCCTTTATCTTCAAAGGCTATACTATAAGTGCCTTGTGCGTATTTTGGCGTAATGGCAAATGTTCCTTTGTTGCTCACTTTGTCATAAAAGTAAGATGCAGAGAAAAAGTCATCAACATCATTTAGCATATTGTTGTCATTATTATCGTCAGAATTTGAGTTAAATTCCCCAACAATTGAGTTACCATAAGCCTCATCAGCCATAGTTGTTGTGCCATTGACATTTATGGTTTTTCTAGCTACTTCAACACCTTGGTTATCATAAACTATCACATCAAAAGTGCCATCTTGTATCTCGTTTGAGTAGTTTCTTAGCGTTGTAGCTGGCGTTAGATATGAGTGCTCATCGGTACTAGCTATCTCCATTGCAGACTCAGCATAGATGTTGTTTGTGTTGTGTATGAGTGTGCGCGAGAAGTTGTCTAGATTATCAACATATTTTTGTATAGTTCCATCTGAAAATTTATAAGCATTTGGGTCAAAATGTCTTCCTCTAAGATCAAGTGCAGCACCTACTTTTCCGTTGTAAATTTTATCTTCCATAGGAATTCTTCTGCCATCTTCACGCTCATAAAAAATAGTCGAGAAATCGTTATTTTGAGTGCTTCTTTCTATTTGGATAGGATGAAAATTTACGCCATCAACTATGCTTACACCGCCGATATTTAGATAGTACCACCTACCCTCATCCGTGATACCACTATCAACTGGCATGTTGCTTCTAAGATCACTTTTAAATGAGTCAACATTTACAAGCTTTGACATCGCAAGTTCAAGCTCATCACGCTTATCGCGAAGATCGTTTGCATTTATCCTTATACCAGAGTCTTTTCCACTCTCAACGCGGTTTATCTCTTTATTTATCTTTGCTATTTGCTCTCCAAGACGATTTATCTCGTTTATATTTATCTCTATCATCTTATCAAGCTCATGATGAACCTTATCGATATTTTGAGCCGTTGTAGAGATGTGCTGTGACATTGTAGCAGCTTTGTTTAGCAAATTTAGCTTTTGGGCGCCGTCGTCTGGATTTGAAGCAAAATCATTCCATGCACCAAAATACTCTTTCATATCCATCGCTATACCAACATCTTCAAGGTCTGGCATATACTGAGCTACCTCTTGTAAAATTTGTTGTTTGTAGGATGTATTTTCTAAATTTGATGATGCACTTTTTAGTCGTCCGTATGTAAATTCATCATGAATTCTTACTATCGTATCTACTTGTGTTCCCGTGCCAACACCGCCAGGGACAGTATTTAGCGACATAGAAGCTGATTGAACAACACGCTGGCGTGTGTAGTAGTTACTATCTGCATTTGTTATGTTGTTGCCAGTTGTGCTGATTTGCATTTGGGCTGCATTTAGTCCAGATACACCAGTATTTAGTGACAGAAAGATATTTGCCATTATTTAAACCCTTGTTTTATATGTGTTTGTTTCGCTTGAATACTCCCCATCTTGAGGCTTAAAAATTTCCTTTGCAAGCGAATCAAAAAAGTCTTTTACCAAAACAACATGTCTAGCGTACTCTCTATTTTTTACATTTAGAGTTTCTAGCTTTTCACGCATAAGCACTAATTTAGACTTGACTTCATCGTCCAAAACATCAGCCAAATTTTGTCCACCATCAATCTTTGAAAGACGCACAAGCTCTTTATCTAAAGCCCTTTTTGTATCCTCAAATTTTCTAATAAGAGCATTTTTTGTTTTTACGCTCTCATCAACCGCTGTGTGTTTGGCTTGCTTTATATTTTCTATATCTTGCTCGGTAGTTTTTATAAGCCCATCGAGCGTGCCTATGGCATCATTTATATATTGTTTTAACATCTTCACCTTACCATTTTAAGCAAGAGTTTGTGCTATCGCCCTTGCTGTTTTACTAATGTCTATCTTATAGCTTCCATTTGCTATCGCCTCAGAAATTTGTGCCACCTTGTCACTTTTTTCACTCTGGCTAACATCAGAAGTTTTTTTGACATCTGTTGATTTGTTTATCAGTCCTGTTTGAAGACCTTGATTTATACCTAAAGAACTTATCATTTTAAACCTTTATATGATTTCTCACCCAACATATCGGCATAAATTGAAATTTCTTAACCCCTTTGCTTTAAAAAATCGTACAAAATATCACTAAATCCCAAATTTCCACTCAAAGCGCCACTCATCGTGTCATTGTACATTGATTTATATATATCAGAACCTGCTGTTTTTGGGAAAAGTGAGTTTTTTTCATCCTCTTTTAGTGCAATATCTAAAATTTGCTTTACCATAAATGCCTCAAACGCATCTGTTTGCTCACGCAAAAGCTTATCTTGGCTCTCTTGAGTGGGCTGAGTAAGCTTTTTTGTCCGCAAATTTGAGTATGAGTTTAATGCCATAGTATTATCTATCTTCATTATAAAATCTCCACATCAACATGTATCGCGCCTACACGCTTTAAATTTTCTATGATAGCTATGATATCACTAGGGCTTGCACCAAGCTTACTTAAAGCTCTAGCTACGCTTGCTATGGTTGTTTTTTCATCTTTTATTTTTATAAGATTTGCTGGCGCGCTAATGGCCGCTCCATCTTGTAAATCAATGTCATTATCGGCTAAATTTTCATAAGAATTTGGCTCTATCTTTATCGTTATATTGCCATGCGTTAAAACAACTGGATCAACGCTTACATTTATACCACTAACTATCGTACCAGTTCGCTCGTCTATAACTATCTTATCATCAGCCTTATAGTCTATATCAAGCTCTAAAATACGGCTCATAAGCTCAATCAAATTTACATCATCTGGTCGTCTAAGTACAACCGTACGAGCATCTATAGCCAAGGCTATCTCATCTCCTAAATTTGCGTTTATTGTCTCTTGAAGCTGGTTAGCAGTCTTAAAGCTTGAAGTTTTTAGACTTAAATTTACACTTTGCAGTGTTGCAAAGTCATAAGCCACCTCACGCTCAACAAGCGCTCCACCAAGTATATTTCCAGCTGTTACATGGTTATTCCCGCCACGACCAACATTTTTACCTCCGATGCTAACTGAACCTTGCGCAAGCGCGTAAATATCTCCATCAACAGCCTTTAAAGGTGTCATGAGTAGTGTTCCACCTTGAAGACTTTTGGCATCTCCGATAGACGAGATCGTTACATTAAGTTTATCGCCATGTCTTGCAAATGGTGGCAAAGTGGCTGTAACTATAACGGCTGCTGTATTTTTTGACTTTATATCATCTGGATTTACCTTGACATTTACGGTTTGAAGCATATTCGATAAAGCTTGTATTGTAAATTCTGATGTTGAGCCATCGCCAGTGCCATTTAACCCCACAACTAAACCATAGCCTATAAGTTGGTTTTCGCGCACACCTATGACACTTGCAATGTCCTTTATCTGTGTCGCAAAAGAATTTTGTGCAAGAAGTATGAAAAATATCGTTGCTAGAATTTTCTTCATCACAGTCCTTTTTGGATTTAACTGCGATATATAAGCAAAAATTATTCCAAATTTTGATTATGAGTAGTAACTTAGTGTAGTTGCACCGAATTTTTTTGATTTAAACATAGTAAAATTAGAAATTTTCTCATCAAATTTTATCTGGGATGAGTGCTCAAAAATTATCATGAAAATTTTACTCTCATCTAGACTTTCTACCATTTTTACCGTCTTTTTATAAATATCACCAAAGCCATTTCTGATATCAAATGGCGGATCAAGATAGAGCATGACTGGCTCACTTGCGGATGCGATGATAGCTGGTAAAAGTGCAAAACTATCGCCATGTATGGCTTTTAAATTTTTATCGATACTAGCCATATTTTTTGATGTAAGCTTAAAGGCATCTTTATCTATCTCTATAGCAATGGCATTCTTTGCGCCGTTACTAAACGCCTCGCACGCCATTAAAGCACTTCCTCCAAACCCCTCGATAAAAACCTTACCATAAAGCTCATCACGCACCGTATCAAAAAATGAACCCTTTACGATACTTTTTGTGCTTCTTGTTGTTTTTAAACTTGGGAGTTCTATCTTTTTGCCTTTAAATTTTCCGGTCGAGATAGTAGCAAAAAGTCTCAACTCTCAGCCTTTACAAGAGCTATCAGGTCATTTTTAAAATTTGCCAACAATACATCAAGCTTTGCCTCAAAATTTTCGCCCTTTATCTGAAAATTTGGTTGCTTTATCTGAATAGCAGAATAAAACTCCTCAAGCGCATTTAGTAAATTTTGTTTTGAAAATGGTAAATTTATGTGTGAACCTATCAAAAAAACTGGTTTTTGAGAGCTTACTTGAGTATCAGATACGACAAAATCACACTCTTTGTGTGGTGAGATAAATTCTTTACAAAAAAGCAAAAGCGACTTTTGAAGCATAATGCACTCGCATTCAAACGAAATTTTCATAACTTTCCTTTTAAATTTGCATAATTTTAGCAAAAAAATTATAAAATACTATAAAGTTTTTCAAAAAAAGAACGATATACCCATGTAAAGGTTTTTCAAGGAGTGAAAAAATGGAAATTTCAAGCAATTCAATTCTTAGCCAGCCAGTTGTAGATACGGCTGCTTTTAACTCACACACTAGAGAGGTTGAGAGAGCTAGAGCATCTGCAAAAGTGGAAGTAGATGAGTTTAGCGGACTTTCTCAAGAAGAGGCAAAACTAAAACTTGAAGATATGACTGAGAAGTTGAATTTTCAGATGGAACAGCTTGATACAAATATAAGATTCAGCTTTAATATGTCTGATAAAGTTATGGTTGTGCAAGTTAGAGAGGCAAACACAGGTGATATTATAAGAGAGCTTCCAACAAAAGAGGCGTTAAGGATATCAAAGTATTTTAAGGAAAGCATCGGTATGCTTTTTGACAAGGAGAGTTAAATGGCAGAGGTTTCATCAAGCACTTCAAGTGCTAGTACACCGACAACAACGAGTGCAAACACATCAAAATACGGAACGCTTGGTCTAGGTAGTAGCAACAAGCTTAGTGATGATTTACTTAATAAACTAAAGGCAGCAGACGAAGCAGCTCAAGTAAATCCAATGACTAGAAAGATTGAGAAAAATACCGACATCAAAGAGGATGTTAATGCTGTTATCACTTTGCTTAATAATGTAAATTCATCATTTTCTAAACTAACTGATGAGTCAAACTATGCAAAAAGAGCGGTAAGCTCTACTGGAACAAGTGCTAGTATCACTGTTGCTTCTGGTGTAAGCGTACAAGATCTTTCACTAGATGTCACACAGCTAGCACAAAGAGATAGTTTTAAAACAAATAAATTTGCAAGCGCATCTGAACTTATAGGCGTAACCGAAGACTCAAGCTTTGAGATAGAGATACGCGGGGTTAAACACTCTATAGATGTTAAAGCTTCGACAACATATCAAGATCTAGCAGATATGATAAATGAGCGTGCAGGTGCTGATGTGCAAGCTAGGATGATAAATGTAGGAAATGGCTATCAGATGGTTATCCAATCAGCAAGCACTGGCGCAGATCAGTCTTTTACCCTTACACAAAAAACTGGCGACTCACTAGCTAAAATAGGTCTAGATAGTACGCAATTTCAAGACAAAGATGAAAAAGGCGATCTCTTAACAAACGAAGATGGCACACCAAAAATGACATCAAATCTTGAAAAAAATAGGCTTACAACAGCACAAGATGCAAAATTTAACTACAACGGTCTTGAGATAACTAGAACGACAAATAAATTTGATGACTTGCGTTCTGGTATATCAATAACACTAAATGAAGTTGGCAAATCAAGCTTTAATGTTACTCAAGATACAGCCGACCTTGGTAAATTTGTACAAGAGATGGTAGAGCAGTACAACCTTCTAACAGAAAACTTAGACAAGGCTACAAGCTATGATAGCGAAACTGGTCAGTCTGGATATTTGCAAGGCATAAACGAGATAACATCTATAAGACAAACGCTTAATAGAATTTTAACAGGTCAAAACGACGAAGGCAAGAGTATAGATCAGTATGGCGTAACAATGAACGAAAAAGGCAAACTTGAGTTTGACGCATCTCAGTTTTCAGCTAAACTTTCAGCTGATGCAGAAGATGTTAGAAAATTTTTCATGGGTGCCACAACTATTGAGACTATAACCTACATGGGAACAAGTGCTGTTAAAGATGGTGCTCTAAAACTTGAAGCGGGAGACTTGGTTATAAATGGTCAAACGATAAAACTTGAAGAAACAAGCGCTGGCTCAAGCGCAAAAGATAATGCGTTGGCACTTTTAAAAGCCATAAATAGCGCTGGAGTTTTAGGTCTTAATGCTAGTTTGAGTCCAGATGAAACAAGGATAATACTAAAAATAAGCGATGGTGCAGACATTGAAATAAAAGGCAAAAATAATGTCCTAGCAAATTTTGGTATGAGCGAACAAACTGTAAATGCAAGAAGCACGACAACAGAGGGTTTATTTACAAAATTAACTGAACAAGTTGATAAACTTACTGGAGAAAAAGGCTCACTTACGCTTTATAGTTCAAATTTAGTAGAAGAGAACAAAAAATTAGAAAAAGAAAAAGAAAAGGCTCAGACAACACTAGATGAAAAATATCAATCTATGCGCGATACTTGGAGTAAGTACGATGCACAGATAGCTGAGCTTGAAAATCAATTCGCAACGCTAAAAGCTATGATAGATGCGGAATTAAAAAGTAAAGACTAAGGGATAAAATGGGCATAAACAATACAGCATACGCAGCATATGCACAGTCAAGTGTCGGAGGCATAGAGTCTCCGACTAAACTTATTGAGATGTTATATGATGGTATTTTGAGATTTATTTTTCGTACAAAAAAGGCTATAGAGGCTGGTGATATCGAAAAAAAGGTCTACAATATCAATAAAGCAAATGCTATATTTGTTGAGCTTTTAAATTCACTTGATTACTCACAAGGAAATATAGCTCACTATCTTAGTGGGCTATACACTAGGCAGATTGAGCTTTTAGTTCAAGCAAACATAAAAGACGATATAGCCGCTCTAAATGAAGTTACAAATGTAGTCAAGCAGCTTTCAGAAGCATGGAGAGAGAGCACAGCCCAATGAAGTGGCTAGATGACTTTAAGCTTGCTATCATAAATGAAGATTTTGATGCAATAAAAAGGCTTGTCGCAAGTTTTAACGAGCAAAAATTTTCATCTCAAGACGCAGTAGAGGCACAAGCTCTAACGGCATCAGCGATTGAAATTTTAAAAACAAAAAGTAAGCATATAGAAGGCGAGATAGCCAAGGTTAATAACATTAAAAGATATATGAACTCATAAAACCTAGCTTTTATTCAAATTATTTAAATTTAAAACGCAACTTTACCGTATAAATTAAAATTTTGAACTTTTTAAAACTCAAAATTTTAATCGATTTTATTACCCCAAAAGCTCTCTTGCGTACTTTAGTCCAAGAGCATAGGCTTTGTCATTTGCTACAGCCACCTTTTCTGGCACATGAGAAAGCATACTGGCACGCACGACATGTTCATCTATGCAGCCACTCATTGCAACAGCAACACCAAGCGCAACGACACTTTGAGTTATGACATTTCCAACTTCATCTTTTGCAATAGAGATGATAGGGATCTCATAAATTTTCCATCTATTTTTATCCTCTTGGCTCGCCTTAACTAAATTTGGCTCAATAACTATAATACCCCCATCTTTCACGCCATCTTTAAAAGCATCATAACTTTTTTGTGCCGTAGCAAGCATAAAGTCTATATGACCTTCGTTTGCATAGGGATATAAAATTTCACTCTCATCAAGGATAATATCAACCTTAGTTGGACCACCGCGCACTTGTGAAGTGTAGGTAGATGCTTTTACTCCATATCCTCCACTCTCTATCTTTGCGGCTGCCAGAATTTCGCCAGCTAAAATAACGCCCTGCCCGCCAACTCCAACAAATCTAAGCTCACTTTTCACGCTAGCTCCTTAAAATTTATATCCACCCCATCGCGCATTTTGGCTATTACCTTTGCATATGCTTTTGTGTATTCGGTTCGTTCATCTTTATGAAGCACTCCTAGCGGGAATTTATCCTCTTTATCGCCCTCATCAAGTGCTTCAAATTTAGTCTTGTCTAAAATTCTTGAGCCTATCCATTCAAGATTTTTTACAGCTTCGCCCATTTTGTTTTTACGACCCAAATTTATATGGCAGTTTGAAAAAACATCAAAAAATGCATAACCATCGTGCTCAAAACCATCTTTTAAAAGTCTTGTAAGCTTTGTTGGCTCAAGCACACTCTGTCTTGCTACAAAGCTAGCTCCTGCCCCCATTAAAAGCTTACAGGTATCAAAACTTGGATCGATATTGCCATACTCAGCTGTCGCAGTCCAAAAACCCCTTGGCGTTGTCGGGCTTGTTTGAGAATTTGTAAGACCGTAGATGAAGTTGTTTATTAAGATATGCTTTATGCCTATATTTCTGCGTGCAGCGTGCAAAGTGTAGCTGGTACCTATGGCAAGACCATCGCCATCGCCAGTAATGACGATGACTTTTTTGTCTGGATTTGCCAGTTTTATGCCAGTTGCATATGCTGTCGCTCGCCCATGCGTAGTGTGAACAGTGTTGCAGTTTATATAGCTTGAAAAGCGCCCGCTACAGCCTATACCGCTCACCACACAAACATCATTCATATCCCAACCAAGCTCATCTATGGCTCGTACCACGCTTTTTAGAACAACACCATCGCCACAGCCCCAGCACCAAAGTGTAGGCATCTTATCCGTTCTTAGATACTTATCATAATCAAACGCCATAGCACTCTCCTAGTTTTTTCTCAATCTCAGCTGGACTTATAGGTCTGCCATTTACTTTAAAAAGTGTGCAAAAATCATTTCTTGCTGTTACTTTTACGACTTCACCAGCGTATTGTCCCAAATTTAGCTCACAGATGAGTAGTTTTTGAAATTTCTTTGCTATTTTATAAAGCTCACTAACGCACATTGGAAACAATGATATAGGTTTAAACAGCCCTACCTTTACCCCTTTTTGGCGTAAATTTAGCACAGCTTATCTTGCTGAAAGAGCGACGCCTCCATAGGCTATTATGCAGATTTCGGCATCATCTAGCATAAACTCTTCAAATTTTTCTATATCATTTGTATAGCTGTCTATCTTATCAAATAGTCTTTTCATGTTATATGCAACTATATCGCCATCTTCAGTCGGAAAGCCTCTTTCGCCGTGATGAAGTCCAGTAACATGATAGCGATAGCCTTTAAAAAATGGATTTAGCACGGCTGGCTCATTATGTTTTACCGCATATGGTTGATATTGACTAACATCACCATCAAAGCTTTTTCTTGAGATAATAGTTAGTTCTGAAATTTCAGGTATCTTAACCCTTGCTTGCATGTGTCCTATAGTCTCATCAAGTAGCAACATAACTGGCGTCATAAAACGCTCAGCCATATTAAAAGCATGAACCGTCATGGTGTAGCACTCAGTTAAGCTTGATGGCGCAAGCACTATCATATTTACATCGCCGTGGGTTGGGTTTTTTGCTTGCAAAACATCGCCCTGCGCCACCCTTGTAGGAAGTCCAGTGGATGGTCCACCACGCATGACATTTACTATAACAAGTGGAATTTCAGCGATAAAAGAGTAACCTATCTGCTCAGCCTTTAGTGAGATCCCAGGTCCAGAACTGGCTGTCATAGCCTTTGTACCACTCATTGACGCACCAAGAGCAACACATATACCAGCTATCTCGTCTTCCATCTGTATGAAAGTTCCGCCATTTGCAGGCAAAAGAGAGCTTAACTCATGAGCTATCTCACTGCTTGGGGTTATAGGATAACCGCCAAAAAATTTACATCCGCACTCAATAGCCGCCCTTGCAACAAGCTCATTTCCAGTAGTTATAAGCTCTCTCATAGGCTCTCCAATTTTTGAAATTTATTTGCTCGAACAGCCAAAGCTCTCTCTTTTGCTTCTGGCGTAAGTTTTGCAAATTTAAAGCCTTTTTGAGCGACATATATTGCAAAGTCAGGACAATGCAACTCACAATCCCTACACCCAATACAGGCATCAGGATGTACAACCTCTATCATCTTTCCAAGCACAGTACTAGCCTCAAGCCGCATACCAAGCACGCCAGCTGGGCAGTTACTAACGCACACATCGCACGCCTTACATCTGCTCTCATCTACCCAAACCGCTACATCATCGCGTATTATCATCTAAATTCTTTCTTTTTTACAAATTTTCTTTGATAAATTTTATATTTTGCACTATTTCAACCTCACTGGCCTTAAGTGATTCATTTTCTTTATCCGTTAGGTTAAACTCACTAACCTCTCCGACTCCATTTTTGCCGATCTTTGCAAGCCTTCCACAAGCAAAACCATCAAGCACTATACTTACGCTTTGAAGCTCATTTGTATCATTTTTTATAGCTTCACAAATTTTTACAGCTCCTGCAGCTGGAGCATAAAATGCTGAAGTGCCTACTAGATTTACAAACTTTGCTCCACCATTTCTAGTCTGACTGTCTATATGGGCAAGCTCATCGTCGTTTAAATTTGTACTCAAATAATTTTTAGAAATTATCATCTTGTCATTGTGCGCGCCCACCACTTTGCTAGATGAGCAAAACTCGCCTTTTAGCGTCGAAATTTCATAATTTAACCTAGCACTATCAAGCTCACCAGCCATGCCTATTATTCTATTTTTTGCAAAACCGCTAAACTCATAAGCAAGATAAACCATTACATCAAGAGGGTTTGTAACTACTACGATAAAGGCGTTTGGAGCGTATTTTACGATATTTTTAACAGCCATATCAAGCACTTTTGCATTTATAAGTAGCAAATCCTCACGAGTTTGTCCTGGTTTTCTTGGACTTCCAGCAGTCATTACTACAATATCGCTATTAGCAATCAATGCATAATCATCTCCGCCAAGTACCTTTAGGTTTTTGTTAAAAACATGAACGCTTTGAGCTATGTCCATAGCTTTTGACTGGGCTGTCGTGCCAAATATATCAACCATCGCAAGCTCATCGCAAACTCCACGCATAGCAAGTGCGTAAGCTGTGCTTGCACCAACATTTCCAGCACCGATAACAGAAATTTTCATCTTTGTTCCTTTTATCAAAATCCCATAAATTTAGCACTTTTTTTATTACAAAGTTTTTAAACTCATCTTATTTTTGAGAATTTATATTTGCGTTGTGTTCGTTTAGAGTTTTTGAAAAACGATGTTTTTTACTCTTTTTATCAAGGACGAAGTAAAGATATTCGCTTTTAGCTGGCGCGACTGCTGCCTTTATGGCTGCTATGGATACAGCACAAATAGGTGTCGGCGGAACTCCGCTGTTTAAGTATGTATTAAACTCACTTGTGTCGTTTCTTATGCGCTCAGGCGTAACTGCCATATGCGAGTAAATTCCATAGTTTAGCGTGCCGTCCATCTGCAAACGCATACCTTTATTTAGGCGGTTATAGATAACTGAAGCAACAAGTGGCATCTCAGCTTCATTTGCTGCTTCTTTTTGTATGACGGCAGCAACGGAAAGAATTTTAAACCATTTGCGCTCATTATACTCGCCAAAAATTTTCTTGCTAATCTCCTCTTGTGCCTTCTTTGAAGCATTTACAAGATAGTAAGCTAAGTGTCGCTCTGAAATTCCAAGAGGTATTTTGTATGTATTTGGCACCAAAAAGCCATCAGGTAGCGGAGAAAGCGCTAGGACTTCATCGTTTAGGCGTTTTGCGTCAAGTCCAAATTTTTGTGCCACTTCATTTAAAAACACTATCTGTGTCTCACCAGGTATCAATGTTATCTCGTTCATTGCAGCTTTTGTGCGAGTTAAACGCTCTAAAAACTCTCCCCTGCTTAGCTCATTTGCATTCATTTGTATCCAGCCAGACTGCGGCATGCCAAAAAAACGCACTAGAAATTTATCAAGCGAGCTGACATTAAAGTTGCGATTAGCTAAATAAGATATAATTTCGCTCACACTCCCCTTTGGTATAAAGACAACTTTAGAAGTATAAACTGGGCGAGAAAGGTAAAAAACAACGCTAATAGCGCAAATAAGGAAGAGCTCTGTGATGGTAAAAATAGCTATAAATTTACTAAAAATTTTGCTAGTTTTTGTTCTTTCATTCATTGTTATCCTAAAAATTGGTATTAAAATAGACAGTTTTGAGCTTGCTGGACTAAAACTAGAGCAATTATACATAAAACTTGATAAAAAAATAATTTTTACCGCACAAAACATCACTCTACCAAAACTAAAAGCACAAGATACTCACACCTCGGGCTCTGAGTTTTATAAACTTTCACAAAATGCCATCTGGTTAGATAAGATCTTTCAAGAAATTTCACTAACGGATGTAAATATAGGCGATATGAGCTTACAAATTCTATACAAAGATGATACATTTTTTATAGATAGCCCACACATTACAGTTGATATAAAAATACTTGAAATGATCGATAAAAATACTGAGAAAATCAACATAAACAACCTAAATTTCAAAGACTTTAATCTAAGCATTTTTGGCAACGCAAGTGCAAATTTAAAAGATAAAAAGTATGCTTTTAGTGGAAAGTTTAAAACGCACGAAATAGCTGGAGGCATCGACCTTGCTTTGATAAAGGATGACTTAAAGTACAAAATTTATGACGCAAACGCTACTTCACTTAAAAATTTTATGCAAGAGATAACTAAAAAAACTGGACTTGATAAAGAAGTTTCAAGCTGGATATATGGCTACATAAAAGCACAGAACTATCACATAAAAGAGCTTAATGGTCGCATAAATATCGCAACAGCACAGCCTTACTTAAACGAGCTAAAAGGAGAGGCACAAGCACAAAACTTACAAATTTCACTTGATAAAAGCCTAAAAGATATAAATGTCGAAGACGCAAACATTACCCTTGAAAATTCTCGCCTTGACTTTAGTCTAAATAAACCAACTTATAGCGGCAAAAAACTTGATGGCTCAAGTTTGCATATTTATGAGCTTTTTGATGAGAAAAAGGCGGGAATTTTTATAAACATAAAAACAAATTCAATCTATGACAAGTCTATAAACGACATCTTAAAAGCCTATAAAATTTCCGTTCCAGTAGAGCAAAAAAGTGGTAAAACAAGGGCAAATCTTGATCTAAATATCACCTTTAATGACTTAAATGTAGTTGCAAATGGTAAATTTGATGTGAGCGATGCAAAAATAGACATAGCAGACGCTCCATTTAGCGCAAAAAGTGCAAATATAGAGCTTAAAAACACTGATAAATTAGCAATAAAAGCAAAAGATTTTGGTTTAAATTTCTTTAACTCTGACGCAAGCGTTGATATAGATCTTTTAAAAAGCAAAGGGGATATAAGCGGCAGGCTAAAAGAGCTTAGTATAGGTGAAATTTTATCATTAAAAGATGAAAATTTAACCGCCGTGCTTGATTATAGTGGCAAAAACACCCTTTTAACATTTGCAAATCTAGGTCTTGAGCTAAGTTTTGGCTCTAAAAATAAGATAAATGTAACAAACAAAGCGCTCATAGCCCACTCCGCACTACTTTCAAAACTAAGCATAAATGGCTTTGAGAGTATAAATATCCAAACAAGTGACTTTGAAAACTTTGACATCATAGCAAAAGAGGCGACTTTTGATCTGCCATTTTACAAAAAAGATGGAAAAATTTACAACATTGACACATTTAATATCGATGTAAAAGAAAATTTAATAAAAGGCAACACAAAAAGTGGGCATTTAAATTTTGAGATCGCAGATGAAAAAGAGGTTAAACTTGGGGTAAATAACCTTGATGTTTTAATAAAAGCAAGTAGCGATGATGATAACTCAAGCCTAACTGACTCTCTTGGCGATATAAACGCAAACCTACAAGCTAAAAACTCAAACATCATTTTAGAGGACTTTAACCGCACGCTAGAACTTAAAGAGTATCAAGTTTGGGCAAAACAAGACTTTATAAAACTAGGTTCAAATGCCTATGGCGGGCGTATAAATTTAAGCAAAAATAAAGATGAGATAACTATAGAAGCACGCGACATAGACGGCAAATTCGTCAATCAACTCTTTGGAAGCGAGACATTTGAAGGAGGTAAATTTAAGCTAAAGGTCACGGGGACAAAAGAGGCTTTAAAAGGCGAAATTCGCTTTTATGATACATACTTTAAAGACTACATCTTTTATCAGCAGCTTTTAACTTTTATAAACTCGATCCCATCGCTACTTTCACTAAAAACACCTGACTTTAACCAAAAGGGATTTTCGGCTAAAAATGGTAAAATTTTACTTGAAAAAAATGGTGATATTTTAAAATTTATAGCGATTGAAATTCATGGCACAAGTGCCGATATTTTAGGTGCCGGCACGATAAATTTAAAAACAAAAGATATAGATGTTGACTTACAAATTGAATTTCTAAAAGACGCAAGCTCTATTATCGAAAATATCCCGATAGTAAATCAAATTTTACTTGGGAAAGAGCGCAAATTAAGCACTCTTATAAAACTTCGCGGAACTACCGAAAAACCAGAGTACAGTTCACAAGTACTAACCGATACGCTACTCGCGCCATTTAAGATAATAAGAAACATCTTGCAAGCGCCATTTTTGATATTTGAATAGGCTGGCTTAAACCTAAATTTCACAAAAATTTGATAAAATCAGCCTTTTAGTTCAAAGGAAGTTTCATGATAACAACACTACGAGGCATGAAAGATATAATGCCAAACGACAGCGCACTTTATGAATATATCGTAAAAACCTGTGAAGATGTCGCAAGAAACTATGGATTTTCACTTATCAAAACCCCGCATTTGGAACAAACTACACTTTTTAAACGAAGTGTCGGAGAGAGTAGTGATATAGTCGGTAAAGAGATGTATCAGTTTATTGATAAAGGTGATAATGATGTTTGTCTGCGCCCAGAAGGCACAGCTGGTGTTGTCAGGGCTTTTATAGAGAGCAAACAAGATAGGGCTGGTGGCATTTATAGATATTTTTATCACGGCTCTATGTTTAGATACGAGCGTCCACAAAAAGGGCGTTTGCGAGAATTTCATCAGTTTGGTGTAGAGAGTTTTGGAGTGGCTAGCGTGCTTGAAGATGCGAGCGTAATACTTATGCTTGCTGAAATTTTTAACCGTCTAAATATAAGATATAAGCTAAAGATAAACTCACTTAGCGATAGTCAAAGTATGCCTAAATTTAGGGAAAGTTTACTTAATTTTCTAAGCTTGCATGAGAATGAAATTTGTGAAGATTGCAAGAGAAGAAAAGAGCTAAATCCTATCCGTGTGCTTGACTGCAAAGAGAAAAAATGTCAAGAAATTTATCAAAATGCACCAGTGATGATAGAAAGCCTGAGCGATGAAGCTGCAGCTGAGTTTAAAAAACTCCAAGAAATTTTAACAGCAAACAGCATAAATTACGAAATAGACACTAAGCTTGTGCGTGGGCTTGATTATTACTGCAAAACGGCGTTTGAGTTTGTAAGTGATGAGATAGGTAGCCAAAGTGCCATCGCTGGTGGTGGTAGGTATGATCGCCTAGTTGAATACCTAGGCGGCAAGGCAAGCTATGGTGTTGGCTTTGCGATGGGTATTGAAAGAATAATGGAAATTTTAAAAGAGCATAAAAGTGAGCGAAATGGAGCTTATCTTTGTGCGTTAGATAGTCAAAATTTAGATTTTATCTTTGGGCTTGGTATAAAGTTGCGTAAAAATTTTAAGATTGAGATCTCTTATGAAGCCAAAAAAATTGCAAAACACATGCAAGTAGCTGATAATAAAAACTGTGAAATTTTCCTTTGCGTGGGTGAAAATGAGCACAAAAACGGTGAAGTCTTTTATAAAAATTTGATAGATAAAACTGAAAAAAACATAAAAATCAACGAGCTTGAAAAGGAGCTTAAAATATGAACGACTATGGTCTTAACATATGGGGTAATTCAAATTTCGTGATAGAAAATGGCAAGGTTTGCGTAAATGTGCCTAGCCGTCCAGCCATTATCGATATAGTAAAACAAATTCGCGATGATGGGTACCGAGGTCCGCTTTTACTGCGATTTCCACACATGATACAAAAGCAAATAGAACAGCTTTACTCAAGCTTTAATAAGGCTAGAAAAGAGTTTGGTTATAAGGGAAATTTTAATGCCGTCTATCCTTTAAAAGTCAATCAATACCCAGGTTTTGTAAAAAACCTTGTAGAGCTTGGAAAGCCCCATAACTACGGTCTTGAGGCTGGAAGCAAGGCTGAGCTTTTGCTCGCTATGGCATTTAATAATGAAAGCGCTCCTATAACCGTAAACGGCTTTAAGGATAAAGAGATGATAAATATCGGCTTTATCGCAGCTGAGATGGGACATAACATAACTTTAACGATCGAGGGTCTAAACGAACTTGAAGCCATAGTAGCAACCAGCAAAGAGCGCTTTAAGCCAAAGCCAAACATAGGTCTTCGTATCCGCTTGCACTCTTCAGGCTCTGGGTTTTGGGCAAAAAGTGGTGGCATACACTCAAAATTTGGATTAACCTCAACTGAACTGATAGAAGCTGTTAATATGCTTAAAAAAGCAAATTTACTAGATCATTTTACTATGATACACTTTCACATCGGCTCTCAAATAACCGAAATTCACACCCTAAAAAAGGCACTCAGTGAAGCTGGAAACATCTATGCTGAGCTTAGGAAAATGGGTGCTACAAATCTAAAAGCCATAAATTTAGGTGGAGGGCTTGCGATTGAGTATTCGCAGTTTAAGCAAACTACAAGCAGAAACTACACACTAAGCGAATACGCAAATGATGTTGTGTATCTACTAAAAACTATCGCAGAGCAAAAAGGTGAGCTAGAGCCTGATATATTTACAGAAAGTGGACGCTTTATCGCTGCCTCTCACGCACTTTTAGTTGCTCCCGTGTTAGAGCTCTTCTCTCAGGACTACACCGAAGAAAAGTTAAATTTAAAAAAGAAAAATCCACAACTTATAACCGAGCTAAATGACCTTTATAGCTCTATAAAACCAAGCAATGCTCTTGAGTATCTACACGACAGTATACACCACATGGAGAGCGTTTTAACACTCTTTGACCTTGGATATGTTGATCTTCAAGATCGCTCAAATGCCGAAGTTTTATGCAGTCTTATTAGCAAAAAAGCTGTAAATTTGTTAGGCAATAAAAGCAACATAGACCTAAGTAAAATCCAAAAAGATGTACAAGAGCGCTATCTTGTAAATTTCTCTATGTTTCAAAGCTTACCTGACTTTTGGGGATTGCAGCAAGACTTTCCGATTATGCCGCTTGATCGCTTAGATATCCGCCCTACTTTGCCTGCTTCAATATGGGACATCACATGCGATAGCGATGGCGAGATCTCTTATAATGATGAGAAAAACCCTCTACTTTTACACGATGTTGATGTTGAAAAAGAGGAGTATTTCCTTGGATTTTTCTTAGTTGGAGCGTATCAAGAGGTGCTTGGTATGAAGCATAATCTCTTTACACATCCAACAGAAGCAACCATAAAGATGACTCAAAGTGGCTTTGAAATTTCGCACCTTCTTGAAAGTCAGAGTATACTTGATATAATGGAAGATATGGATTATGATGTCTATGCGATACAAGATACGCTAAATGAGAGATTAGAAAAGTCAAAACTTATTAACGAAACACAAAAAAAGCAAATTCTAGGTGAACTTTATCTCTTTTTAAATGATAACAGCTACCTAAAAACTATCCAATAGTTTTACATATCGAAACATCTACAAAAATTTTCAGGGCAAATTTAGCTAATCTGCCCTGAATTTTAGCCACATTAGTATAAGATTCAAAAAATTTTAAAGGAGATAAGATGCTATCAAAAAGAGTTCAGAGCCTAAGCGAGTCTATAACTATCGCCATTAGCTCAAAAGCCAAAGAGATGAAAGCTGCTGGCATAGATGTAATAAGCTTTAGTGCAGGAGAGCCTGACTTTGATACGCCAAAAGCGATTAAAGATGCAGTTAAAGCCGCACTTGATAAAGGTTGTGGCAAATACACACCAGTGCCAGGCACGCCAGAGGTTTTAAATGCTATCGCTACAAAACTAAAGCGAGATAACGGCTTAGAGTATAAAACTACTCAGATCATCACAAATGTTGGCGGAAAACACTCTCTTTTTAACATCTTTTCAGCTCTTATTGATAACGAAGATGAAGTCATCATACCAGCACCTTACTGGGTAACATATCCAGAGATAGTAAAATACTGTGGCGGAAAGCCCGTATTTATCGAAACTAGCGAAGAAAATGGCTTCAAACTAACGCCACAACAACTAAAAAACGCTATATCTTCAAAAACTAAAATTTTAAGCCTAAACTACCCATCAAACCCTACCGGCGCGATCTATACAAGAGCCGAACTAGAGGCTATCGCCAAGGTTTTAGAGGGAACAAATATCATGGTTATAAGTGATGAAATTTATGAAAAACTTGTCTTTGATGGCGAGTTTATAGCATTTGCAAGTGTTAGCGAAGATGCATTTAAACGAACGGTCACCATAAACGGACTTAGCAAATGTGGGGCTATGCCAGGCTGGCGTTTTGGCTATACAGCAAGCGTTATGGATGAACTAAATACCGCCATGAAAAGCCTACAAAGCCAAAGTGTAAGCAATATCTGCTCACTCGTTCAAGCAGGAGCTATACCAGCACTACTTGGGGAAACTGAAGCTGACATCGCCGATATGAACGGCGAATATAAAAAACGCAGAGACGAGGCAGTAAGACTTATAAACGACATCCCGGGACTTAGCGTTATTAAGCCAGATGGGGCTTTTTATCTTTTTGTAAATTGCAAAGCAGTTGAGCCTGATGATATGAAATTTTGCCAAAAACTACTAGAAGATGGTAAAGTAGCCTGTGTTCCAGGGGTTGGCTTTGGTATGGGCGGCTACTTTAGACTAAGCTTTGCAACTGATCTTGAGAGCATAAAAAAGGGTATCGCACGCATTAGTGAATTTGTTAAAAACTATCAAAGATAGGCAGTTTTTAAGACATAAAAAGGCTTGCTCCTTAAAATTTAGTTTAATCTTTCTTGATAAAATGTATTAAAATTTTAAAGGAAAAAGATGCAAATAAGCATAAATGGCTTTACTTTTAGCACAAAAGCAAGCGACACAACAGAACTTAGGGCTGAATTTTTTACACAAGGTAGTGAAATTTCAGCCTTTATACAAAAACATGACTTAGCGGATGCGGATATTTTTATACTCAATGGCTTTGCGATAAAAGAACAACAAGAGCTAAAAGATAACGATAAGATAACTCTTATAAAGCGTGGCGTAATGCCAGAAAGAGAAATTTTAAAAGCCATGATAGAGGCTAGAAATTCTCCCGAGCTAAATGCCGCTTTAAATTCTGCTACGATAGGTATTGCAGGACTTGGAGGACTTGGATCAAATATCGCTCTTAGTCTTGCTCGCGTTGGAGTATCTAGGCTCATTTTGGCTGATTTTGATGTGGTTGAGCCAAGCAATCTAAATCGCCAGCAATACTTTGTCAACCATATCGGTATGAAAAAAATAGAAGCAACAAAAGAGCTTATCTCTCAAGTTAATCCATTTGTAGAAGTTATAACTCACGATGTTTATCTAGACGCCAAAAATGTAGCTGAAATTTTTGCCCCTTGCTCTATAATATGTGAGGCATTTGATAATGTTGTGGGCAAAACAATGTTCTTAAATGAAGCTAGCGCAAGCTTAGCAAGTAAACAGATCATCACTGCTTCTGGCATGGCTGGTCTTCATAGTTCAAATATCATAAAAACAATGAAATTTGCTAAAAATGTCCATGTATGCGGCGATCTTAAAAACGAAGCTCGCATAGGTCAAGGGCTTATGGCGCCACGAGTTGCTATTTGCGCAAATCATCAAGCAAACCTAGCACTTCGCCTGCTTATGGGACTTGAAGCTTAAAAAGACAAAGGAAAAATAATGAAAAATATATTTAAAAACGCTGCGATTAGTATTATCTTAATGGCACATCTAATAACCGTGGCTATTATAAATTTTGCACTCCCAAGCTACAAGACGCTAACCATCGTAGGCACTGAAGTTAAACGCATGGATAAGGATGGCTTTATAAACAAACAACGCACGGCAAACGGCGTAGTGCGTGATGTTTATTTTTTATATACAAAATTTCCAGATAGCGAAAAAGTCCTATCTTTTCGCAACGAAGATACCCGCTGGGGCTTTCCATTTTATATGAAATTTAACTCTGCTGACTTACAGGCTAGAGCAACTGCATTTGCTGAAGAAAAGGCACTTGTGGAAGTGAAATACTATGGTTGGCGCATACCTGTTTTTGATGAGTTTTTTAACGCTATCTCAGTTAAAAAACTAGAAAACGCAAACAACGCCTCTCATCCGATAGTAAGCTACATACTTTACTTTTTAACGCTTGTTTCATTTATCTCATGTGTTGTTTTAGTAAAGCGAAAATTTAGACAAGCAGTTTAATTTATAAGATAAAAGTGCGAGTGCTGTTTTGCAACTCGCACAATGAATTTAATGCACAACTGGCGCATCGCCAGTGCAAGGATGATGATGATAATCATCAAATATAACCTTATCGGTTTGAAATTTTATCCGTTTTTCAGCCCTAATGCGTAAAAACTCATCCTCTTCGATACGCTTAATCTGAATCGCAGCCTTAAAAGTGGGAGTCTTAGCTATCAAATCCCAGCCATTACTAGTAAGCTCATTACAGCAGCTTTCCCAGTAGTGGTAGGTCATCTGGATAATGCCATCAGGCACTACATCTGTGATATCTGCCTTAATGACGATATAGCCGTATCTGCTCCACGCCTTGATAAATTCTCCATGCTTTATACCATATCTTTTAGTCAAATTTGGGTGCATCTCAGCGATAGGACCGATACTATCTCCGCCATTTTCAATAGCCTTTGAGCGGCGTGTCATTATGCCCCCAGCGTATTGATAGACCTTTCTGGTCGTTAAAAGCTGTATCGGATAGTTCTCATCCGTTGGCTCATCTACGCTTCCAGCCATTACCTCCCAATCGTCTGGCAAATTTATCCGTTTTCTAAACTCTTCTTTTGCGGGCTCTATCTCAGCTAAGCTTCCTACATGCAAGCACGGTATCAGCTTACCTTTGCCATCTGGTGTGAAAAATTTCTTATCAAGATACAAGCTTTGTCCACCCATATCATCTTCATTAGGACAAGGCCAGTGAAGTCCGTGATGTTTTTTGATACGATAATAGCTCATGCCACCGTATCTTCTGGGATCGCATTTTCTCTCTTCCTCCCAAATTTCTTCAGGGGATTTAAAGTTAAAGCCCTCTTTTGCACCTAGTCTTCTTGCTATCTCGCAGATTATCCACCAGTCTTGGCGTGCGTCTCCTGGAGGAGTTATGACCGCTTCGTTATGCTGAACACGGCGTTCGGCATTTGCGTACAAACCCTCCTTTTCACTACTTGCAACACCTGGCAAAACAACATCAGCCTTAAGCGAAGTTTCAGTCAAAAATATATCTTGGCAGACATACATATCAATTTTTGAGATAGCTTTTAAAAAGTGATTTGTGTTTGGGTCAGTCATAACTGGATTTTCACCCATCGTCCAGAAAAAGTGAATCCTTCCATCAAGTATAGCATCTGGAACTTCGGTCTTATGAAGTCCTATCTTGCCACTTAAAAACCCAGGCTCTAAATGCCAAACTTTCTCAAACCAAGCCCTTTGCTCAGGGTCTGTGACTGAGCCTAAATTTGAGAAGATATTAGGTAAAACGCCCATATCACAGCACCCTTGGACATTTTCTTGACCCCTTATAGGCAAGTCGCCACTACCAAGCTCTCCAACATTTCCTGTCAATAAAAACAAATTTGATATATCACAAACCGCACCAACTCCGTGGTTAAAATGTGTCACCCCCATACCGTGAGTGATAACGGCTGGGCGGATAGTCGCATACATTCGCGCAGCTTTTCTTATGTCTTCTGGATTTAAATTTGCATACTTACTAACAGTCTCTGGAGAGTAGTCTTTAACCACCTCACGAACATACTCAACACCTTTTGTGTGCGCATTTACAAATTCCCAGTTTATCAAATCCTCTTCAAATAAGACATGTATTAATGCATTTATCACAGCGATATTATGCTCTGGCGCAAGTTGTAAATGCACATCTGCACGGCTAGCAAATTCTGTTTTTATCGGGTCGATTACTATGAGTTTTGCGCCACGATTTAATGCCCGTTGTATGTGCATAGCGGCTATTGGGTGTCCATTTTCTGGATTTGAGCCTATCATCAGGATACAATTACTATGCGGTCCTATCTCTGTGAAGCTATTTGTTGCTGCTCCATTACCAATTGTTTTGGCAAGACCTGCCACAGTTGGAGCGTGTCAAATTCTAGCACAGTGATCTACATTATTAGTCCCTATAACTGCGCGCATGATCTTTTGCGCTACATAGTTATCCTCAAGAGTACAGCGCGCCGAGAAATTTCCCACAAGTGCGTCTGGTCCGTATTTTTCTTTAACCTCTTTCATCTTTGCAACAACAAGATCTAACGCTTCATCCCAGCTAGCTGGCTCAAGTGAACCATCTTTGCTAAAAACGCCATTTTTCTTGCGTATCATAGGTGTTGTCAGACGATCTGGCGCACCGACATAGTCCCAGCCATAAAAGCCTTTAAGACAGAGATTGCCCTCATTTACTGGGTTGTCATCAATGCCTGTGGCTGAGCGTATCACATTATCTTCAACATGAAGCTCGACCTGACAGCCAGTCCCACAGTACGGACAAATGACTTTGCCAGTCTTAGCATTTACTCCCATTTTTTCTCCTTCTTAATTTATGCAAACTTTGCATATTTATTACTCTGCAATTTTTGCATAATAAAACTTAATAAAAAATAAAATATATTAAATATTTAAACTATTTTTATAATATAAGTATATTTTTATATAAATACATAAAAAAGTAAAAAATTTTATCTAAAATAGCTAAAATAAAGCATAACGATAAATTTACATTATATTATAACTATTGATTTTATATTTTAAATAAATTTATTTTAATTAAAAGTAGCTTATTTGCTAAAATATATAAACTATATATTTTTATTAATAAAATAGCCAAAAAATTTTATTTTTCTATAAAATTTTATACAATTAAGAGTTCGTTTATCCTTTTTAAATATAATCACATTTTACTTCAAATAAAGGATAAAAATGGCATCTGTAAATTTTAAAGGCTCGCCAGTCACTCTAACTGGCAATGCCCTTAGCAAGGGTCAAAGTGCTCCTGTTGTAAATGTTGTGGCACAAGACCTTTCGGATATTCAAATCGGCGGACAACAAGGTAAAGTGCAAGTTGTGGTCGTGGTTCCATCGCTTGATACTGGTGTTTGCGCTAGTGAGGCTAGGAAATTTAACGAGCATGCTGCAGCACTTGCAAATACTGAAGTGGTCGTAGTTTCAATGGATCTGCCTTTTGCTATGGGGAGATTTTGCACAACCGAGGGCATTAAAAACCTAAAAACAGGTAGCGACTTTAGGGCTAAGGAATTTGCTAACGCATATGGCGTTTTATTAGCAGATGGCGCACTTGCTGGGCTTACATGCCGTGCAATTTTCGTTATAGATGCAAATGGGGTCATCATTTACAAGGAAATTTGTGATGAGATAACAGATGAGCCAAACTATGAGGCTGCTCTAAGTGCGGCAAACGAAGCCAGCACAACATGCTGCGGTAGCTGACACTAAAATTTAGGTTTGCGGTGCAAACAAACTTCAAGCCCCATTTTGGGGCTTTTACAAAAAAACCAAATTTAAAAATACATAAAATTTTATGTATTTTATCTAGCTTTCATTTAAATTCCAGCAAAAGCTTTTCTTGCATTTGCTAAGTCATTTTCATCTGGGTGCGACTTTGCAGCCTCCCATCTTGCCAAACGCTCAGGCGTTATCTGATGCATAGCCTTATCACCCATCTTTTCCACCATCTCTCTCATTTGCTGCATAACTTCATCAGATATGGCTCCTTGACATATAAACTCTCGCAAAACCTCGCAACCATTTTCTTCAAGCAAAACCTTGCCTCCATTTAGCATATGAGCGCCATGTTCGCCATCTGGCTCAGCACCAAGAGTTATAAAAAGCCCTACTCTTTTATCTTTGATATTTTCTTTTATAAATCTTTTAAATTTGCTATCAGGACCGCCTTTATCGATATAATACCCCACGGCTATAAAATCAAATTCGCTTAAATTTTGTGCCTTTTGACTCTCAAAGCTAACCGCTTCACAACCAAGCTCATCAGCTATCGCCTCGCCAACCTTTTTGGTATTTCCCGTTTGAGAAGAGTAAATCACGATCTTTTTCATCTGTCAAATTCCTTTTGTGTTATTTTTGTTATCTCATCAGCCATTGTATTTCCCCAAAAAATTCCATCCAAAGTAAGCTCATAGCCACTTTCGTTTAAATTTAACAATCCCCAGTCTTGCCATTGCTTAAATGTCTGCAAAAGTTCAGAAAAACACTCATCACCTATAAAAGACTTTATGTCATTAAATTTTAGTACATGATACTGAAAAAATGCTATAAATTTCTTATAGTTTTGCTCGCTTGGCGGTAAAATTCCAAGCATCTGCACGCCTTTTTTCATATTAAATATACCAAAATCCCCGACCTTTCCACCAGAGCCTATGCCAAGCGGCAAAATGTCTGCACCAGCATGAGAAAGGCGGATATACCTATAAACATCGCGCCCTATTTTTGAAATTTTAGTTAGTTCAAGCATTTCGTGCGAGCCATCAAGCATTTCATTGACAAACAAATGGTGCAACTTTTTATCTCGTTCAAGCTCATAATAACTCGTATCGTGATTCTTGCTAAACTCAGAACCATCTAAAAACTGAAGCGAGTAAAAACTCACGCTATCAACGCCTATTTGTTTTAGCGTTGCAGCATCAAATTTTAACTCATCATCACTTTGTTTTGGATAGTTATAGATGATATCTGCACAAAGCATACCATCAAATTCTGCCCTTAACTTCGCCAAATGCTCTATCGCTGAGGCTTGGCTATGAGCACGGTTTAGTAGCTTTCTGCCAGCTTCGCTAAATGTTTGTATACCTATGCTGTATCGATTTACGCCAAGTTCTTGCATTAGGCGAAGCTTGGATAAATTTAGATTATGTAGTGTGCTTTCAAAGCTAAACTCGACATCTTTTGAAAGAACAAAACCCTCTTTTATCGCCGTTATCACGCGTTCAAGATGTTTTTCTTTTAGCGTAGTTGGCGTACCTCCGCCAAAGTAAATAGAACTAAACTCTTTTTGCTTTATATAGTTAAACTCACTATATCTTTTTATCTCTGCAAGCAAAAACTCGGTGTATTCATCAAGCTCATCATCAAGCTTTGTGCGGTTCATCGAGCAAAATGAGCAGATATTGTCGCAAAATGGCACATGAAAATATATCGCGCCATCTTTGTGGGTAGGAGTTTGCGTGTCTAAAAACTCAAACAAATCCTTTTGTTTTGCCATCTTTGCACGCTTGGGATGACCACTATGGTGACCTTTTATCCGTTTAGAAAACATGTTTTTATGCCTTTCATTTTAGTTCCTCCTCCTCCGTTTGATAATGCGTAAGTTTATCAAAATTTTTTTAAAATACAAGCTTAATGAATAAAAATATTTTGTAAATTTTTATTAAATTTTAAAAATATTTTTTATAAAATACAGATTTAAAAAATGAAAATAAATATCATATAATTAGGAGTTTTAATGTCGGATATAAAAAACGGCAAGCCATTTATAGCAAAGCCAACAAAAAAGTCATGCTTTGTATATTTGCAGCAAGCGCCATCACAACTTTTGCAGCCGACAATGATGTTTCGCTAGATAGTATCGAAGTCATTGAAAAGAGTGAGCAGGATGTAAAAGAGCGCAAAGTAAGTGAGATAAAAAAGACCACAAAAGATTTAGAAAAACAGCAAGTCTCAGATACTCGTGATCTTGTAAAGTATGAGACTGGAATTTCAGTCGTTGAGAGCGGCAGATTTGGCGCTTCTGGATACTCAATACGCGGAGTTGATGAAAATAGAGTTGCGATACAAATAGATGGGTTACAACAAGCTGAAAGTATAAATTCTCAAGGTTTTAAAGACCTTTTTGAGGGATATGGAAATTTTAACAACACAAGAAATGGCGTAGAAATAGAAAATATAAAGCAAGCAAATATAACAAAAGGTGCGGATAGTATCAAGGCTGGTAGCGGTGCCTTGGGTGGGTCTGTTATGTTTGAGACAAAGGATGCAAGGGATTATTTGATAGATAAAAACTGGCATTATGGATTTAAATTTGGCAATCAAACAATGAATAATGAAAATATGTTTTCACATACTTTGGCAGCTAAATTTAAGTGGTTTGATATTTTAGCTATTAGAACCGATAGAGATGGGCATGAGATAGAAAACTATGGATATAAAACATATGATGATAATGCAAGAAGAAAGACGCGCGAAAAAGCAGACCCATATAATATCAAAAAAGAAAGCACTCTTTTAAAATTTGGAGTTCAATTTAACGAAACAAATCGTTTAAGTATCGGTTATGACAAAAGCGAGGTTAGCTCCAAAGGAACCGACTGGTCTTATAACCTAAGCCCTCTAACACACACAAACATAACTGGAGGAAACTGGGGCAACGAAGACAGAGAGCATGAATACAGGCATACACACGATAAAAGCACTAGAAAAAATATATCGTTTGTTTATGAAAACTATGATGAAACACCTCTTTGGGATAGCTTAAAGATAAGTTACAATAAACAAAACATAAAGCTAAAAGCAAAAACAGAAGAGTATTGCGATGGCGGAGATAAGTGTGAAGAGATAGCAAATCCTGATGGCATTGAAATTAAAAATTCAAAACTCGTTGATAAATACGGAAATGATTTAAAAGTCACTAACGATACTATTGTGACTGATTATGAACCAGTGGATTATGGTGGGAAATTTTATACAAGAGAAGAACTTGAGGCTATGAAGTGGAAGATAAATTATATAGATGATGTTCTTTCAGACCAAGAGGCTGGATATGGCATAATCTTAACCCAGCAAAATTCAGATATCTTAACCGATAGTAAAGGCAAAGAACTTACCGATAGCAGAGAATACAGCACATCAAATATATATGTAAATTGTGATGAGCATGATTGTTCAAAGCCACTAACTCTTATGACTTCAAAAATTGATAGCTCAGGAAGTAAATCTTATAAGTATAAAAATTTTAACCTTGAAAAAACTTCATCAAAATTTGCAAAACTAAACACAACCGATGGATATGATTATGTAGTTTTACCAAATAGCAATGGATTTGTCGATAATAACTGGAAAGATAGGGATTTAAACACCGACACAAAGCAAGTAAATTTAGACCTAAGTAAAGAATTTTACACAAAAGATATAGAACATACACTAAGCTATGGAGGAGTTTATAGTATAACAGACAAAAGTATGGTAAATCGCCAAGGCTATAAAGGACACAATAAACAATGGTGGAATAGATACTTTGTAGGCACAAACAAAGACAATCAAGCGGATATATGCAAACCCATAAGTGGCAGTAGCTTTTCTAATCTATGCGGTCATGAGGATGAAAAAACAAGTTTTCTTATCCCAGTTGAAACCAAAACCGGGGCTTTATATCTTAGTGATGATATAAAAGTAAATGAAATTTTAGCATTCGGACTTGGTTATAGGTATGATAAAATAAAACATAATCCAACATACAAACCAGGCGTAACGCCAAAAATATCAGATGATATAGTAAAAGGGCTTTTTGTGCCGCTTGAAACAAACAAGCTTCAGGTTCCAGACTGGTCTGATTATGCTAACTACACAGACTATCTTATTGCAAGAAAAGCATACGAAGATGAACAAGCTAGGGTTGATGCCGTAAATAAAGATAACGCAGCTAAAAACATATCCTACATATCACAATCAAAAGAGTATCAAGAGTCATCATTTGCCATAAGCACGACAGTTGATCCACTTGATTATTTAAGAATTCAAGCAAAATACGCAAGAGGCTTTAGAGCTCCTACTTCTGATGAGCTTTACTTTACTTTCAAACATCCAGATTTTACGATACTTCCAAATACAAACCTAGAAGCTGAGATGGCAAAAACAAAAGAAGTAGCCTTTACTTTTTATAATGAAGCAAGCTTTTTAACGATAGATCTTTTTAGAACGGATTATGAGAATTTTATAGATTTGGCACGCAACGGATATATAGAAGAAAAGGTTGGTACTGAAAATAGAAGATTTATCAAATACCAAAATATAAATTATTCAAAAGCAAAGGTAACTGGTTTGGAGATTAGCTCTAAGCTGGATTTGGCTCAAATTCATGAAAGCTTATCAGGCTTTAGTCTTGACTATAAACTAACTAGACAAAAGGGCAAAATGTTTGTTGACAAATACGACATGTGGGTTCCTATGAATGCCATTCAACCAAAAACGGATATATTTTCTGTTGGATATATTGCGCCTAGTAAAAAATTTGGAGCCGATTTTTATGTAACAAAAGTTAAAGCAAAAAATCCAGCCGATACATACAATATATACTGGGAAGATGAAGGAAAAACAAAAGATGATCATAATCTAAAATGGATGAGCACTAGCTATACGACTTTAGATCTAATAGCATTTTATCAGCCGATTAAAAATTTAACCTTTAGAGCAGGTGTTTATAATATGAGTGATAAAAAATACTTAACTTGGGAAAATGCTCGCTCAATCCGTCCTTTTGGCACAAGCAACATGATAGATCAAGAAACAGGACTTGGCATAAACCGCTTCTACTCGCCTGGTAGAAATTTCAAACTAACATTTGAAATGACATTCTAAATTTCGGGGCTTTTTGCCCCATTATTTACTTTTTTGTATGTGGATTGCTAACCCTTGCACCATTTAAAATCTCAAACCCCTGCGTATCAAAAGCCGCACCAAAACCTTTTACATAGCGACCCTTGCCAAGTGAAATTTTAACAACATAAAAGTCTTTCATCGCACGGATAAATTTTAAAGATGGATCATCAGAAAATTTCTCTTCAAATTTATCAAAAATTCTCTCCCTATCTTCATCGCTCATAAAACTAGCCGCCGCCTCAAAACTCACCCTAACCCTTGCAAAAGCGCTTTTTGCCTCTGCCTCATCTTGCAAAAACATAACTGAAATTTTGTCTGGATTTTGCTTTATAGCGTGATAATGCTCAGCCACAGATGAAAGTGTGATATAAATTTCATTTTCAACCTTAACAAAAGGCGCATACGAACTCACGCTTTTGCCATCTTTTTGGCTTGAGATGATAACTGTTTTAAAGCCATCGACAAAGCTTATAAGCCCCTCTTGTGTGGTATTTTGAATGCTATTTTTTTTGATACTTGAGTAAAGCTCGATGATGACATCTTTAAAATTTCCATCCTTTGCCTTGCTTAAAAACGGCACAAAAGCACTTTCATTGCCACTTACTATCTGCATGCCATCTTCATTTATGTCGGCTATCTTTGCGCCCTCATACTCTTTTATGCCACCTAGTTTTTGTGCAAATGCCTTAACTATGTCGGCATGATCCTTATTCATATGCTCTATCGCAACTTCTTTCATAAAATTTCCTTTTGTGTGAATGTGTTTTTTATTTTAACAAAATCTTTTTAAAGATTAATTGAATATTTTTAGTAGGTAATAAAATTTATTTTAGGGCTTTTAAGCCCTAAATATTAACTTAAACTCGCATAAAGCTCAGTTACAACATCACGATAGCTCATAGGATTTGAGTTATCAGCCTTACTTAAAAATTTTACATAAAAGCTCTGTCCTCCAGCACTTATGTTCATGCCATCTTCATCAACATCAACAAGCTTCGCATCGCTTGCATCTTTTATGCCGCCTAATTTTTCAGCAAATTCAACCAAAATTTCCTGATGATTTTCATTCATATGTTCAATCACCATTTCTTTCATATTTTGTCCTTTTTTGTAAAAATTTTTGATATATATTACCAAAATAATATTTAAATTTTATTTAACTATAAATTTAAATTTATGATACGCAAAATCATTTAATTAATAAATTTTAAATTCTTGCTTTTAACGCGTCAAATTTCTCCACTTGTTCAGGTAGTAGCTTCATCTTTGCGTCACGCCCTACACTTAGTTTAAAGATATTATTACCCTCTTTGTCATAAAACTGCACAGAAAGCGAGAGCAACCCCATAAAAGTTTGCGATACAAAAAATATCCTATCTATCTCTTCAAATTTTAAGTGTCCGCCAAATTTTGACTCTTTATGGTTGAAGTTATAATACCCTTGCATCTTTTTGCCACTTGGGATATTTGTCTTAAATTCTATAATAAAAGCTGGAGTGTTTTTGATAAAAAGAACCTCGCCCCATGTGCCTATGTCATTTAAAATCTCTTCAAATTTATCTCCACTAACCTCTTTACAGTGGCTTGCTGGCAAATTTTCTATGACCTCTATCTCGCGAGCCAAGCCTAGTTCTTCGCCTATTTTTGCAAGCGATATTTTTGGATTTGCCTCAAGAAGTGCTTTTACTTTTTCTTTCATTTTTATCCTTATTTTGAAATTTAAAACCGTTATTCTAGCATATTTAATAATAATTTTCAAATTTAACCTTAATAACTTTAAATATTAAATTTTTAAAAATTCTAAAATATCTAAAAACAATTTTAATACCAAAAAATCACCATATACCTATATATAAATAAAATAAGTATTATTTAAAATTTATATAAATTTTTTAAGTTTTAGCTCAGTTATTATTATATATAATCCTTTTTCATATTTAAAATCAAGGAGAAAATAGTGTCAATAAGTGCTAGAAATCAAGTGGAAGTTGAACTTACAGAAGTAAGAACTGGTGCTGTAAATTCTTTAGTAGTAGGTAAAACAGCTGGCGGCGAAGTGTTAAAAGCAACAGTTACCACAGATAGCGAAAAAGCTCTTGAGCTAAAAGTAGGTAAGAAAGTGGTATTTTTGTTCAAGGCTTCTAGCGTTATCGTTGCAAAAGATGGAGAGTTTAAGCTAAGCGCAACAAATCAAGTTGCTGGCAAAGTAAGTGAAGTAAAAGCTGGCTCTGTAAATTCTGAGATTGTTATCGATGCAAATGGCGATAAAATTTCAGCCATCATAACAAAAGAATCAGCTGAAAAACTAATCCTAAAAGCAGGCGATAATGTAAAAGCTATCATAAAAGCTACAAATATTATAGTGGGCGTAAGGGTTTAACTATAAAATTAAAGTAAATTTAATATAAATTTTACAAATAAAATTAAAGAAAAATCTACAAAATTTACAAGCCACTGCGTTGTGGCTTGGCTTTTTTGATTAAGGTTTTGTACGATTTATACGATTTTTCTCTCTTTAAAATATTC